>CAYSIV010000022.1:0-33338 GCA_964431175.1 uncultured Anaerolineales bacterium
AGGCATTCACGAGTCTGGATGAAGCAAGTCAATCAGCAACGCGACAATTGTTCTTGCGATTGGTGACGTTGGGCGAAGGAGTCGAAGACACCCGTCGCCGCGTCCTCCGCGCCGAACTCGAATCAATAACTAATAACCAATTACCAATTACCAGGGCCCTCGAGGCCTTTGGCAAGTCGCGCCTCCTCTCCTTCGACCGCGACCCGCTCACGCGCGGGCCGACGGTGGAGGTGGCGCACGAAGCCTTGCTCCGCGAATGGCCGCGCCTGCGCGAGTGGCTCAACGAGAGCCGCGCCGACGTGCGGATGCAGAGGCAATTGGCCGTCGCCGCAACGGAATGGCACGGCGAGCGCGCTAATCACGATGTGAGTTTTCTACTGACCGGCGCGCGACTGGAGCAGTTCGAGGGCTGGGCAACAAACACCACCGTCGCGTTAACAGATGATGAACAAGCCTATCTTAAGGCTGGCATTGCCGAACGTGATCGGCGCGAGGCTGAGGAGCGTGAGAGGCAACAGCGCGAATTGGAGACCGCCCGCAAATTGGCCGAGACCGAGCGGCAATCGGCAACTCGGTTACGCCTTCGCAATCGGGTTATCACTGCCGTTGGAGCCGTCGCGATAGTGTTGGCCGTGTTGGCTGGGTTGTTTGGCCTGCAATCGAATCAAAATGCAACCCGGGCTAAACAGAATGCGGCCGAGTCACAAAACCTGGCGCTGGTTTCAGGCTCACAGGCGGCGCTGGCGAATGGCAACACCGACCAGGCGATTGCCTTGGCCTTGCAAGCGACGACGCTCGACCCACTCTCGCTCAAAGCGCAGGTAGCCCTGGGCGAGGCGGCTTATGCGCCGGGAACAATCCGTCGTTTCTTAAGTCCGAGTGGCACAATCAACTTTGTTGACGTGAGTCCAGGTGGGCATACCGCCCTGACCACTGGCTGGGAACAAGAAACCGTGTTGTTGTGGAATTTGCAAACAGGTGAGATTATCCGCCAGTTTGAGGGACATCGCGGCTGGACAAGTAGCGCGGTTTTCAGCCCGGATGGCGGCATGGCATTATCGGCCTCAGGGGATGGCACGCTGATTTTGTGGGATATCGAGACTGGCGCGCTCATTCGCCGCTTCGAAGGTCACACAGGTTTTGTTCGTATCGGCGCCTTTAGTTCCGATGGGCGCATTGCGCTTTCTGGCGGGGAAGATAAAACCCTTATGGAAAAGGGCATACTGACGCAGTAAATTGCGTGGCGTTCAGCCCGGAGGGAAGCACGGCGCTCTCCTGCTCACGCGATAAGACGATGATTCTTTGGGATGTTTCAACCGGGCAGGTCATTCGCCGCTTTGGCGCGAATGGAGAGGGGCATGCAAACCCAGTGCTAAATATCGCCTTCAGCCCCGACGGCAGCCAGGTACTTTCTGGCGGAGAAGAATCTGTCATGATTTTGTGGGACATCGCCACCGGGAACGTTATCCGGCGTTTCTACGGGCATCGCGGTTGGGTGCAGGATGTGGCCTTCAGCCCAGATGGGGGGCGGGCGCTAACCGGCGGCGGAGATGCGACCGTGATTTTATGGGATATCGCTACCGGGCAACCCATTAGCCACTTTCAAGGGCACGAAAAGTTTGCCCTGAGCGTGGCCTTTAGCCCGGATAGCCGCACCGCCGTTTCAAGTTCGAGTGATGGCACCCTGCGCTTGTGGGACCTTGAAGGCGGCCAGGTGATCCGCCGTTTCGCTGGGCAGACGAGCTGGGTGTGGAGAACGGTTCGCAGTCCCGATGGGCATACGGCACTCTCCACCTCATTAGATGGCACCGCGATACTCTGGGACATCCAAACGGGCGAGGAAATTCGGCGCTATACCCACCCGCGCCCGCTAACCGGCGTTGCATTCTCACCCGATGGGCGGACGGCTCTGATTGGCACCGGGCAATTCATCAATGAACCCAGCGATGTGGTTTTGTGGGATGTTGAAACGGGCGAGGAAGTTCGACGCTTCGTCGGCCATCCGGCGGGGGCGGTGTGGGTAGACTTGAGTCCCGATGGGCGCACCGCAGTCTCGGCTGGCACCCGGGGAGTCATCATCCTGTGGGATGTGGCAACCGGGCAAGAAATCCTGCGATTGACAGGGTACGAGAATGACGATCCCTCCCCGCCCGCCGCAGCCTTGAGCGCGGCTTTCAGCCCGGACGGGCGAACCATTCTCACCGGTTTGGGCAGTGGCAAAGTCATTCTGTGGGATGTAGCCACCGGTTCGGAAATCCGCCAGTTCGAGGGACATACCAGCCTGGTTGGCAAAGTGATGTTTAGCGCAGACGGCCAGCGGGCATTCTCCGGGGCCTGGGACAACACCGCCATCTATTGGGATGTGGCGACTGGCTCTATTCTCCATCGCTTCACCGACCACAGTGCGGCAGTCTTTCAGGTACAAATTACGCCCGATGGCCGCTTTGGCTTGGGCGGCTCCGGCGACAACACGACCATCATCTGGGATTTGAACACCGGGGAGGTCATTCGTCGCTATACCGGCTCAAACGCCGGTGTCCACACCGCGGCCTTTAGCCCGGATGGGCGCGAGGCCGTCGTCGGTTTCGTGGATGGCAGTGTGGCCCTTTGGCGGATTGATGCCTCGTTGGACGAATTAATTGCCTGGACACAAGCCAATCGCTACATTCCCGAACTGACGTGCGCGCAGAGGGCGTTGTATCGGCTGGAGCCGCTTTGCCCTGAAGAGATGGCTACACCTGCCAGCGAGGCAGAACCGGCATCGAGGTAGAAACGTTTCTAAAAGGAGGCAGACTATGAGCGCCATTACACCCGAGATGGAATCTTTGAAAGCCCGTCTCAAGGCCACTTGGATGGCCGGTGACTACGGTCACTTCGCGAAGTATCTTGAATCGGGCGCAGAGGAATTTATCGCACGCCTTGCCCTTGCGCCAGGCACTCGCGTGCTCGACGTGGCATGTGGCAGTGGCAATTTGACTATACCCGCTGCGCGCGCCGGAGCAACCGTGACTGGCGTTGATATTGCCACGAATCTACTTGAACGGGGGCGCATGCGCGCCGAATCCGCGGGGCTGACGATTCAGTTCGATGAGGGCGATGTTGAGCAGTTG
Organism: uncultured Anaerolineales bacterium; assembly: GCA_964431175.1. Lineage (GTDB taxonomy): Bacteria > Chloroflexota > Anaerolineae > Anaerolineales > VGOW01 > VGOW01. The sequence continues at coordinate 3,111 of CAYSIV010000022.1, forward strand.
CCCTATGACGATGGAACTTTTGATGCCATCGTGACTATGTTCGGAGCGATGTTCGCGCCCCGACCTGAAATGGTCGTGACTGAGTTAGCGCGCGTTTGCCGAGCCGGTGGACGAATTGCCATGGCCAACTGGACACCCAGTGGATTTATCGGCCAGATGTTCAAGGTCAACGGCAAGCATGTGCCACCGCCGCCTAATATACCTCCGCCTGCGAAGTGGGGCGATGAGGCCACCGTCCATGAACGACTGTACGATGGTATCGCAGATGTGCAAATGACGCGGCAAATGTATCCATTCAAATATCCATTTCCGCCATTCGAGGTAGTCGAGTTCTTTCGCACATACTACGGCCCAACGCAGCGGGCATTCGCGGCGCTTGACGCCAATGGGCAGGTTGCGCTACGGCACGACTTGGAGCAACTGTGGTCGGAGCATAACCGAGCCACAGACGGCACAACATATCTCGAATCAGAATATCTTGAGGTCATAGCAACTCGAAACTAAAAGTTATCAACATTTCATTCTTCCCAGTTCATCAACCTACTGCACGATGGGAAGAGGCAAGGAGGTGGTGATATTCGTGAATCAGCTGGCATTCTGTAGTCGAAGGGTTTACCACAAGAGACATTCTCACAGGAATGAAGGTGCCGAGGATGTGGTGGTCTATGCGACATTTATGCTGCCCGAAGGTGGAGCGCCTCGAATTGATGTCGAGAATCCGGGCGTGTGCCCTTTCTAACCGATGGTGCTAACGACTGTGTTGGTGTTTCCATGGGAGCCGGGCGCGGAGCGGATACTCATCCCAGATTGGTGGCGCTGGCGCGCGTGACGCGCACACCTCAGAAGAGGAGTGCCAGAAGTATTTGCACGGGCGCAGCGCCCGGTCCCTTGAACCACTGTATCACTGAGGCGCACTGATCTGCGACTCCGTGCACCTCAATTTTTTCAGTGCTTCAGTGATCCAAGCTCCGCGGCCCGTCCTCTCTCCTGCCACAACCGCCACCCCAACCACCCCACCGCCAACACTCCCCACCACAGCGGCAGGTTCAGCGTGTTAGGGAACACGGTTTGCCACAGCACCGCAATGTTTTCCGGCACGGCGGCCCACGGCCTCAGCCCCGCCAGATTCAAATCGTGGCCCCACGAAAAGGCAATGTGCATGATTTGATTACGAATGGAGAGGAGGAGTAGGCCATAAATTATCAACGGGGGAAAGAAGGAAATAAGGAAATTCGTGGGAGCGGATTGTATCCGCGACTGTACCCAGGAAATCCCAAACCCCACCGCCACAAACCACAGCCCCAGAAACGGCGTGAGATACCGCCCGTCATTTGTGAACGGGTTGAACGTCGTGCTGGTGCTGAACAACAGTAACATCACCGCGAAGCCGCCGACGATCAACGCAAACTCACGCCGCGAAAATTGCCACAATTCCCTCAAGCCGACCAGCCCCAACAGCGAAACCGGCGCCAGCCAGAACAGACCCTGGTTGTCACTACCGTAAAACAGCATCGCCGGCAAGCCAATCCAGATGGGCGTGGCGAAGTCGGCAAGGAACGAAAGATTTTGCGGCCAGCGGGTGGTGTCGGCATTGAAGGTGGAGAGCTTTAGCGGCCCGCCGAAGTTGACGGTGTTGTACCACATGAGGAAGAGGGCGGGGAGGAGGCCGCCAAACAGGAAGAAAAAAAGCCTGACGATTTTCTCTTTTGCTTGGGAGCGGGGGAGAAGGGGAGAAGGGGAGAAGGTCTGCCAGAGCCAGTAAAGCCCGGCAAGAGCGACGAAGACGATGTTGGTGTATTCCATCAGCACGCTAACGCCGAGGAGCAGGCCAAGCCAGAATTCGATGTTCGGAGTAGCGACTTTAGTCGCTTGCTCTTGACGGCTAAAGCCGTCACTACGAACGAGCAATAATGCGGCTACCGCCATCACCACCAACCCGCTTGTCGCGTGCGAGTACAGCAAACTGCCGTATTTCCATGTCATCGTGCCAAAGGCGAACGCCAATGTAGTCAACACGCTCGACCAAAGCGGCAGGGCAAAATGCGCCCGTAGAATCCAAAACAAAATGATGGCCGTGGCGCTTGCCGCCAATACGGGCACAAAGAGCACATAAATCAGGCGCGGGTTGTCGGGGTCGTGTTTTGAATGAAGGGGCACAAGCGGTGGCGGCAGAACCTGAGAAGCGGCGTAAATGGGCGCAGTCAGAATCGCCGTCCCCGGTGGCCGATCGCTAAATCGCAAATCGCCCCTCAGCGCGTAATCCTGGTTCTCGGTGAAAGATAGATACTCCGAAATCTCAAAACTGTGCTTGTCGGCCAGCGCCCGCACCAGCGCATAGTGACTACCATCATTCGACGACGTGATCCCGGCGATGGTCGCAAAATAAACTGATGAAATGACGACAAACAAAATGGCGGCAGCGCGCCAGTCCGTTTTATTCATGCTGACAATTGTACCCTGCAACGAATTGATATAATGTCCGCATGAAATCTCCACGCGTTGCGCCCACTCTCTTATTCTCCATCCTTTTCCTCACCGCTTGCTCCGGGGCAACCGCCACCCTCACCCAACCCGCGGCCCCGACCCCCACCCTCTCTCTCACTACCGCGCCTGTCCAAGAGGTTGGCCAGGCTATTTACAACGTCGAAACCTTCGCCAACTATGTAGGCTTCCCGGTGGCGATGGAGTTTGCGCCCGATGGCCGGCTGTTCATCGCCGAGAAGAACGGCACAGTGCGCGCTATCACACCTGATGGCAAAGTATCCGATCCGATTCTCACCCTCACCAACATTGATGCCAGCGGCGAGCGCGGCTTGCTTGGCCTGGCCCTCGCCCCGAACTTTGCCGAGGACGGCTACCTGTGGGTGTTTTACACGCGCGGCGACGCGCTCGTCAACCGCATCTCGCGTTTTACCGTGAAGGATGACAAGGCGACTGACGAGCAGGTGTCATTTGAATTCAAGATTGCGTTTGAAACATCCACTATTCTCAACGGCGGCGGCTTGCATTTCGGGCCGGATGGCATGTTGTACATCTCCGCCGGTTCGACCAACAACGTGTTCGCATCTAACGAGCCGGACTCGCCACAGGGCAAACTGCACCGGGTTGACCCGACGACGTTTCCAGCCTCCCCCGCGCCCGACAACCCCGACCCTAATAGCACCATCTTCGCCCGCGGCCTGCGCAACATGTTCGACTTCACCTTCAACCCAGCCAACGGCTGGCTGTATGGCGCCGAGAACGGCGGCGACTGCGACGACGAGATCAACTTGATCGTCCCCGGCGGCGACTACGGTTGGCACGCTGATGGCCTGTGCGAAGACAATAACCTGCCCGCCGACTACCCTTACAACAAAGCCCTGCTCTACTTCACCCCCACCATCAGCCCCACCGGCATCATGTTTTACACTGGCGACGCCTTCCCCGAATGGAAGGGCAATATGTTCTTCTGCTCGTGGCATGTCGGCAAAATGATCCGCCTTGAGTTAACCGAAGATGGCTATCACCTGCGCAAGTCGGAGCGCATTGAAACCGGCTTCGACAAGCCTTGCCACCTTGATCTGGTGCAAGGGCCGGATGGCTACATTTATTACGGCGACATCACCACGATTTATCGCCTGGTGCGAGCCAGGTAAGGCGGTGATCCCGCTCCTACCCGAATGAACTTATCGCCTACCTTGCTCCTCATCGCCTACAGCCAGGGCCTCTTCCCGATGGCAAACCGGGCGGGCGGAATTGATTGGTTTGATCCCGACCCGCGCGCCATCCTGCCGTTAGACAACTCGTTCCACATCTCGCGCTCACTGGCGCGAACGCTCCGCCTCAACCTGTTCGAAATCAAAGTGGACACCGCTTTTCGCGAAGTAATGTTTGCCTGCGCTCAACCTGCTCCCGGCCGTGAAGAGACCTGGATTAGTGATGAATTCGTCGAAGCCTATTCTCAATTGAATGGATTCGGGCTGGCGCACAGCGTAGAAGCCTGGCTGGATGGAGAATTGGTCGGCGGGTTGTATGGCGTGAGCCTGGGCGGGCTGTTTGCCGGCGAGAGCATGTTCAGCCGGGTGAGAAACGCCAGCAAGGTGACGCTGGTGCATCTGACTCAACGCTTGCGCGTTGGCGGCTTCATTTTGCACGACACGCAATTCATGACACTGCATTTGCAAACCTTTGGCGCAATGTGGATTTCGCGTGAAGAATACAAGGCGCGACTGGCTGAGGCGCTGACAGTGAAGGCGAGGTTTTGATGTAGGGGCGCGGCAGCCGCACTCTACTGAAAATCGGTGATGGGCAACCCCAGCACTGTCTTGAGCCAATACCAGAGAATCGCTGCCAACTCGCGCACTTCGCGGCCCAGCCGTTCAGGCAATCTCATCGGCCCCGACAACCGTTGCGCGGGACTCGGATAAACGGCGACGCCCGCCCGCGAAAACAGCATGGCTGTTCGGGCCAAGTGGTAGCCGTCGCTCACCACTACCGCCGATTTCCACCGATGTTCCTGCATAATGGCCGCCACGTAGATTGAAGTTTCTTCGGTGCTTCGAGCTTTAGTCTCAAGGACGACAGCCGATTGTGGCACGCCAAGCGATTGAATCAAGCCACAGGCTGCCTCAGCTTCAGTTGGCGGATTCTCGCCCAACCCGCCCGAGCAAATGATGACGGGCGCGAAGCCGCCTTGGTACAATTCCGCCGCCCATCGCGCTCGACGGTTCAACGAGGGGCCAAGCCTGCCGCCGGGGTACACCCTGGAACCCAGCACCACGATCACATCGGCAGGTTGGGCGCGATCCACGAGGCCATATTGATCGATCCCGATGAGCGCCAGCAAGTTCGATAGGATCGCGACACCGGCGATCCATTTCAACACTCTCTTCATTGCAACAAAAAGTGCGAGCCGCTTCCGGCTCGCACTCTAACTGTTAGCGCACACTCTAACTCAACACTCGCTGTGCCCACAAGCGTAACACTTGCGGCAACCCTCTTCGTTCACCATCGCCGCCTCACCGCACGAGGGGCACAGGTCGCCAATCTTCAGCGCCATTTGTCCGGGCGCGGGCGTTTCGGCATGTTCGCCGTCGCCGTTCGCGTCAGTGGGCATCGGTTCCAACGACTCGGTTTCGAGGGCGAGGTAGTCGCTCAAGGCCCGGCCCACCGCGTCGGGCAATGAGAGCACTCGGTTGGGGCCGAATCCCATCGCCCTGCTCCCGCCAATGCCCGCCAACTGACGGGCAATTTCAGCCAGCCGCTCACGCGGCGGCACGGACGAGGCCAGCCGCAGATTGTACGAAATCAAACGGCCAATCGCTTCAGAGACGGCGAAAATCTCGCTCCCGGCCTTGCCGGTGTTGATGAACACTTCAAACGGCTCCTGGCCGCCGTTGCGGTTGATGGTCACGTACGATTTGCCCATCGGCGACGTGATCTTGAATGTCTCGCCCCGAAGAACTTGCGGGCGCGGCTTCTTGCTTTCGTGGAAGATAGGCAAAGGCTGGGCGGCTGGGGCCACTGCCGTCGGCTCCTCTTTCGCTTTCGCCGTCGCGTGCGTTTCTAACACCACCTTTTGCCGTGAGCCGGTGACGTACACCGTGAGTCCCTTGCAACCCGATTCCCAGGCCAGCAGGTAAGCGTCAGCTACGTCGTCTTCAGTGGCCCCTTCCGGGAAATTGCACGTCTTGGAGATCGAGTTATCCACGAAACGTTGCATGGCCGCCTGCATTTGGACATGCTCTTCGGCGGTGATGTCCTGCGAGACGACGAAGGCGTGGCGGATGTGTTCGGGAACTTCGGGGATGTCCTGGCACGAGCCGTGAGCAAGCACCTGCTTGATGATCTCGGCGCGGGCCGCCTCGCCAATTCCAGCGTCAGTCAACGCCTTCTCGAACATCGGGCTGGTATAGGTCAATTTCAAGTCGCGTCCGTTGTCGTTGACGTGACGAATGTAGGCCAGGGCAAATGCCGGCTCGCACCCGTAGGATTCACAACCGGCGACGGTGGCAATGGTGCCAGTGGGGGCAATGGTCGTCTGGCAGGCGTTGCGAATGCCGTGTTGCTTGATTCCAGTCACAAGAGCGTTCCAGTCAACATCGGAACGGCCATAGTCGTATTGATAAGGTGTGAGGGGTGAAGGCGGCGACCACTTGAAATTCTTAGGATCATAGATACTGCCTTCAATCGCCTCAAACGAGCCGCGTGTCCTGGCAAGATCAACGCTCGTCGCCATGCAGTGATAGCGGACGAATTCCATCACTTGCGCGGCAAATTCCTGCGCTTCTTCAGAGCCATAACGGATGCCGCAGTGATACATCAGGTCGCCCAGGCCCATGATGCCCAGGCCGATGCGGCGCGCTTTGTAGGCGGCCACGCGCAGTTGCGGCACGGCGGGCACGTAGGCGTTGGCCGACACCACGTCGTCGAGGAAGCGCGTGGACAGGGCCGTGCTCTGGCGCAGCTTCTCCCAGTCCACAGTTCCGTCGGGGCCAAAGTGCTGGGCCAGGTTGATGGAACCTAGGCAGCAGTTTTCGTAGGGGCCGAGCCATTGTTCGCCGCAACCTCTTGACACAAAACCTTCTGTAATCCATGTATCGCTCTTTGGCTCGTAAAGGTCGTAAACCTTTGCCACACCTGCTGGCTCAATCTTCATCACTTTTGCCGCCCAATTGCCGCCGGTAAAGTTAGATCTTAGTGCAGCTTCTTCCAACCGCATTTGCTTATCGGAATGACTCAAGCGAATTTGCTCAAAAAATCGTCCGAGGCTTTCGCCAGAAATTGTTACATCATATTTAGGGCGGTCAAAACGAATCTCACGCCCGTTCAAGCTATGCCGCTTGCGCTGACTAGTAGCAATTCGTGCATATACGCCAAACATCAGCAAAATGCGGCGCACTTGCCGGGCCAATTCAAGACTTGATGTATGGAAGCGCAGGAGCGGGTGATTACTTTGCAAATCAACACTGCCATCGGTAGAAAACAATCCATCCAGAAGCCCAGTGAGAAATTCGCGATTGCTATTAATGTATTCTTCAGGCAATCGTTTTTCTGGTCCGCGTGCTGGTTCCAATGGCAGAGATTTAACCCAATCAGCAATCACTCGACCCGGTTTGGGATCCATCATCATTGAGCGGCTGCCTTCATTGACATAGGTGTACATCTTCTCTGCCCCTACTTTGGCAAAGGCTGTTTGCAAGATATTGTTCCACTCTTCATGGTCAGCGTGGGTACTGATACGAACAACATTCTTAGAGAGTGCGTGCGGCGTATAACATCCATCTCCTACCAATACACCTACGAGAAAACCGTGCTCTTGATCAGTCAGGTTGGCTGGTGTCGGAGGAACAGGATTGTCCGGCACTATCGCCCGATACACTCGAACCCAGCCACCTTTCTGAAGTTCGTCAACCCGACGTGGTTCAAAGAATTTGGTGCGCGAGTCACGCGCATGGAATTGGTGGGCTGCTGTTGCTCGCACAACCGCGCCATCCGAAAGATACACATCGAAAACTGGAACATTTTCGTTAACTTCAATGGTTGCCACTCGCCCAGTTCCTAACACCGTGCAGATTTCATCGCCTTCCCGAATCTGATCAACACGCCGCCAACCGAAGGGAGTAGCTACTAAAGTCTCGCCAGTGATGCAAGGATTCGTCGCTTCCAACTCGTACAAATGCGGCACAGGATTCTCGCGATTGGCGGCATCCACGAACAACGCGCCGGGTTCGCCGTTGTGATGGGCGTGCTTCACAATCTTGGCAAACAGATCGCGGGCGCGGACCTTCTTGAAAACCTTGATCGGGACACCGGCTTTTTCCGCTTGAGTAACCGTACCCTGAAAGCCATGATATTCGGGCGAGTGAACGTCGGGGAATCGCAGTTCCCAATCGGCGTCGCGCTTCACTGCTTCCATGAAAGCGTCGGTGATGCCGACTGAGATGTTGAAGTTGGTGATGGCGTTTTCATCAATCTTGCAAGTGATGAACTCCTCGATGTCGGGGTGATCGACTCTTAGCACACTCATATTAGCGCCCCTTCTTGTGCCACCTTGAGCGATCTCTCCAAACGCCTTATCGTATACACGAAGGAAGCCCACCGGCCCGGTGGCCTCGCCCGCCGAGGACATGACCAGCGATTTCTTCGGGCGCAGGCGGGAGAAGGCGAAGCCGTTGCCGCCGCCGGTCTGTTGTATCAACGCCGCGTCGCGCAAGGTCTGAAAGATGCCGGCGTCAGTGCGGCCCATGTCGTCTTCGATTTTCAATACAAAGCAGGCGGCCAGTTGGCCCAGTGGCGTGCCCGCGCCAGTGAAGGTAGGTGAATTGGGGAAGAAGCGCAGTGAGGTCAGCAGGTCGTAAAACTGATTCTCGACCTCAGTCTCTGTGCCGCCGACTTCGCGCTCGGCTAAAGCGATATTGTGCGCCACCCGCCAGAACATCCCCTCAATCGTCTCGGCAGGCTTACCATCCATTCCTCGGCGCAGGTAACGCTTCTCAAGCACAACCCGCGCATTGTCGGCCAGCTTCACTTCCCCCGACGGCGGTTTACTGCCGTTGTTATCCCCTTTTTGTTTTACTTTCTGTTGTTGCATGATCTTCTCCCCTCCGGCGAAAGTTAATTTATCCACACAAACAAAGCGGCCCAATCGTTCCTCACCCGTGGAACGAATCGAGCCGGCTTACTCAAGCAAACGATTGATTTCGTCGCGCACCGAGCGCAAATCATCCAGCTTCAAATACACAATCGCGTAACGAATATAAGCAATGTGATCCAGTTCCTTGAGGGCGCTGATCACCATATCGCCCACCACCCGGCTCGACACTTCCGGTTTGCCCATGGTTTGCAAAGTCGCTTCAATCTCGCCCACCAGCCGGTCAATGTCGGCGGTAGCCACCGGGCGCTTGGCGCAGGCCACCCGAATGCCCCGAATCAACTTCTCACGGTCAAACTCCTCGCGCGAGCCATCGCCTTTGACCAGCGATGGCGTTGCCAGAATGGCGCGCTCGTAAGTCGTAAAGCGCCGGCCGCAAGCCTGACACTCGCGGCGACGGCGCACACCACCCCGGGCATCATGGGTGGTGTCAATTACTTTAGAGTCGGCATTGGAACAGTAGGGACAGCGCATTTGGGCTAAGAACAGGCGTTTTACACCATATATAGGGTCTTTGGAAAAATGTAGCCAATATATGGTGTTTTAGAGAGCCGGATTATAGCACGGGTAAATTTTTTTTAGCAATACCCTTGAGTACCGTTTTGCTTAAAACTATGAAGACTTTAAGAATGGCTCTTCGCCTTGAGAATACAAGGCTGAAAGGCGTCACTTAAACTTCAGCTTCAGGCTCGGCCTCCCTGAACGGTGCGTATGTTTCGAGGCCACCCTTACAGCTCAAGCGCATACTCAACCGCCGCCACGGCATGAATCAGAGTCGTATCAAACAGCGGCGTACTACTGTCCTCATCGTGCACCAACAAGCCGATCTCAGTACAGCCCAGGATGATGCCCTCTGCGCCAGCCGCAATCAGTTGGTTCATAATCTTCACATATTGCGCTTTGGAACTCTGCCTGATATCGCCCAGGCATAACTCATCGTAAATCACGCGATGCACAACCTCGCGCTGCTCAGACTCAGGAACGATCACTTTCAGACCATATTGGCTAGTCAGTCTGGCCTTATAGAAATCTTCTTCCATTGTAAAACGTGTGCCCAACAATCCAATCTTCCTCAAGCCGCGATCCTTGATTTTTCGGGCCATTGCGTCAGCAATGTGCAGGAGAGGGATGTTGAGGTGCGTTTGGATGTCGTCGGCAACTTTGTGCATCGTGTTGGTGCAGAGGATGACAAAATCCGCGCCACCTCGCTCCACCTGTTGAGCCGCCGATGTCAACGCCTGGGCCGCCTCTGGCCAATTCCCCTGATGCTGTAAAGCTTCGATCTCGGCAAAATCAACCGACACCATGACACTCCTGGCCGAATGAAGCCCGCCAAGCTTTGCCTTCGTCGTTTCGTTGATGATGCGGTAATACTCAATTGAAGATTCCCAGCTCATGCCGCCGATGAGGCCAATGGTTTTCACGTTTCTCTCCTTCCAGAGTCGCTCCCGCCGAATTTGACAATCCCGCGCCAACAGTTGCCCTAAAAACACAAAGGCAGTCCAAAGCACATGCCTCGGGCTGCCTTATAGGAGCATCGGTCGGTGGAGCAACCAACCGCAGAGAAGGTGTTAGATTATTTTCGCCGCAAGAAGGCCGGGATGTCCAAGTCTTCAGTATTGTACACGCGCGTCGTAAACTCGGCCTCGTTCTTCTCGGTCGCGCCAGCCGCCGGAGCATTGGCCCCCGGCTGTCCCTGCTGGGCAGGTTTAGCCGCCGGGGTGTGCGTCGAAGAAGCGCCTCGCGGCTGGGTAACCCGGCGCGGCACACCTTGCCGCTCGAAGCCGGTCGCAATCACCGTGATTCGCATTTCCTCGCCCAGGTTCGGATCGATCACCGCCCCGAAGATCAGGTTCACATCGGGGTGGGCGGTCTCTTTGATAATAGCCGCCGCCTGGTTGACCTCGAACAGACTCATGTTCGGGCCGCCGGTGATGTTGAACAGAATGCCGCGCGCGCCGTCAATCGTAATATCGAGCAAGCTGGACGAGATCGCCGCTTCAGCCGCCATGCGCGCCCGATCCTCGCCGCCAGCCCGGCCCACGGCCATGAGCGCCGCGCCGCCTTCGGCCATAATTGCGCGTACGTCGGCGAAGTCCAGGTTAATCAAACCGGGCACGGTGATCAATTCTGAAATACCCTGAATGCCCTGCCGCAGAACATCATCCGCTGTTCGCAGAGCGTCGTTCAAGGAGGCCCGCTTGTCCACAATTTGCAAAAGGCGATCGTTCGGGATCACGATTAGCGTGTCTACCTGCTCTTTGAGCTTGGTAATGCCAGCCTCGGCCGTGCCGGTGCGTTTAGCTCCTTCAAAGGTGAAGGGCCGGGTAACAACGCCAATGGTCAACGCCCCAAGTTCACGGGCAATCTGGGCCACCACCGGGGCGGCCCCGGTGCCGGTTCCCCCGCCCATTCCAGCGGTGATGAACACCATATCCGCGCCACGCAGAACTTCATACAATTCTTCCTGCGACTCTTCAGCGGCCTTGGCGCCCTTTTCAGGGTTGCCGCCCGCGCCCAGGCCGCGCGTCAGCTTGTCGCCGATGCGCACCCGGCGCGGCGCATTCGCTAATAACAGCGCCTGAGCGTCGGTGTTGACGGAAACAAACTCAATGCCCGTCAACCCTTCTTCAATCATCCGGTTGACGGCGTTCGAGCCGCCGCCGCCGACGCCGATGACTTTAATTCGGGCAAAAGACTCAAGTTGTGGGTTAGTCTGCATAGGATCCCTCCTCTGATCGGTTGGCACGGGCGCTCCGTTCCCATGCGGTGTTCTAGATGACATTGGCTGAGAGTAATTGTTCATGATGCTCCTCGTTGTTTTATGGTAGTAACCTGCGAAACCAGTCCGACATTTTGTTCATACCATCGTCCATCGTCTTCGACGATTTGCCTTTGCGGCTCTTCTGCGGCGCGCGAGCGGCGGCTAGTGTTTCGCGAGCCGCCCACTTGAGCAGGCCGACACTGGTGGCAAACTGCGGGCCTTTAATTGTGTCCACCAGCCCGCGCAAATTTTCCGGCGCGGCCACCCGCGCCGGCAGGTTAAGCACATCGCTGGCCGCCAGACGAAGGTTCTTCAATTGCGCTGTGCCACCCGTCAGGATGATGCCTGCTGGCAGCAAGCCGTCATAGCCCGAGCGTTTGACCTCTTGCAGAACCAGGCTGAAGACCTCTTCAATTCGAGCCTCAATGATCATCGCCAGATCGGCCTTGCTCACCTGTATCGGCTTCTCTTCCCCAAACGGCTTCACCGAAAAATTGTCGGCGGCATCCACGTCTTTAGCTCTGGCTGAACCATAATCGATCTTAATCTTTTCAGCCACATCAGCGGGCAGGCGCAGGCCGTGAGCAATATCGCTGGTGATGTGATTGCCACCCACCGACAGCACCATTGTGTGCCAGACGTTGCCTTCAATGTAAATCGCCAGATCGGTCGTGCCGCCGCCAATATCGCAGACAATACATCCCATCTCACGCTCGGTGTCGGTCAATCCTATTTCGGCGGATGCCAGCGGATTAAGCACATAAGACTCGACTTGTACGCCCGCGCTCTCCACGCACTTCGTCAGGTTCTGGACGGACGTGGACGCCGCCGTGACAATATGGGCCTCCACTTCCAGGCGAAAGCCGTGCATGCCCAGCGGCGACCGAATCCCCTCCTGCCCATCCACAATGAAGCCGCGTGGGATGACGTGCAGAACTTCGCGATTGTGGGGAATGGCAATCGCTTGGGCCGCGTCGAGGGCGCGATCAATGTCATCCTGGTCGATCCCGCGCTGGCTGGACACGCCTACCACACCCCGGCTGTTGACCGAGGCAATGTGCGACCCGGCCAGGCTGACCAATGCCTGCCCGATCTCCAGCCCCGAGGTGCGTTCGGCCTTGGCCACCGACTCGCGAATCGCCGCCCCGGCCTCGTCCACGTTGACGACCACGCCCTTCCGCATCCCGCGCGACGGCTCAAGGCCGATGCCGAGAATCTCAAAGTCGGTCTCGCTAGTCATCTCCGCAACCAGGGTGCAGATTTTGGTGGTGCCAACGTCAATAGCGGTTAGTAAGGGTGCTTCCATTAACTACAATCTCTAATTCTCCAATTCTCTAATTCTCAAATGAGAATTGGAGAATTATCTTATTTTCTATAGTATGGCGCATCTTTGTCTACAACGCTAATCATTGCCGGGCGAACGTCTCGAGCCAGCAAGTCGCTAATCAGGGTTTCATAGACGGCCAATTTTATTGCCATGTCCGTTCCGGCGCCAAAGTAGCCGCGCCAGTTCCGGCCATCCTGATATGACAAGCCATTAGCCGAGTCATAGTGTAGCAGTTCAATGTTTGAGCGCAACTGCTTCAACTGCAGTGCGCCTTGAATCACCGACACCGGGATTCGCGAACCTTCGGCCAGTGGCACTGTGGCGTCGTCAACGGCGATGGGCACCAAGCCGGAAAGTTCGCCCCGAGAGGGGAAGACCACACCCTCACTGTCCACCCACATCGTCTGCCCGCCCTGCGACCAGGCCAGCACCGGCTCGTTCTCAATCACTTCAATGAAGACGCTGTTCGGCCAGGCCACTTCCACTGTCGCCGACTTAATCCCCGGCACGGCTTCCACGTCGACCTTGATCTGCGCCGGGTCAATCCACAAAATATTGATGTTGTTCACGCCCGAGGCGCTGTAAATGTCATCGCCCGGAACGTAGTGCGAACCGGCTAGGCTGATCGCCGTCACAAAATAATCTGACGACGACAGGAGGTGCAGTAACAGTGAGCCTAACAACATCACCATCGCCAGACTCGCCGCCCGCCAACTCACTTGAATTTGCGGCAAAGCCACAGTCGCTCCCGTTGAGCGCACTTTGCCGGTTCGGGCCGCTGTCGCACTCCAATTAGAGCTACGGCGGGTCGAGCGGGCGGCGGGTGTCGTGGCGCGCTTAGGAGTCCGAATCCGGGTAGCGGTGGCGTCTTCCACTGCCGAGCGAAACTGACTCATGGTGCGAGACGGCGTCCACGTTCGTTGAGACAAGTCGCGCGAACGGCGTCGGGCCCGAGCGGCATCGGCGCGGGTCAACGTGTCAGAGTCGGGGCGATCTTTAGCGGGGCGTCGCGGCATCGTCATCCCTTTATCTCAAAAATTCGTTCGGTTCGATCCTTGTCGGCCTGTCGTTCTAAAGCCAATTCAATCAACCGATCGATCAACTCGCCATAACCAAGTCCACTGGCTTCCCACAGCTTTGGGTACATGCTGATCTGGGTGAAGCCAGGGATGGTGTTGATTTCACTCACGTACAACTCGCCGCTCTCACGGTCGAGCAAGAAGTCTACCCGGGCCATGCCGGCCGCATCAATCGCCTTGAAGGCGGCAACAGCGATCTCTTGCGCTCGCTTTATCGTTGCTTCGTCGAGCGAAGCCGGGATCAGAAGCTCGGAATGGCTGTCAAGGTACTTGGCCGCGTAATCGTAAAACTCGCGGTCTGGGAGCACTTCACCGGGCAGTGAAGCAATCGGGTCATCGTTGCCCAGCACGCTCACTTCGATCTCGCGGGCGTTGAGGCCCTGCTCAACCAGCACCCGGCGATCCCAGCGCGCCGACTCTTGCAAAGCATCCGGCAGTTCGCGCCGATTGTGGGCTTTCACCACCCCTACCGACGAGCCCAGGTTAGCCGGCTTGGCAAACATTGGGTAGCTAAACTGCGCCTCGGCGCGTTCGATCACGTTGTCAACGTTCCTTTCGATCTCGCTTCGCAAGGCCAGCACAAATTTTGGCGTTGGAATATTGGCCGCCATCATCACTGCCTTGAACAACGCCTTGTCCATCCCCACCGCCGATCCGGCCACCCCGGCCCCAACGTAGGGCAGGTTGGCCAGTTCGAGCAACCCCTGTACCGTGCCATCTTCGCCGAATGTGCCGTGCAGAAGCGGGAAGATCACGTCGAGTTCGGTGATGGACGACAGGGCCACCACCTTGCCGCCCGTCTCGCTAACCTGTAAAAGTGCCCGGCTCTGAGGTTCACCCAGCAGGGTTGCGTGCTTCGCCGCGTCGGCGGCCCCGGCCTCCAAAGCCTTCATCGGATCGTCACCCGCAATCCATTGACCACTCTTGGTGATGCCAATCAAGGTCACGTCGTATTTATCTTTATTAATCGCCTTCATCACCGACCGGGCCGACATCAGCGACACTTCATGCTCTCCACTGCGCCCGCCGAAGATGAGGCCGACTCGGATTTTGGGGGTCACAACAAACTTGACAAGGTGACATAGTGACAAGGTGACCGGGTGAGCTTCAACTTCAGATCACCATGTCACCCCTTCATCTTGTCAGCACTTCCCTCCCCAGTCTCCCACCAGCTCAATTTCCAACTCCAATTCCACGCCGAATATTTCACGCACTTTGCTTTGAGCCAGAGAGATTAAGGTGTAAACGTCCCGGGCTTTGGCGCCACCCCGGTTGACGAAAAAATTGGAATGAATGGGTGAAATCTCTGCCCGGCCCATCACGGCTCCCTTCAAGCCGGCGGCTTCAATGAGCCGCCCGGCAAAATCGTTGGGCGGATTCTTGAACATGGAGCCGATGCTGGCCCCTGGCGGCTGGGTGCGCTTGCGGTGCAACTGGAATTTGTCGAGCTTGGCTTGCAAGTCGCCCGGGTTGCCGCGCTCCAACTCAAACTCGACGGCCAGCACCACGCTCCCGCGCTGTCCGTTCTTCAACACCGATTTGCGGTAGGCCAGCTTCAACTCAGCGGCTGACCAATCGCGTATCTCACCATTTCTCTGCAAGATCGTTGCCAGTCGCAGGTTGGCGGCCACATCAGAGCCGTGCGCCCCGGCATTGCCTGCTATTGCCCCGCCTACGGTGCCTGGCACGGTGGCGGCCCACTCCAGCCCCGCCGCCCCGCGCAGAATACATTGCCGGGCCAGAGTCGGTAAGCCCATTCCGGATTCGACGCGAACGATGATCTTGTTGCCTGCCTCGCGGAAGGTCATCGCTCGGGCCCGATTCTGAATCACCAGCCCGCGGAAGCCACGATCTGAGACGAGAATATTTGACCCGGCGCCAAGCACGAAGTATTTGAGGCCGCGCTGTTTAGCTTCCATCACGGCATCTGCCAGCTCGTTGGCTGATTCCACCGCCACAAAGAAGTCAGCAGGCCCGCCAATTCTGGCTGACGTGTGCCGGTTGAGCGGCTCGCCTTCGCGCAATCGATCCCCAAACGCTAACCGCAGAGCGGTTGCCGTAGTGGGGCGCGCCGACATGACCATGACTGTCACCTTCTTACCCTCTGTATGGACGAAGCATCCGACAAACGGTCCGAGGCCCGCCAGGTTTCCCGCTCCGAATGTTTAGCCCCTACAAAATTATTGTCCATTGTTCATCACCCCATCTATGGGCGAAGCATTCGGCAGGATGGCTCGAAGTTCGCCGGGATTCTGCTCCGAATGCTTGCCCCTACGCATTATTCATTGCCTTCAGCACGCCCTCGCCGACAATATTGCCATCGCCGGCGCCGAGCGTAATCAACACATCACCCGGTTTCATTTCCGCCAATAGGGTTGCGGTGGCCTCGTCCAGCGAAGGCAAGTACCGCGCATCCGGGTGACTCATGCGAGCCACAATATCTTGAGCGCTCACGGAACTGTCGAACGCTTCACGCGAGCGGAAAATGTCGGTCACCAGCACGTGATCGGCGTCGCCGAAGCTGGCGGCAAAGTCGGCCAGGAGCGCTCGCGTGCGGCTAAAGGTGTGCGGCTGGAACATGGCCCAGATCTGCCGGCCCGCGTACCGCCGCCGCGCCGCCGCCAGGGTCGCCCGAATCTCCGTCGGGTGATGGGCATAATCGTCCACCACGGTGATGCCGCCAACTTCGCCTTTTACCTCAAACCGCCGCCCCACCCCCTGAAACTCGGCCAGCGCGTTGCGAGCAATATTGAAATCCACGCCGAGGGTGTCCACGACGGCCAGGGCGGCCAGGCTGTTGCTTACGTTTTGCAGGCCCGGGATTCGGGTGCGCGCCAGCCCAATGGTGTTCCCGTCTCGCGTCACCACAAAATCACTGCCACCGGCGCCGTTGGTCTGCACGTTTTCCGCTCTCCAGGCCACGCCGTTCTTCAGCCCATACCAGATCACCCGCTGGCCATTCTTGGCGGCCGCTTCGCCAAGTTGCTTCGCGCCCGCGTCGTCGCGGCAGGCAATCAGCCAACCATCGCCCGGAATAAGCGACACAAACTGCTCAAACGCTTTCGTGTAATCGGCCAGCGTCGGGTAACAGTCGGGGTGGTCGTGTTCGACGTTGGTCACCACCGCCAATTTCGGTCGCAGGCCCAGAAACATGCCATCGTACTCGTCGGCTTCGACCACAAATGGCTCGCCGTTTCCGTGGCGGGCATTCGTGCCAAGATCGGCCAACACGCCGCCGATGATAAAAGATGGATCGCGATCAGCCCTCAACAGGATGTAGCTAATCAGCGCGGTGGTCGTCGGCTTGCCATGGGTGCCGGCCACGGCCACCCCGACTCGATCTTTCATCAGGCCGCCGATTAAGTCGGCCCGTTTGAGAACCGGGATACCACTGGCGTTGGCGGCAACCACTTCCGGATTGTTAGGTTGAACCGCCGCCGAGACGACCACTTGATCGGCTCCGGCCACGTTTTCGGCCCTATGTCCAATTGAAATCACCGCGCCGCGCTCGGCCAGTTTAGCCGTCGTCTCCGAGGCCAGCGTGTCCGAGCCGGAGACAGCGCGCCCGCTCTCCAACAAGAGCGCCGCGATTGCCGACATGCCCGAACCACCAATGCCAATCAAGTGAATTCGCCTCACAGGAACACCACAATCACAAAAACAAACGCCACCGCCACCGCAAAGTAAATGTACGGCGGGCCGATCACTTTGGGCGGCATGAAGTTGATGTAGTTCAGCACTGCCGGGTCGGTAGGCGGGGTGATTCCCGGCACCTGATACCCGGCCTGATGCATGTAGAACCAGATCGTCCCGATCAAAAGGTAGCCGTTCAGCATCCCGATCACCACGCCCAGCAAAATATCCTGTAAACGTTCTCGCTTGCCTTTGCCCGCGAACGCGCTGGAAACCGCCGGAGTCTCGTAGCCGAAAAAGGCGAGCAGGAGAAAAAAGGTGGCCCGCACGTAAAACAACAGCATTGGGCCTTGCGCCTGAAGCGCGCCTTCGACGTTTGGCACGAAGGTTTTGATCAGCGTGTCAATGAACATCGCCAACACCAAGCTGAACAGCACCAGAATTTCTTTGGCCCAGCCGCGCATCCCGCCAATGGTGCCGAAAATGATCAGCAACAGCCAGAAGACGGTGGATAAAGACATCATGGCCGGGCACCTGCCAGGGCTAACAATTCTGCCGCAACGCGCTCGGCCGCGTCTGGCACGGCCAAGGCCCGCGCCGCCGCACCCATCGCCGCCAGGCGGGTTGGGTGGTGCAGAAGTTCGCGGAGGGTGGGCAGTAATTTCATTTTCAAGTCTTCGTCGTTCAACCGCACCGCCGCGCCCCGCCCTGCCAGAAAATCGGCGTTCACTTTCTGGTAGCGCCAGGCGTACGGATACGGCACGAGAATTGCACCTAAGCCGAATATGGGAAACTCGCCAAGTGTGCTTGCTCCCGCCCGCGACACTACCAGGTCAGCGGCGGCCAGGGCCAGCCCCATCTCGTCGTGCAAATACGGAAACGCATGGTAATGAACTTGCTGATCCGTCGGCAAACTTTCGCGCCGCGCCTTCACCGTCGGCCAGTCCAACTCGCCGCTAATGTGAATAATCTGAACATCGTTCAGAAGATCACCCAGCACATCGAGCAGAGCGAGGTTGATACTGCGCGCCCCGCGACTGCCGCCAAACACCAACAACGTCCGCCGCCCCTCGCTCAGCCCGAAAAACTGTTGCGCCTGGGAACGCGCGGAGCGCGCCCCCGCGAGAGACGGTCTTACCGGGTAACCGGTGACGACAACTTCCTTCTTTGGAAAGAACTGCCGCGACTCTTCGCCCGTCACGGCCACTTTCGCCGCCAGCCGGGCAATCAACTTCACCGCCGACCCCGGCTCAATATCTGGCAGGTATACCAGAATTGGCACACCCGACAGCCGCGCCGCCAGGGCCATTGGAATGGCAGGATAGCCGCCGGTTGTTAAGAGGGCCGCTGGCCGAAATTGCCGGATGAGGCCGAGCGCTTGCAGGGTTCCCCAGGCTAACTTGGCCAGCCCGATTCCCCCTCGCCACCACCCCACCCCAATGACCGCGCTTGTCTGAATTCCTTTGAACTTGATCCGCTGCCGGGCCGCGTGCCGGGTCACAAGTTCGCGTTCCATGCCACCGGTTGAACCCACCCACAACACTTGCGCGGTCGCCGGCAATTTACTCGCTACTGCGAGGGCGGGATACACGTGGCCGCCTGTCCCGCCGGCTGTAATCAAAAGACGCACGCGTCTTCCTCTGTATGCTTTCAGCCGGGTTGTGCCGCGATATACTCAACAGCACCCCAATCCCAGCTAATGTCACCACCAGCGACGAGCCGCCATAGCTGATCAGCGGCAAGGCGTTGCCGGCAAACGGCAGAGCCGCAACCATCACGCCGATGTTGATGATCACCTCAAACGCAATCCAGCTGGTGATCCCGGCGGCCAGGATCGCGCCCAAGCTGTCTTTGGCGTTAGCGGCAATCTTCGAGCCGCGCCAGATCAAGGCTACGAACAGGGCGATGAGGAGGACACAGCCAATCAGGCCCAGTTCCTCGCCGACCACGGCAAATACGCTATCGGTGTGCGGCGTGGGCAGAGCTTCAAATTTTTGGTAGCTCTGGCCCAACCCTCGTCCGAAGACGCCGCCGTTGATGAAGGCAATAATGGCCTGCTGAACATGCCACGACGTTTTTTCAATATTCGTCAGCCCGGCCAGGTATTCAGCAATGCGGTCGCGGGCGGTGTGAGACGACATGACTACTGCGTAGCCCGCCGCGCCGCTCACGATGCTGGCTAGCGCAATCTGCAACAAGTCGGCCCCGGCCAGGAAAAACATGGCCGCGCCGACGAGGACGATGGTCAGGGTGGCGCTGACGTCTGGCTCTTGCAACACCAGGCCAGCCAGCACACCGACGACCACCCCGTAAGGCGCAAGCCCGTAACCGAAATCCTTAATCATCTCGCCCTTCGAGGTCAGCCACACCCCGAGATAAATCACCGTGACCAGCTTGGCCAGTTCCGAGGGTTGATACGAGCCGTTGAGCAAACCGCGTTGCGCGCCAAAGTTAAACGAGCCAAAGAACAACACGGCCACCAACGCCAGAACGGTGATCCCCAACAGCGGCACCGCCGCCACTCGCAGGTAGTGATAGTCGAGGCGGGCCAGAGCCAGCATTAGCACCAGGCCGACGGCCAGCGAACGCACCTGCTTGAAGAAAACCGCCGTCGGCGATTTGAACTGGGTGTATGACCAGTCGAACGTGGTCGAATACACCATCATCAGCCCGAAGGCTAACAGCATGCCCACCACCAGCAACAAACCCCAATCCAGGTTGAGCGGGTTGGACTTTTTGCGGGTGGGTAGTGTGGTTGGGGTAGTGGTTGCAGTCATATTTTTGAACCGTCAGGCGTCTCCCGTCAAACGTCAAATGACGCTTCACGTTTATCGTTTGCGGTTGAGTTGTTCACAACTTGTTTACCATTTCTCCAAATCGCTCACCACGTTCCGCAAAATCCTTGAACGCATCGTAACTTGTGCCGCCCGGCGAGAGCAAAACCACATCACCCGGTCTGGCAGTCTCGGCGGCCCTCTGCACCGCTTCGGCCATCGTGCCGCACTTCACCACGTTCAACAGCTTCGGCGCCATCTTGTAGCGCCGCCCTTCCACTTTGGCGTTTTCGGCCTCAGCGGCCCGGGCGATCAAATCGGCGGCTTCCCCGAAGACGATGAGGGTCTTCACTCTCTGTCGGGCCAGGGTCATCAAGTCATCCCAGGGCAGTTTCTTGTCGCGCCCGCCGGCCAGCAAGATCAGCGGCTCATCAAACGCCTTAATCGCCGCCACTACTCGCTCCGGCGCGGTGGCAATCGAGTCGTTATACCACTTGGCGCCGTTGCGCTCGCGCACAAGCTCAAGCCGGTGAGCCAGGCCAGTAAAATTGTTAATCGCCTCGCGCATCGCCGCCGGTTCAGTCCCGGCGGCTCCGGCCAGGGCGCAGGCCGCCAGCACATTCAACACATTGTGCCTCCCGCGTAGTTTGATCTCGCCCGCCGGGCAGACTGGCCGCTCGTGTTCGCCATCGCGCAGGTAAATCACCCCCTCGCGGATGAATGTTCCCGCCGCCTCGGCGGTGGGCGCGGACTCGGCAAACCACCACACCCGCCCCGGCGTTGCCGGCTCCAGTTGGCGAACGTTTGGGTCATCCCAACCCAGCACGGCCATGCCATTCGCGTTTTGATGGCGCAGGATGTGACTCTTGGCCGCAACATAAGCGTCCATCGTGCCATGCCGATCCAGATGATTCGGCGTAATGTTCAGCACGCCCGCAATCTGCGGCGAGGTCGTCATGATCTCCAACTGGAAGCTCGAAAGCTCCATCACCGCCCGATCCTCGGCCTTCATCCGACCCAGGTCGGCGATCAACGGATTGCCGATGTTGCCGCCGACCCAGGCCTGCCGCCCCCCGGCTTGAATCATCAACCCTGTCAGTGCCGTCGTCGTGGTCTTGCCGGCTGAGCCGGTGAGGCCAATGACTTTACAGAGAGCAACTTCCAAAAAAATCTGCGAGTCGTTGGACACGGCCAGGCCCCGACGGCGCGCTTCTTGCGCCAGCGGCGCATCTGCCGGAACGCCGCCGGACAGGCACAACAGGTCTGCGCCATCCAGCAATGTTGGCGGGTGACTACCGAGCACATATTCGATTGTTAAGTCGCGCCCGCGAAGTGTCTCAAGCGCTTCGGCCAATTGCTCGGCCGGTTTGGCATCGCTCACCACCACGCGAGCGCCCTGCCCCATCAAATATCTTGCAAGAGCCGTGCCCTGCCGGGCCAGGCCCAGGATGACAACGCGCTTGCCGCGCCAATCCATCGTCACAACAATGCCAGTCCTATCCCCACCATCGCCCCCAGCAAGCTCACCAGCCAGAAGCGCTGAACCACCTGGGTTTCACTCCAGCCGATCAGCTCAAAGTGATGATGGAGCGGGGCCATCTTGAAAAGCCGCTTGCCGCCTGTCCAGCGAAAGTAGGCCACCTGCAAAATCACCGAGAGCGTGGTTGATACCGGAATGACGATGATGATCGGCAGGAGGAGCCATTGCCCCGTCATCAAGGCCACCACGCCAAGCGTCGCGCCCAGCGAAAGCGCGCCGGTGTCCCCCATAATCAACTGCGCCGGGTGAACGTTGTACCACAGGAAGGCGAATAACGCGCCCACCAGCGTGTAGCAAAACCGGGCCAGAAAAAACTGCCCCTGCAAAACGGCGATGATGCCGTAAGCGGCAAATGCGGTGGCTGAGATCAATCCGGCCAGTCCATCCAACCCGTCGGCGATGTTGATAGCGTTCGAGGCCGACACGATGATAAAAACTGCTATCGGGATGTAAATCAGGCCAATGTCAATCTTTCGCGGATTACCGGGCAAGGCCATGCTGTGAATATCCAATCCAAAATACAACACCAGCACCACCCCCAACGCCAACACCACCTGGGCCAGAAATTTGTAGCGAGCCTTCATGCCTTCGCCGCGTCTGGCGTTCACGCCCCGCAAACCTTCCCAGTCGTCGCGCATGCCCAGCAGGCCGAAAATGATCAACACTGCCAGCGGGACCAAAATCGAGCGGCCAATCACCGGCACAGCCAGGCTGACCACGTTGAGAATGGCGGTGATAATCAGCACCGGCACAATCACCATCAACCCGCCCATCGTCGGCGTGCCCATCTTGACAAAGTGGGTCTGCGGCCCATCCACCCGGATTTGCTTGCCAATCTTGAAGCGTTTGAGCAGTTCAATAAACGGCCCGCCCCAGATCACCGCCAGCAGAAAGGTCACACTGCCCAGGGTCAACGCGAACGTTACGTCCTTCATATCGACGTGATCTCTAACGCATTCACTAGCCGGTCGAGCCGCATCCCGCGCGATCCTTTGACCAAAACCACATCCCCTTCGAGTAAATGATCTCTCAGATATTGCAGGGCCGAGTCGCGATCTGCCACTCTGACAATCCGGCTGGCCGGGAGTCCAACAGCCAATGCTTCTGCCGCAATCGTTTCGGCCCGGCCCCCAATCGTAATCAGCACATCCACCACGTCGGCGGCGCGCCGGCCCACGATGCGGTGGCCTTCGTCTTCGTATTCGCCCAGTTCCAGCATGTCACCCAGCACGGCCACCTTTCGCCGCGCTTCCATTTCTTGCAGTAAGTTCAGGGCCGCAATCATCGATTCGGGCGAAGCGTTGTAGCTGTCATCCAAAATCAAACTGCGCCCCGGCCCGGTCACGGCGTACAAACGCAATTGCGAGTGCGCCTCGATACCCTGCAACCCTTCGATGATCTCCTGCCACGTTAATCCTTCGGCCAGGCCGACGGCGACAGCCCGCAAAGCAGTGTGTACCGAATGGCGGCCCAACATTGGGAAACGCACATGCAATGTTTCGCGCCCATAATGAAGCTGGAATCGGATGCCATCCAGCCCCCGTCCGGCCACTTCCGAAGCCCACACCTCTGCTTGGGGGTCGAGGCCGTAAGTGAACACCCGGGCGTGAGTGCGCCGGGCCATGCTCATCACCAGCGGCTCGTCATAATTGAGAACCGCCACCCCTTCGGGCGCGGGCGGCAAGGCCTCCACCAACTCGCCTTTTCCCTGAACGATGTTCTCAATACTCCCCGCCCGCTGAAGGTGAACCGGGTACACGTTGTTCACCACCCCAACCTGCGGCCTGGCCAGTGAGCACAACAGCGCAATCTCGCCGATTCCATAAAAGCCCATTTCCAGCACCGCGCACTCGTGGGCCTCGCTGAGTCGCAATAGGGTGAGCGGCAAGCCAATTTCGTTGTTGAGATTGCCTTCGCTTTTTAAGGTGCGGAACCGCGTGCCCAACACCGCGGCGATAATTTCCTTCGTCGTCGTCTTGCCCACACTGCCCGTGACACCGACCACGCGCGGGTTCAACCGGCCTCGCCAGAATTTAGCCGCTGTTTGCAGGGCGGCTAATGGGTTAGCCACTCGCAAGCACACGGGAATTTTGAAACCGGCGGCCATGTCAAACGTCACTGGCTCGCGCAAATCTAACGTATAAAAGTCCGGCGTGTCCTGTTCAACCAGCGCCGCTACCGCCCCTTTGGCGAACGCCGCTTCCAAATACATGTGCCCATCGGTTCGCTCACCGGGCAGGGCCACAAACAACGCCCCAGGAATTGCCAGCCGCGAGTCGATAACTGCATCGGCAATGATTTGCTGGCCGCCGGCCAGCGGGATACCGGTCAGGGCTTCGAGGATGTGCGAAAGAGTCAGCATACGAATACTGAATACTCAATACCCAATACTCAAGAGTTGTTTTGAGTGTTGAGTATTCTGTATTGAGTGTTAACCTTACTGCCCCGAAGCCGCTATCTCCTGCCGCACCTTATCTGGCGGAATTTCCATAAGCACCACCAGCCGTTTTGCCAGTTCGCCAAACGCCGGCGCCGCCGTCTCCGAGCCCCAGATGGACGAGCCGGGCCTGTCTAATTTCACCAGCACAATGAACTTCGGATCATCAATCGGCCCCCAGCCCACAAATGTAGTGATGGTCTTGTTCTTGTCGTAACCGCCCGGAATCGGAATTTGGGCTGTGCCGGTCTTGCCGGCGAGGCGGTAGCCCGGAACCAGAGCGCTGGAGGCTTCGCGTTCCACGCTCGTGGCCAGCATCACCGAGAGCATGTTAGCCACCTCGGCCGAGATGGGCCGCCCCAGCACCTGCGGCTGGGTGGTGTGAGCCGTATCTTTATCCACCACCTGTTCCAGCAAATGCGGCTGCATCATCGCCCCGCCGTTCGCCACTGCCGAGACAGCCGTCAATAATTGAATCGGGGTTGTCGCCACCCCTTGCCCAAAGGCGTTGGTCCCCAAATCCGATTCATACCAATCCGAGTCGCCGGGGTGCTTGAGCCGTCCGGAGCCTTCACCGCTCAGGTCAATATTGGTGTTTTGCCCGATGCCAAAAGCAGTCATGTAACTGTAAAAGCTCTGCGGCCCCATCTTGGTCGAGAGCCAGGCCGCGCCGACGTTGAGCGAATGTTGGAGCAGGCCGGTCATATCTTGCGGCCCCCACGCGGCCTGATTCCAGTTGGTGATGCCCACCCCGCCCACTTCGATGTAACCGGTGTCGAGATAAGTGCTTTCCGGGGTCACGGCCCCGGCTTGCAAAGCGGCGGCCATGGTCAAGACCTTGAAGCTTGATCCCGGCTCAAATTGGGAGCTGATGGCGGCATTGGTGCGGGCCACCTCCGGCTCGTTGAGGAAGTTATTGGGGTCGAACGTCGGCGTCACCGCCATGGCCAAAATGCGCCCGGTTTTGGGTTCCATCACAATGATGGCGCCGCCTTCGGCGCTGTAGCGGCCCAAGGCATTCGCCAGCGTTTGCTCGGCCAGAAATTGAATGTCGCGGTCGAGAGTCAAATACAAGTCCGCGCCCTGATCCGGGGTGGGGTTGAGGGCCACGTCGAATGGCACCACCTGTTTGATGCCCATCACCGAGTGCCCGGCTAGAATGTCGTTGTAAAACTCCTCGACGCCGTAATACCCTTTGTTGTCGTAACCCACAAAGCCGATCACATTCGCCGCCAGTTTGCCAGCCGGATACACCCGCGTCTGGATTGGCTCCACTGTCAGGCCGCTCAGGTTCGGGCCTTTGGGGTCGTCGCGCATGGCGATCAACTTGTCGCCCAACTCGGCAGACACAGGCCGCTTGATGACCACGTAAGGGAGCAAATCACCATTCTTGTCGCGTTGAGCCAGCGCCGCATAAACCTCAGCCGGGTCAACGCCCAGCACAGCTTGCATCGTTTGGGCCAACTCGTCAGCGTTCGTCACCACGTCGGGCGAAGCGCCAACCGCATACTGCACGCCATTCGTCGCCAGCAGTTCGCCGTTCCGGTCGTAAATTCGGCCGCGCGGCGACTCAATCGTCACCCGATAGCTGGTAGCAAGCTGATACTGCTTCTCAAAAAAAACAACAGCGCTTCCGAACTGCAAACTGGCCAACCTGATGATGATCAGGCCGGTCAGCACGCCGAAAACGCCGAGAATAAACCGCAATCGCCCGCGAACCGCATCAATCATCTGGCTACCCTCCGGGCCGGATGACGATGGATAACCAGTTCGCCACCGCCGCGCCCAGAGACTCGTTATAGTCTGGAATTGCATCTTCGGTGGCCGGGGTGGCCGCCACTGTTTGTGTCCCCGGATACCCGTTCACCACCAGAAACTCCATTTGCTCCGGCAGGGCCGGCACGTAGCCCAATTCGCGAGAACGCGCTTCCAGCCGGGTGAGCGACTTGGCCTCAGCCAGCGTCGCCTCTTGCCGGTCAATGGCAAAATTCAGGGTGGCCTTTTGTGCCTGCAAGAACTGCACATCGCGTCCGGCGGTGGCGGCGCGCGAGGCCTCGGCCAGGTACATGCCGCCCAGGGCCACAATCACCACGGCCATGACGGCCAGCGTGGCAATCACTTGCGTCTGCACCCGCCACGGTGCTTGCTTGAAAGCGCGGGTAATTTCGGTGTAACGGAATTGAGCAAAAGTCTGCATTTTCGGTTTTCCCTTTGCGTGGCCCTGAAACCAGTGTCCACCTCAGGAAATGCAAGGTCTATGCCAAGTTGTATGCACGCAAAACATGTCAGCCTGCTCTTCGCCCGCGTCCTCGCGGGCGGCCCAACCGCGAGGACGCGGTTGGCGAGCATCTTATTCCCTGACAACCTTTGATACTGTTGGCGAATTCATGAGGAGCAAGGCATCCCCGGATGCCGGGCGAGCCGCACCTGGGGGTGCTGGCTCCTCAACGGCATTTCGCCAACAGCATCAATCTTTGCGTGCACACGCCAAGTTAGAGCTTCTCAACAATCCTTAGTTTTGCGCTCCGACTCCGGGGGTTCTGAGCCATCTCTTCCGGGGTCGGCGCCAACGGTTTGCGCCCAATTTCTTTTAGGCTAGCCCGGTGGCCGCAAGTGCAAACCGGTTGTTCCGGCGGGCAAATGCAGTCGCGGGCTTGGCGATGGAAAAACGTCTTCACGATCCGATCTTCAAGTGAATGGAAGCTGATCACGGCCAGCCGCCCGCCCTGCTTCAGAGTCTTCAGGGCAATGGGCAGAACCTGCTCCACGGCGTCCAATTCTTCATTCACTGCAATTCTCAACGCTTGAAAGGTTCGGGTGGCGGGATGAGTATCTTCCCGCCGCCCTTTCACAGCCTCGGCCACCGCCCGGGCCAACTGCCCGGTGCTGTGAATAGGCCGGGCGGCGATGATGGCCCGTACAATCTTCCGGGCGTCTCGCTCTTCGCCAAATTTGAAAAGGATGTCGGCCAGCTCGTCGGGCGAAGCGCCGTTCACCAAATCACTTGCGGTCAGGCTTCCCGTCGGGCTAAAACGCATATCCAGCGGCCCGTCGTGCTTGAAAGCAAAACCCCGGTTGGCATCTTCCAATTGCAACGACGACAGCCCAAGGTCGAGCACAATGCCGTTCACTGACTTCCAGCCCAGTCGGTGCGCTTCTTTGGCCAGGCTGAGGTAGCTGGCCTGAACAAGATGGGCGCGAGAGCCAAACTCCCGGAGTCGGTCGGCGGCGAGGCCGAGAGCGGCCGGGTCCAAGTCCAGCCCCAGCAGTTCGCCATCCGGAGCCGACTCTGTCAAAATCCCGAAGGCGTGCCCTCCCGCTCCGACCGTGCCATCGATGTAGCGACCGCCAGGGCCTGGTCGAAGACTGGTGATGATTTCGTTGTAAAGGACCGGGACGTGCACGTCAGCTTGTGGCCAGGTTCAGCGCGGCGAAGCGGCGAGAGTTGGCCTCGGGGTCGTTCATGGCTTGAAGCTGTCCATCCCAGCCAGCCTTGCTCCAAAGCTCAATGTACTGGCCCACCCCAATGACGTAGACTTCGCCTTCAAGGTCGGCGTAGGCCCGCAGGAAAGGCGGAATCAGGATGCGGCCGCTTTTGTCGGGAACCGCCTCACTCGCGCCGGAGAAGATCAGGCGTTGCAGGGCGCGAGACTCCGGATCAGTGGGGCTCATGGTTTGGGCTCTCTTGATCAAGTCGCCGAAAGCCTCGGAGGTGTAGATAATGAGATGTTTCTCGAAGCCACGCGTGACCACACAGCCTTTGGCCAACTCATCCCGGAATTTGGCCGGGATGGTCAAACGGCTTTTGTCGTCAAACGCATGCAAATACTCACCAAGAAACATATGTTCTAGTTTCCAATTAACTAGCAACGCCGGAACCATAGTTCCGGCGCACACCACTTTGCCCCACTTTACCCCACAAGTTACCACATTTATATCATAGTTTCCCACTTGAGCGCAAGCAGGAATTGAATGTTTAAGGGTGTAAAGTCCATATTTCCTACTTGGGCTAGTACACCCCGGCGGAAATCCCTCGCCGGTTTGTCATGCTGAGCAAAGCGAAGCATCTCTCTGCAGCAGTTCTCAATTTGGCTTCGTAGTAACGACTTCAGTCGTGGTTTGCGGCCAAAAAGCGACTGAAGTCGCAACTACCGGCGTCAATTGTTTTCATATTGAGAATTGCTGATCTCTCTGTCAGGCCGGAGACCCTTCGCTCCGCTCAGGGTGACAGCCGGTGGAAGGCTTCTGCTAACATGTACCAGGAATCAAAAGAGCCGACTCGCGTCGGCTCCTGGCAGAAAACTGGTGGTCATTCAAAAAGAGGACGGCCTACCCCTAATTTTGGAGTGAATTCCTTTTCGATTTATGGAGAAAGACCTGTCAGGTCTCACAAAATAGCTGGCAACACCGGCGATCCGATTAAGACCTGACAGGTCTGGCATCGTAAGCCAATTAGGAATTCGCTCTATGCCGGTTTCCCTTTTGATTTACGTTCCGGCGGCAGTTGTACTGCCGCCGCGCCCGCAGTGCAACTGCGGCGCGAACTGTAAATCAACTCGGAATTTGCTCTAGTGGCGGTCTTGCCGCCGCAGCCGCCAAACGAACCACGGCAACAGCGAAGCTAACAGAGCCATCAGGGCCGTTAGGGCCACCTCCCGCCAGCCCGGCCCGGCACCCGTCACCGGAATGAAGGTCGGAACGATCTGCACCTCGGCGATAGCCTGCCCCGACTGTCGACCCCCTACATTTAGCACCGCAACATTGCGAACCACGCTCCCCGGCTGGGCTTTATCATTGACGCGCACCTGGATGACTAGTGTTGCTGACTGCCCTGGCCCCAACGTGCCAATGTTGAACGTTATTGTGTTTGCCGGCGCATCAAAAGTAAACGTGCCCTGGGTGGCCGTCGCATTCATAAAGTCAAGCTCGGCAGGAAGTCCATCGATCACGACGATGCCCGGCAGGTCAACCGGGTTGGGGTTGGTAGCGATGATGGTGAACTGCACAAGGTCGCCAACGCGAGCAAACTGCGGGTCGGCGGCTTTCGTGAGGTAAGGGTCAACAATTGCTGGCGGCGGGTTGGTGGGAGCTGGCGTATCAGCGGGCGGCGGCGGGTTGGTAGGAAGGAGAGTGTTAGTGGGTAGCGGTGTGGACGATGGGCCGGGCGTCCGGGTCAGGGTAGGCGTGAACGTAAAGGTAGGGGTGGGCGTGAACGTAAAGGTAGGGGTAGGCGTGAACGTAAAGGTAGGGGTGGGCGCTAAAAGACACGAGGTGTTGATAGCCAGGCCCTCAAAGCCACCGGCCGGCAAGCCGCCAATTGTAGGAGTTGCCACCAGGGTGGCGGCCCCGGTAGTGATATTGATGGTGAAGATTTGACCGGGATTGCCGGTTCCGGGAGTCGGGTCGCCAAGGCCCCACAACGTGCCACCGATATCAAACTCAAGGCCCCCATCCAGGAGAGGGGAGACGGCGCCCCCGAGCGGGCCGACGTTGGTTGCGGCCCCGGTAGCGGAATTGAGGATGACAAGGTTATTGGTAAGGTCGCCGCCAAGCCCATAAATGAGTCCGGCGGCGCTGGCCGCCAACCCGGTCACGGGTTGCCCCTGTGCGCCAATCACGGTTGCGGCTCCCGTAACCTGATTAATCGAATAGAAGTTTTGTGGACTGTCAGTGGACAACCACACATTTCCGCCGGGGTCGAAAGCAAGGCCAAAATCGTTTTCGAGGCCCACGCCGCCAATGCCCAACGGCCCTACCGCTGTGCCGGCGCCGGTGGCCAGGTTGATGGCGATCAACTGGTCGGTCACATCGTCAACGCCGAACAAGTTGCCGGCGCAGTCAAACGCCAGGCCTTCAACATCGTTGAAACCAACCAGACCAATGGCCGTGGCGGCGCCGGTGGCCAGATCGATTTGATAAAGCTGATCGTCCACATCCGAGCGAACGGCGTAGGCAATGGGGGCGGCGAGCGCGGGCAGGGGCGTTGTCATCAGCGCCAGGCCAAGCAACCCCAGCAGGATCGGCAGTCGGATCCGAAGGACG
>CAYSIV010000023.1:0-27969 GCA_964431175.1 uncultured Anaerolineales bacterium
GCGCGCACGGGCTTATTTTGAATAGAGTCCAATAGCTAACGATACCCAAACAACCTATCCACCGCCTCGGTCAACTGCCGCAAGTTGGACACCTGATGCACCGCGTCCACCAGTGGCGCATACTGCAACATGTCACTGTCGCCGGTTCCCCACTCGTACTTCGCTTCGGGGTTGAACCAGACCACCCGCTTGGCCCGGCGCTTCAACAGGTCAATCAGGTCCAGGCGCGGGTCGTTGTAGTTGTTGCGCCCGTCGCCGCAAATAATCAGCGTCGTCCGCCCATCCACCGCGTCGCCAAACTGCTTCACAAACTGGTCGAGGCTGAGGCCCAGGTCGGTGCTGTAATAGCCGGGCGGCAGGCGGTGGAGCACGATCGGGATCGCGATCTCCGGGCGGGCGGCGGTGAACTCGTCGGTCACTTCTTCGATGTGGTCAATGAAGGCAAACGACCGCGCCTTGCCCACCTGATCCTGCATCTCATAAATCAGCCGCAGAAGAAAATCCACGACCGAGCGCATCGAAGTGGACACATCGCAGATCAGAGCAAACTTGGGTTTGAGACGCCGCTTCTTCCAATGCATTTCAAAAGGGATGCCGCCGTGGCGGATATTGGCCCGGATCGTCGCCTTGGCGTCGAACGTCGGGCCGGCGCCTTTGCGTTGCCGGAGTGAGGCCCGCGAGCGAAGCCGGGCCGCGAGGCGGGTCACCTCGTGCCGTAGTTCGCGGGCTTCAGACTCGGAGAGGGAATTGAACGGGCGATCCATCAACTCATCCACGGTCGGCTTGTCGGGCGGTCGCTCGGCCAGGCGGCGGGCCAGCGACTGGCCAATATATTGCTCAGCCTGCTCGGAGAGCGCCTGAGCGTTGGCTTCCATCAGTTGGCGCAGTTGGTTAAGTGCCTCGGGACTCATGCCAAGCTGGGCCAGTTGGCCCAGCAGTTTTTCAATCTGATCCAGCAAGTCGTCCAGCCCCATCTGGCGCATCATCTCGCGGGTAAGGCGGCGGACGTTTTCAGGGCGCTGGTTTCGGTCGGCGCCGAGCCGCCTGGCCCATTTCTCCAGCTCTTCTGGTGAGAGGTTCTGGCCTTTGAGCAAACGGCGGAGCAAGTCGTTGAGTTCACCGGCCAACGCCCGCAGAGCATCGCGCAACAGGTCTTGCTCGTCGGGTGACAAAACGTCGGAGGAGGGAGTCAGGGGCGGCCCGCCTGCAGAAAAAAACAGCGGGAAGAGCTTGTCGAAGATCGCGCCATCGGTCCGTTCTTTGATCAGCGTCGTCTTGAGGGCCGAGCGAAACAGATCGCGGTCGGCGATGCTGATGTGCGACATGGCCCGAACGGCGTCCTGCGACTCGGCCAGCGAAATCCGCACACCCGAAGCGCGCAGACCGGCGATGAATTGGATGATGCGATCTTCCATAGTTGGAGATTGGAAATTGGAAATTGGAAGTTGGAAGTTGGAATGGTGTCTTCCAACTTCTAACCTCTAACTTCCAACTTCTAGATCCGCTTCAACGGTCGAATGTTGCCATCAAAGAACGTGCCGCTATCCGGGTCTTGCGGGCCTCTGCGGCGTGACCCGGAACGCGGGTCATCGTCGCGCTGGAGGGTGGCCCGGGCGCGTTGCACGTCGGCTTCGTGCTTGAGCAACAGAGTCAGGGTGTTGTCGAGCGTCTCTTTGTCGAGATTCTTGGCGTTGAGCAGGACGAGGGCCTTGGCCCAGTCCAACGTTTCACTCACGCTAGGGCTTTTCTTGAGGTCGAGGCGGCGCAACCGTTGAACAAAGTCCACTGCCTGCTTGGCCAGCGCGGGCGCCAGGTCAGGCACTTTGAGTCGCACCACCCGCAGTTCGGCCTCGGCGGTCGGATAGTCAATGAAGAGGTAGACACAACGGCGCTTGAGGGCTTCGGACAGTTCGCGGGTGTTGGTGGAGGTGAGCAGAACCAGCGGCTGACTGCGGGCGACGAGGGTGCCAATTTCCGGCACCGTCACCTGAAAGTCGGAGAGCACTTCGAGCAGGAAAGCTTCGAACTCGGCGTCAGTGCGATCGACTTCGTCAATGAGAAGGGCGACGGGCTTCTCGGAAAGCACGGCTTTGAGCAGTGGGCGCGGCAGGAGGAAGCGTTGCGAGAAGAACACTTCTTCCTCGTTGGCAATTTTATCGGCCGCCTCGCCCAACGTTTCCGTGCCCACCAGCAAGGTTTGCAGTTTGTCGCGGAGCAGTTGGGTGTAAAGCATCTGCTTGGCGTACTCCCACTCGTAGAGCGCTTTGGTCTCGTCCAGCCCTTCGTAGCATTGCAAGCGGATCAGTTCGCGCCCGCTGGCGGCGGCCCAGGCTTTGGCCAGCTCGGTCTTGCCCACGCCCGCCGGCCCCTCGGCCAGCACCGGCTTGCCCAGCCGCTCGGCCAGATACAGCACCGTGCCAATCTCGTTCGACGCAATGTATTGTTGCTTGCCCAAACCTTCGACAACATCTGCTGTGGAGTTGAACATTCCGTGACCTTTCGTGATTCGGTTGATGTCAGGCGGGCGTCATTGCCCATTGCCGGGCGCGAGCGGCGAGTGCGTCGGCGTGTTGCGGCCAGTCGCGCAACGTGGCCGGGTCAAAATCTGCCCCGTTCGGCCAGACCAGTGTATGAACTTCGGGATCAATCCGAGCTTGATTGAACAGTGAAAGGTCGCGCAATGGCCCATACAATTCGCCAGCGAGAACTGGTTGAAAGTTTATCGTTTGCTCAGTCCCGTCATCAAACCGCACTTTGAGAATAAAGGTTGCGACATTTTCAAACGATACGACACGATAAATGGGGTGAGTCATATATTTTCTTCTCTCACCTTCTGCCGCAGTTTATCAATCACTTCCCGCTCGCCCGTCTCGTCGTCCAAATAATACCAGTGTTCCCAACCGTTGCACGGCGTGTCTTGAATCGACCGCCCCACTTCGTGGATCGAGCCGGTGAGGCGGCCCCACTTGAGTTCGCCATTTGCCAGCACTGTGGCTTTCACGCTCCCCTTCTTGCCGAAGTACAAATGCTGACCCGGTTTGAGCAGGCCGCGCTCCAGCAATGTTCCAAATGGGATTCGCGGCTGGGCGCGCTTGCCCTGCACGGCGAACGCTTCATCAGTGAACAACGGTTGCTGGATGGCGTCCATGCGCTCTGTGGCTAGTTTGAGGTATGTTTCGGCCCGTTCGATGCCGATCCAGTGGCGGCCCAGCTTTTTGGCCACTGCCCCGGTCGTGCCACTGCCAAAAAAAGGATCAAGCACTACGTCGCCCGGATTAGAGCTTGATAAGATGACGCGATACAACAGGCTCTCCGGCTTCTGAGTGGAGTGCGCCTTTTCGCCGCCTGCGGCCTTCAAGCGTTCCTTGCCGGAGCAGATCGGCAGTGCCCAATCACTTCGCATCTGCAAGCCATCGTTGAGTGACTTCATTGCCTGGTAGTTGAAGGTGTATTTTGCGCCCTGTTTCTTCTGCGCCCAAATCAAAGTTTCATGCGCATTGGTGAAACGTACACCTCTGAAGTTAGGCATCGGATTTGTTTTTACGAACACCACGTCGTTGAGTATCCAATAATCCAAATCCATCAAAATCGCGCCAACACGATAGATATTGTGATACGAGCCGATGACCCAAAGCGTGCCAGTATCCTTCAGCACCCGCTTACAAGCTGTCAACCAATCGCGCGTAAACTTATCGTACTCCTCAAAACTGCCGAAGCGATCCCACTCATCGTCCACCGCGGCCACTTTGGTCATATTGGGCCGCCACAACTCCTGTTGCAGTTGCAGGTTGTACGGCGGGTCGGCGAAGATCAAGTCAACCGAGTTTTCGGGCAGGGTGTTGAGGAGAGAGATGCAATCGCCTGGAAGGATTTGGTTGAGAGGGAGTTCCATAGGATGCTCTTATTCTACCCATAATTCCATTTCTCGCGTTCCCACTTTCCACCTATAATCTCCCCATGCCCACCTTCACTCTCCCCTTCGCCTCACCAGACGCAACCCTGGCCCGTGCGGGCGGCAAAGGCGCAAACCTGGCCGAACTGAGCCGCGCCGGATTTGGGGAGTGGGTGCCGCCAGGCTTCTTGGTGACCACCGAGGCCTATCGCGCCTTCGTGGCCGCCAATCAAATTCAATCGCCCATCGTCGCCCGGGCAAACGCCAGCGCGCCTGACAATCCACTTTCACTTGAAGAGGCCTCGGCCGAAATTCGCGCCTTCTTCGAGCAAGGGGCGATGCCGCGCGAGATCGCCGACGCCATCATCGCCGACTATCACCGGTTGGCCGACTCTTCTCCCGTCGCCGTCCGCTCCTCGGCCACCGCCGAAGACTTGCCCGGCCTCTCCTTCGCCGGTCAGCAAGACACCTATCTCAACATCATCGGCGATGAAGCCCTGCGCGAGGCCGTGAAAAAATGTTGGGGCAGTCTGTGGACGGCTCGCGCCCTGGGCTACCGCGCCCGCAACCACGTTCCGTCTGATGAGGTCGCTCTTGCCGTCGTCGTGCAGAAACTCATCCCTTCCGAATCATCCGGTGTGATTTTTACCGCCAACCCGCTCACTGGCCGCCGGGACGAGATTGTGATGGATGCCAGTTTCGGCCTCGGCGAAGCCATTGTCTCCGGCCAGGTCGAGCCGGATCGCTACGTCGTCAATCAAAACACCTGGCAGATCACCGAGTGCGCCTTGGGCGCAAAAGCGCTGACCATCCTGCCCCGTTCCGGTGGCGGCGTCGAGCGCGTGGCTCGTGACGGCGCGGGACAGCAAACCCTGCCCGACCCGCAAATCGTCGAACTCGCCAAACTCGCCGCCCGCGTCGCCGATCACTTCGGCTCGCCGCAAGACATCGAATGGGCGCAGGCCGATGGCCGATTCCATCTTCTGCAATCGCGGCCCATCACTTCACTTTACCCTGTGCCCGAAGGACTGGCCGCCGACCCACTGCGCGTCATGTTCTCCTTCGGCGCGGTGCAGGGCATGCTCGACCCGATGACGCCGCTCGGCCAGGATGCCATCCGCTTCGCCGTCTCCGGCGTCGGCGGCTTGCTAGGCTACCAACTGAACTACGACACCCAGGGTGTCATTCGGCTGGCCGGGGAGCGACTATGGATAGATGTCACGCCCG
The DNA here is from genome assembly GCA_964431175.1 of uncultured Anaerolineales bacterium. Taxonomy (GTDB): domain Bacteria; phylum Chloroflexota; class Anaerolineae; order Anaerolineales; family VGOW01; genus VGOW01. Next base: position 5,120 of record CAYSIV010000023.1, read on the forward strand.
TCATCCGCAACGGTCTGGGGCGCAAAGCGGCGCATGGGGCACTGCGCCTGGTCGAACCCAGCGTCGGCCAGGCGCTGGAAACTTTGGTAGCCGATCCGAGACTCGCGATCACAGGCGATGGATTCCGACCGTCCACAATCGCCCATCTGGCTCCCCGCCTCTTTCCGCTCGTGATTCGGGTGATACGGTATCTGATCGATCCCGATGGCCGCCGGGTGGGAGCCATCCGTGAAACTGAACAATACCTGACTCAAGTAAAGGCCCGGTGCGCGGTTGAGGGCGATCGGCAGACCAGGCTTGCCCGGCGAGTCGCTCTGCTACGCGATTTGTCCCACGCCTTCCCGCAAGCCATCCCCACCTTGATCACCGGCCTCGTGGCCGGAATGGCCTCGTTCAACATTTTCACGCAACTGCTCAAGCACCTGCCGCCCGAACACGTTGGCGGCGACCCGGCGCGTTTGGTGTTGGAAGCCACTCGCGGTCTGCCTCACAACGTCACCACTGAGATGGACTTGTCCCTGTGGGAGACGGCTCGGGCGATTCGATCCGATCCGGCCGGAATGCCTCACTTTCAAGCGGCAACCGCCGCCCAATTGGCCGCCGACTACTCGACCGGCTACCTGCCGGCCCCAACCCAAGACGCCATCGCCAAATTCCTTGAGCGTTACGGAATGCGCGGCATAGCCGAAATTGACATTGGCCGGTCGCGCTGGCGCGAAGACCCGACGCCGCTCATGCAGGTTCTCCAAAGTTATTTGCGGATCGAAGACGAGAGCCAGGCCCCGGATGCCGTGTTCAAGCGTGGAGAGGGCGTGGCGTTGGAAGCCCTGGCCCGGGCGGAAAGCGCCGCGACTCGCAGTGGTTGGTTGAAGGCGAAGCTGATCCATTTCTTCGGCCACCGGATGCGATCCCTGATGGGCTTGCGTGAAAGCCCCAAGTTCTTCATCATCCGTATGATGGGTTTCCTGCGCGCCGGTTTGCTGGACAGTGGCCGCGAATTTGTCAAAGCCGGCCTGCTGACTCAACCGGATGATCTGGTCTTCTTGCGCCTCTCAGAGCTTGAAGAATTCGCGCAGAGCGTCTCACGTGACTGGAAAGTTTTGATTGCCGGGCGGCGGGCCGTTTATCAGCGCGAGAAACTTCGCCGACAGATTCCGCGTTTGCTGTTGAGCGATGGCCGGGCGATTTATGAAGGACTGACTGACTCCACCGCCCCGGCGGGTGAGGATGTTCTTGTCGGCAGTGCCGTTTCGCCCGGCGTGGTCGAGGGCGTGGCGCACGTAATATTCGATCCGCACGGCGCACAATTAGCGCCCGGCGAAATTCTGGTTTGCCCTGGCACCGACCCGGCCTGGACGCCGCTCTTCCTGGCGGCGGGCGGGCTAGTGATGGAAGTTGGCGGGATGATGACGCATGGCTCGGTGGTGGCCCGTGAATACGGCATCCCCGCCGTCGTCGGCGTCCACGAGGCCACCACTCGCCTCAAGACCGGCCAGCGCGTGCGGGTGGATGGCAACGTCGGTCGAGTTTCGATACTTCAACTATAATCAGCACATCACGAAACAAGCGGGCTGAGCCTGTCGAAGCCCGCGCCCTTCGACAGGCTCAGGGCACTTTTATGAACTACTGATAATCACGATTATGACCCAGCCAGATTCCCCCGAACTCCAATGCGCCCAGTGCGGTGGCGCGCTCCAGCCCGAAGAGGGCCAACTCTTCCTCACTTGCCCCTACTGCGGCTCGGCGGTCTATCTCGACAAATCAAAGGTCGTCTTTCACTGGTCGGTGGCCTGCACCGTAACCCCCGACGCGGCGGCGGCCAACTTGCGCCGCTGGATGGCCGGCAACCAGACGGTGAAGGATTTGGATCGCAAGGCGCAGGTCACCTCGTCCAACTTTCAGTATTTTCCGCTGTGGTATGTCAAGGGCCGCGACGTTCAGACCGGAAACAGAGAGCAGGCCTTCATCGAACCGGCGGCGGCCATCTCGATTAGCGAGATCAAGGCCCTGAACATTCCGGCCGGCGATCTGCAAAAGTACGACAGCGCACTTGACTCGCAAGCCGTTGCGCCCACCGTGCCCTTCCCGGCCATGCTCGGCTGGCTGGCCGCGCGCGGCATCGAGCAGAACGAAATCGTCGAAGCGGCCCTGGTGCATTTGCCGGTCTACGTCTTCAAGTACCAGTTCGGCGGCAAGACCTTCACGGCCATGGTCGAAGGCGCGTCGGGCAAAGTGTTCGCCAACCTCTTCCCGCCCAAAGCCGAAGCGCCCTATTACATTGTCGCCGCCGTGGCCCTGGCTGGCTTCTTATGCATCAGCACCTTTCCCATCATCGGCTATTTTGTGAGCCAGGAAGTGGGCGTATTCGCTGGCCTGCTGGCCTGCCTCGTCGCCGGCGGCCTGTTTGCAATTCCCGTCTTTGCGTTAGCCGCCTGGGTCTCGGCGAAAGTTTGACCCACCAGCCGCTCGAAGACCGCACTGATCAAATTCGGAGGCAACAATGTCTGAACGACGAGCTACATCAAAGGCAGAATTACTTGCAGAAATAGAGCGCACCCGGACGACACTCAACGCGGCGCTCGATCGTCTGACGGAAGCACAGTTGACCGTTCCCAGAGACACGCAAGGATGGACAGCCAAGGACCACCTTATTCACCTGACGTATTGGGAGCGTTCGATGGTGTTCTTCCTGCAAGGAAAACCGCGCCACAAGGGACTCGGGGTGGATGAAGCGCTTTATTTGAAAGGTACAGACGACGAAATCAATGCCGCTATCCACAACCAGCACAAAAATCGCCCGCTGGCTGATGCGTTAGCGCAGTTTCATGATACGCACGTACAGTTGTTGAAGTTGTTGCAACCGCTGACCGACCATGACTTGCAAAAGCCCTATCGCCACTATTTACCAGATGAACCCGGCGCTGAGGATGGCCCGCCCGCCATCGACTTGATTGACAGCAACACGGCGAATCATTTCACAGATCATCTCGCTTGGATTGAAGCGCTGGCAAATAAAGCGCCTTGAGCCCCGACCCATATGACTGACTTAATCACCGGCCTCTCCTGTCCCATCTGCTCCGGCACACTCGCGGTGCGCGAAGGCCAGCGCCTCGTCAATTGCCCCTATTGCCACAACTGCTCCTATGTGAAAGGTGAGCGCGGCATAGCCCGCTACCAGGTGGCGCGAAGCGTTGACCGCGACGCGGCGGCGCAAGCGGTGCGCGGATTCTGGGGCGGCTTCAACAAAGCCATGGACTTGAGTCAAAAAGCCAAAATTACCGAACTCTTTCTGGCTTACCTCCCTTACTGGCGGGCGCAGGCCAAAGTGGCCGGCTGGATATTTGGCCGAAAAGAAGTTGGCTCGGGCGACCACAAGCGCAAAGAACCGCGCGAAGTGCAACTGATGGAGCCGATGGAGTGGACGGGCGCGGCGGGCGACGTGGGCGAGTTCGGCGTGGATAGCATTTCGACTCAGGGCAAAAAATTCGCCGCCTACAATTCGGACGCGCTGCATCACGAAGGCATGGTCTTCGAGCCAAGCGGCTCCACCACCGATGCCCAAAGCAACGCCCACCGCACCTGGCTGGAGCGCGGCAAAGCAAAGGCGGGGCTCAACGAAGTCTCACAAACCTGGCTCCGCAACTTGCGCGAAGCGCTCTCAATCGTCTACTACCCGCTGTGGGTGGCGCGCTACACATACCGGGATCGCAGTTATCAAGTTGTGGTGGATGGGAGTTCGGGGCGCGTCCTGTTCGGCAAAGCGCCGGGCAACATTTTCTTCCGGGCCCTCATGCTCATGGGCGGCACGGCCCTCGGCGCGTTTGTGATGGTGGACGGTCTGGCTCTGGCATTAGCTATTCTGGCCAACATGGATAACCCGGACAAAGAAGCCATCATCCTTCTGGCCCTGCCCTTCGTCGGCGGTGGCGCCCTCATTGCCGGCGGCTACCGGCTCTTCCGTTTCGGCGAAGAAATTGAGCACAAGGAGAAAGGCAAATGATGATTGAGCTCCTGCCTCTCAAGTGCGTAAAGTGCGAGACAATGATTCAGGCGCATGAAGAGGAGGTTGCCTGGACCTGCCCGCAATGTGGGCAAGGGAATCTTCTGGCCCCCGCCGGACTCGCCCCCCTGCCCGTTTACTGGGGTGTGAGCCGCCCCGGCCAAACTCAACTCAAGTGGCTTCCGTTCTGGGTGTTCACCGCCACCGCTAACTTTCTCACTCGCCAGACTTACGGCGGCAGTCACGACCAGCCCGATAAACTGTGGAGCCAACCGCGCCGGTTCTACATTCCCGCTTTCACCGCCTCGCTGGAGCAAATGGAACAGTTGGGGGCGGACCTCACCAAGGCCCAGCCAACGCTCACCGCCGGACTGGCCGCCGGTTCGCTGGCCGATTGCACCCTGCCCCCCGACGACGCCTTCCACGCCGCCGAGTTCGTCGTCATCACCATCGAAGCTGACCGCCAGGACAAACTGCGTCAGATTGACTTCACCCTCGAAAACCGAACCGCCCCCGAATTGTGGCTTCTCCCCTTCAACGGCGAGCCATCCCTGCAAGCGCTCGCCATCCTCTAAGTAAAAGGGGAGTAGAAAGCGTCCTGAGCGGAGGCGAGTGTTGGTCTCGCCGCAGTCGAAGGACGCGGCTCGCTCCATAAGGCCCGCATCCTTCGACTGCGGCCTGCGAAACACACGCAGGCCTCCGCTCAGGGTGCTTGCTGTGTTTTGTTTACTTCAAAACATATCGGGCCGCCGCCTGGGCCATGAGGGCCGCGCCTTGAACCAGGGCCCGCTCGTCGAAGTCGAAACGCGGATGGTGATGAGGAAAGTCCAGCCCCTTAGAAGAGTCGGCTGACCCGACGAAGAAATAGCACCCCGGCACCGTATTCATCATAAAGGCCATGTCTTCCGATCCCATGGTGCGCTCGTCGGCAGACACCTGAGTCACGCCGGGCAAGACCTTAGCCAACTCGCGCACCTCGGCGCTCATCGTCGAGTCGTTGGCGACGGCGGGGGTGGTGCTCACCAGCTCCACCGTCGGCTCGCATTCCATCGCCCGGGCCACACCCTCGGCCACCTCGCGCACCCGCCGCAGAACCAAGTCGCGCACGGCGGGGTTGAAGGTGCGAATCGTGCCGCGCAGAACCGCCGAGTCGGGGACGATGTTGAAAGCGTCGCCGGCATTGACCATCGTCACTGAAATTACCGCGCTTTCCAGCGCGTTGACGTTGCGCGAGACAATGGTTTGCAGGGCGGTAATGATTTGGGCCGAGGCCGTCACCGGGTCTTTGGTTTGATACGGCGACGCGCCGTGGCCGCCCTTGCCTTGCAGAGTCATGGTGAAGCGCTCCGAGGCTGCCATGCACGGGCCGTCGGTGGCGGCCACCCAGCCGAAAGGCTTGTCGTTCCAAACGTGCAACGCCAACGAGCGTTCCGGCGCCGGGCTTTCCATCACGCCATCCTGCACCATGGCCGCCGCCCCGCCCAGTCCTTCTTCGGCGGGCTGAAAGACAAATTTGAGCGTGCCGGCGATTTGCGAGCGAAGCGGCCTGAGCATCTTGGCCACCGCCAGGCCGATGGTCGTGTGGCCGTCGTGGCCGCAGGCGTGCATCACGCCCGATGACTGCGAAATGTAGTCGGTCTTATTGGCTTCGGCGATCGGCAGGGCGTCCATGTCAAAGCGGAGCAGAATCGTGGGGCCGGGCTGATCGCCTTCCAGCAAGCCCACCACCCCCGTGCGCCCCACCCCGGTTCGCACTTCCAGCCCAAGCTGATTCAATTCGCTGGCGACGATGCCCGCCGTGCGCACTTCCTGAAAGCCCAGCTCCGGATGGCGATGGAAATCTCGCCGCCGGGCGATCATCTCCGGCTCAAGTGTTTTGGCAAGGGAGAGAAAGTCTGTTGTCATTGATATATCCTTTCAGTATCAAAATAAACACAAGATACGATGTCACTAAGTCACCAGGTTTTTCTGTCTCTCCCGTTTTTGACGGGATTTATGGTGTCACCCTGAGCGAAGCGAAGGGTCTCTGGCTGGTTGCGCCGAGATTCTTCGCTTCGCTCAGAATGACAGGGGCGCTTTCCCGTTAAAGCCGGAAGAGCCGTTTTTCTTTGTGTCTTTGTGCCCTTGTGTCTTCGTGTTAATCACAAACTCTGAATTGAATAGACTTGAAGGTCACGGAACCTGGCCTGGGCGAAGGTTTCGTTCTCACCAGTGGCGACGTAGAAGCCAACTTGCCCCTCCGCAAAACGGTCGTCTTGTAAAGAGGCCAGCAATTGCCCGTTCACCCCGAGTTTGATTTTGCGCCCGACGGCTTTGACCATCAGCGAGTTTGCCTCATCTTCAAATAAATCAGAATGCTGATGGTCAATCAACTTTACCCACGGGTCTTTGACTCGCGCGCTGAAGCCGTAATAGCCATCGCGCCACACCGCAAATTTATAAAAGCCGACTCGGCTCTTTCGGAAGAAAAGGCCGCACTCAGCGCCCCTGCCATTTTTGCGCGGGAACTGCACTTTCAACCGCATCTCAAAGTTCGAGACGGTCACCGGCAAAGCGCGCTCGCTCGCCCAGTTCGGACGGGTGACGACAAGATGAAACCAGCCCCCGCGCCGGTCGGTTTCACAGTGGGCATCCGCGCCCTCCAGCCACGATTCGCGCTCGCTACACAAATCACTCGTGAAGATCAGCGTCTTGTCCGTCCTCTTCGGTTTGGCCGCCGGCTGGCGAGGGAAGTTTTGGTCGTAGGCTTTGCGTTGAACGGGATCGGACAACACGGCGTAAGCCTCGTTCAACAGCTTCATCTTTTCGGCTGAAGCCTCGTTGCCGGTCGTGTCGGGGTGATATTTGCGGGCCAGCCGCCGATAGACGGCTTGAATAACCTCGCTCTCAGCGGTTGGCGACACCTGCAAAATTTCGTAATAGTCCGGATTCGATTTCATTGAGCTCGGGCTCGTTCAAAAAACCGTCGGCCGCGCCAGCGGCGCCAATCTTGTACGACGCAAATAGCAGTGCTTTCCGCAAAGCCGGGAATGGATCGCGCGACTTGTTATAAAAGTGAAGAAAGCTGGAAAACAGGGCGTCGCCCGCGCCAATGGTGCTAACGACGGGGCGGATGTGAACCGACGGCAAACGTTCCAGAAATTGATCTTTTCTCACCCCTAGCAACGCTCCCTGCGCCCCCAGTCCCACAACCACAATCTCGGCGCTGTACCGGCTCCACAACGCCCGAACCCAGTCTTCGGGCGGGCCCGGAAGCAATTCATCACTCATGAACAAGATGTCCGCCGCTCGCATGAAGTCGGCGTTATAGGCATCGTCAATCTGCGAAACGGCGTGAACATCGGTCGCGACCAGCTTGCCAGCGCGCTTTGCCTTTTGCAGGAATGGCCGCGAGAAGTTAATGTTGCATAACGCGGCCAGCGAGCATTCCTGCAGGGCCGGCTCAAACAATTTAGCCGGGTAAACCTGGTCCTGAATATCTTTGAGATCAACATGAATCTGCCGCCGGCCGTTGGAGTCAAACAAGATGACCGACTGGGCGGTGTCGGCCATCCCGGCGACGACCCAATCGCCGGGGAGGCCGTCTCGCGCCAATGACCAGCGCACCAGCTCACTGGCCAAGTCCCGGCCAATCAGCGACAAAAACCGGGCCGGACTGCCCAGGGTGAGCAACGCCTTGGTGACGTTGTAGCCCACGCCCGACACGGTGCTATTCACGCCAAAGAATGGGTAGCGGACAGGCGAGTATTCAATTGGAAAGGAATCGATCTTGAGGGTGGATTCGATATTAATCAGGCCGGAGACGAGGATCGAACTCACCTCATCGGCCCTCTTTCAACTCCCGCAAATACCAAAGCAAATCGTCTTCGGGGTGCGGCACGTTGAGAATAGCCAGCATGGCCGCCAGTTCGCCACGATGGTGGGTGCTGTGGTTCGCCAGGTGCAACATCAGGTGGCCCAACGGGAAGGTGCGCGACTCGCCTTTGGTATTGGTGTAGGTGACATCCTGTTTGAGCGCCTTTTCGTCGCAGGACTCAATAAACAGAATTGCTTCGGCGGCAAGCGTCTCCCAGGCCAGGCACAAGTCTCGGTAGGTTGGGAAGTCTGCCTGTTGGCGCAGAGCTTTGGGCGAAGTTCCTTTCCAACGAGCCAGCCACACCGCCTCGGCGGCAAACATGTGGGTGAGCAAACCATGCACACTGCCCCACGAGTAACCCAGATCGCGGTCCCACTGTTCGATGGTGATCGACTCGCAGGCCGCTAACATTTTGGCGTTGGCCCAACGGTTGTAATCGTAAAGTAGCTTAATTGCCGAAAGAGAATTATTCATGATCGTCCTCATGGGTTACGCGGGGGCGAAGTATTTGGGCAAGGTCTTTAGCAAACAACCAGGCCCCTGCCGAATGCGTCGCCCCTACAACGAGAGTCGCATTTCGGATGTGGCTTTGAACCCCATCGCCTCGTAAAGTGGCTGCCCGGCATCGCTGGCGTGCAACGTGATTGTCCGCAAGCCAAGCTCGCGGCACACATCCACCATCGTTTGCACAAGGCGCCGCGCCAGGCCATGCCGCCGAAAATCAGGCGCAGTGTAAACACTGTGCAGAAGCGCGCTATGTCCGGTCAGGTCGTTGGGGCGAGGCGGCCAATCGTAGAACAACACAGCCCCGCTGGCGACAATCTTACCACCTGATTCCACCACCCAGGCTCGCATGATTCCGCCGAGATGTTGAGCCAGGTAGCGCGAATAGGCTTCGGCCATCTCGCCCTCATCGCCTGGCGCGCCGCGAAGCGCCGCCATCTCCTCAAACATCCAGCGGCGGTGATTAGCCAATGTTGGGATGTCGGCGGGAGTGGCTTCGCGCAAAACAAACTTTCGTCCCTTGTCGCCCAAAGTGGTCATTCGTCCATCACCAACACTGCCGCCCCGTTAATCTCGCCCCGCTTCAATTTCATCAGCGCCTCATTCGCTGCTGCCAATGGAAAGGTCGTCACTTCCGTCCGCACCGGAATCTGCGCCGCCAATTGCATAAACTCAATCGCATCGCGGCGCGTAGCGTTCGTCACGCTTCGCAAGGTACGTTCACCGTAGAGCAAATTGTAATCGAATTGCGGGATGGGACTCATATGAATTGCATTGACGGCCAGCGTGCCACCCTTGCGAAGATGGCCGAGCGCGCGCGGAATCAGGGCGCCCACCGGGGCAAAGATGACAGCGCGATCCAACGGTCCCGGCGGACTCTGGTGGGCGGCCCCGACCCACCCCGCCCCCAACTCGCGGGCCAGCGCCTGGTGCGCCTCACCGCGCGTGAACACCGAGACCCGGCAGCCCCAGTGCCGCGCGATCTGAATGGCAAGGTGGGCGCTGCCACCAAACCCGAACAGCCCCACGTGCTCGCCCGGTTGAAGATCGGCTTTGCGCAACGAGCGATAGCCGATGATGCCCGCGCACAACAAGGGCGCGGCTTCAATATCCGAGAAGGTTTTTGGAATTGGCACGACGGCGCTTTCGTCGGCTAGCATGAATTCGGCATAGCCGCCATCCATATCCCAGCCGGTGAATTTGGCGTTGTCGCACAAGTTCTCCTCGCCGCGTTGGCAAAACTCGCACTGGCCACAGGTGGTGTGAAGCCAGGGGACGCCGACCCGGTCGCCTGTTGCGACGGCCGTGACACCCGGGCCAACTTGCTCGACGGTCGCCACAACTTGATGGCCGGGCGTGAGCGGCAATTTCTTCAGAGCCAGTTCGCCTTCGACGATATGCAAATCGGTGCGGCACACGCCGCAAGCGTGGACGCGGAGGAGAACGAAGTTAGAGCGAGGAGTTGGAAGAGGCGCCTCAACGAGGTTGAGCGGCGAATTGGGGGCTGAAAGTTGAAAGGCGCGCATTTCAAAACAACAAGCGGGGCCGAGTCACCTCAGCCCCGCTTGATTGCTTGAGCAACTTCGAACTTATCCGCCGCCGGTGACGGCGCGGATCGTGTCGCAGGCTGGGCAACTGCCGTCGGGCCGGATCATGGCATAACCGGCTTGCGGATCGGAGCCAAATGTGTTCAGGTCCACGTTGAAGACGATCATGAACCGCACCTTGCCCTGATCGCGCGAGAGGCGGGTGGCGTCGGCCAGATATTGGGCGTGCTCGGCCACCGTGAGGTTGTAGGGCGGCTTCCACATAAAGCCGGACGGCAGAGTGCCCCACTCCTGGCCGGAGAGATAGCCCAGTTCAGTGAAGCACAGCTTCTTGCGGCCTCCGGCGGCGTTGTAATACGTGTCTACCATCGTCTGATAATAGCGTGTGTAGTGATTGGGATTGCCCCGTGGGTCACCGCTCGTTTGAGTCGGCGGGAGAACACCTTCATTATAGTGGATGCCCAGGCAGTCCATATAGTTAAGGCCGCCGACCGCCACCAGGCCTTCGATATAAGGCTTGTCATCGCACCCGCCGCCGCCGCACCCGCCAAAGAAACCGGTGGGCGCCGGCGCGCCAGAGACGACCAGCGTGCCGCCGTTCTTGGATTTGATGGCATTGTAGGCTTGCTGGAGCATGGGCAAGTAGCTGGAGGGGCTAATCGAGCCGGCCTGCCACTCACGGTCAATGTTCATCTCGTTCCACACTTCAATCGCATCCGCGCCAGCACCGGCCAGATCGCCAACAAATGTGGCATAGGTCGGGAACTTGTCGGAAGTGGTGTCACCCGGTTCACCCAACACACTCAACAAAATCTTGAAGCCCCTGTTGTGCGCGTCGGTGATCAGTCCAAAATGCGCGCTGGCCGAGTCGCCAGGGTGCCAGCGCACTTGTCGTTTCACCCACTTCATCCCGGCAAATTTCATTTTGTTGGCGGCGCCATCTGAGAACCCGGCCACCTGGCCGCCCAACTCAAAACTGCCAGACGTGCCTGCCGATGTGGCCGCCGGTTTGGGGGTGGACGTGGCCGTTGCCCCCGGCGCCGACGTGGCGGGTGATTTGGTAGCCGTTGGTGCGGGGGAAGAGCCGGTTGCCCCGCCCGGAATCCTCAACACTTGCCCGACTCGAATGACCGTCGAGGTCAGGCCGTTGGCCGCTTGAATGGCGGCAACCGTCGTGCCAAATCGCAAGGCGATGCGGTAGAGATTGTCGCCCGGTTGAACGGTGTAAGTGCCAGGGTTGCTGGCCGTGGTGGGCACGGGCGTAGCGCCGCCGCTGGGGGCTTTCGTTGCTGTTGGCACAGAACCGGACGAACCGCCCGCGCCCGGAATCTTCAACACTTGCCCGACTCGAATTACTGTCGAGGTCAGGCCGTTGGCCGCTTGAATGGCGGCAACCGTCGTGCCAAATCGCAAGGCGATGCGGTAGAGATTGTCGCCCGGTTGAACGGTGTAGGCGCCGGGGTTGGTGCTGGGCGCTGAGGTCGCTCCCGGTTTGGCCGTCGGCGCGGGGGAGGAGCCGCCTGGGCCCGGAATCTTCAACACCTGCCCGACTCGAATGACCGTCGAGGTCAGGCCGTTGGCGGCTTGGATGGCGGCTACCGTGGTGTTGAACTTGAGGGCGATGCGGTAGAGGTTATCGCCCGGTTGAACCGTGTAGGTGGTTCCCTGAGCGGTCACCGGTTGGGCCGGGAAGACCGACAGTACCAGCGCCAGAATGACTAAAATCAACAGTGCTCTTTTCATGGTTTTCTCGCTTGTGAATAAGGATGGTGATAAAAGATTGGTGTTGTGGTGGGCCCGGATGGATTCGAACCATCAACCCACGCTTTATGAGAGCGCTGCTCTACCATTGAGCTACGGGCCCGAAGAGAGCGGGTGGTGGGATTCGAACCCACGAATAGTAGCTTGGAAGGCTACTGCCTTACCACTTGGCGACACCCGCGTTCTGTAAGCTACATCTAGGGAGAGCGGAGGGTTTTTACGCCGCATTTGTTGCCTATAGCCCTGCCGTCAATGGGCAGTGTTGCGGCGGGCTAATGCCTATACCGCCCCATCTCTGGCCTCCCCTATGTTGGCCTGGTTGCAGTTTATCACAGCCAATCGGCGCTTTCAAGGCTTCACAATTTCGTCCGTTGCCGTTGCAGTTTTTGAACAGTTCGTCCATTGGCAAGCCTTCAAAGTTGCCCAAAACGTCCAACTCGGCCAGGTGCGTGTGTCTCGCAGGTTGAAGGTGCAAAAAGTGTGCCGCACTGCTTGTTGCGAAAGACGCGAAGCGTGAAGCGCTTGACCCGGTCGCCGCCTCTTCAGAATCGTGCGCCATAAACTCGTCACCGTCTTCCAGCCACCCACTGGCAAGCCAGCCCAACAATCGCGCTCACCCCCACCGCAATTGCAACATCCGCCGCCAGCGCCAACAAACTAAAATTGGCGCGATAGGCAAAACCGCCCTCTTCCCAAACCACCAGCGGGAAGCCAACGCGCACAATGTCATCGGCACAACCCGCCAGGCCCAGCACAGCCATAATGCCGCAATCCGAAAGGAAGTGAGCGGCAACGAGGTTGATGATGGCAAAGACGATCAGCGCCCCGCCAGAGCCGAGCGCGAAGAAGATGAAACGCACTATCAATCGGTTGTTCATTTGAGTCTCCTTTTTTCTGAAACAATGCTATAACAAAATGCCAAAGGACGGCAAGTTTCTGTATGATCATTCAAATCTATGCTTTCACCAACATCGAGCCAGCTCAAGCCGCCGCCGAACTTGGCGTAGATCATATCGGCTTTGTGGTTGGCAAGTATGGCCTCGTTCACGGCGAGTTGAGCTTTGTAGAGGCGCGGCGGCTGGCCGACTCTCTGCCATCGCAGACGACTCGCGTGGCCCTGACAATGGCAACCAACGTGGACGAAATCCGGCGTATGGCCGACTCTGTTCAACCGGACATTGTTCATATCTCCACCGATGTCCACGATGTAGGCTTTGAGGCGATGTCTCAATTGAGAAAGCAACTGCCAGAGTCGATCCAACTGATGAAGGCTCTGCCAGTCGAAGACGAAGCCAGCGTCGCCCTCGCCCGGCAATTCGCGCCAGTAAGCGATTGGCTCTTGCTCGACACCAAAGTGCGCGGCCTGCCCGGGGTGGGCGCGAGCGGCCGCACCCACGACTGGCGCCTCAGCCGCCGCATCGTGGAGAGTGTGAGCATCCCTGTCATTCTGGCGGGCGGGTTGTCGGCGGAGAATGTGGCGGGAGCCATCGAGGAGGTTCACCCGTGGGGAGTCGACTCGAACACGGCCACCAACATGCCAGGCAGTCCAGTCGAAAAAGATTTGGACCGCATTCGCGCCTTTGTCGCCGCCGTGAGGTCGGCATGAGCGAGGTGGTTGTGTTGGGCGACATCAACGTGGATGTGCTGATGCCGATCCCGGCTTACCCAAAACCCGGCGGCGACGCCCTGACCGGGCAGATGACGACTCGGGCCGGCGGCTCGGCGGCGAACACAGCGATTCAACTGGCCAAGCTCGGGGTGGCCGCCAGCATGGTGGGGCGGCTGGGTGAAGACGTCTGGGGTGATCTGGCTCTGCGCGCCCTGTCTGAGTCTGGTGTGGACATAAGCGCGGTGCAACGAGACAGCACCGCTTCAACCGGAATGTTTTGCATTCCTATCACCCCCGACGGCGAGCGCACCATGTTCGGCCATCGCGGCGCGAATGCCAAAGCCGATCCGTCAGCCATCAAGCCAGATATTTTCAAAGGCGCGCGCTTTCTGCACCTGTCGGGTTACGCCCTGCTCGAGTCGCCGCAACGTGACGCGGCCCGGCGGGCGATTGAGTTGGCCGAGGCGAGCGGCGCGGCCCTCTCGCTCGACACCGGCCTCCTGCCGGCGCTGACGATCACCGACGAGATTCGCCAACTCCTGCCGCGACTCGCGATTTGCGTGCTGGGCATAGAGGAAGCGCGGGCGCTGGTGGAAGGCGAGACGCCCATTGAAGCTTCCGAGGCGCTGGTGAAGCGTGGGGTGAAACTGGTGGGCCTCAAGCTTGGCGCGGAGGGGTGCTTGCTGGCTGAGGCGTCGGGCATTCACCTCGTGCCATCGTTCCCGGCAGAGACCGTAGACACGACCGGCGCGGGCGATGCTTTTAGCGCCGGATTGCTATTTGGCCGACTGCGCGGCCTGAGCCTGCCCGCAACCGGCACGCTGGCCAATGCGCTGGGCAGTTTGGCCACCACGGTTTGGGGCGCTGGCCCGGCCCTGCCCGGGCGGGCAGAGGTGAGCAGGTTGTTGAGGGCACAAGTTGATGATGTTGGTGGCGAGAGGAGAAGGTGGGTGGAGGAAGTGGTGGCAACAATTTGACCAACTTGCTCCCTCAAAACAAACTCCCCTGCTCTCCCCTCTCATCTCCCCAAGTTGGCAACGGCGGCAAAGTATAACGCTCATTGACGAGTGCATGAAACTCACGCGCCAGCAGAGGCGCGTCGCGGTCTTCGGGGATGTGGGCGAAGAAGAAGACATCGTCGTCCGCCCTCAACCATTCGGCCACATAATCAGCCCACTCGGCCAATAAGTTGCGGTTGGCGGCGACCTCCGGCTGGCCCACAAAACGCACAAAGGCAAATGAGGCGGTGCGCGTGAAGCGCACGGGCACGTCCGGCTTGCGTTCTTGCGCGGCGCGGGTGGCTTCGTCCTCGGGCTCCACGCTCCGCAGGCCGCGCGTGTCGAAGACCACGCGAGCTACGTTGTGCGCCTTGAGCGCCTCATCCAGCGCCGCCTCTCCCGGCCCGTCAAAGAAGCTGGGGTGGCGGACTTCGACGGCGTAACGGAAGTTGTGAGGCAGAGTACCGAGAAAAGAGAGGAGAGAAGAGAGATGGTGGTTGGTGAATGTCGGCGGCAGTTGGAGGAAGGCCGGGCCGCAACGGTCGCCCAGCCGAGTCAGGCAATCCAAAAATTGGGCCGTCTCGGCTTCGGCGTTGCGTAGCCGCTTTTCGTGCGAGATGGCTTTGGGAAACTTGAGGCAAAACCGAAATCCGGGCGGGGTCTCGTCGCGCCAGCGTTCGACTGTCTCCGGGCTTGGGGTGGAATAGAAAGTAGTGTTGCCCTCAACCGTGTTCAGCCGCCGGCTGTAGAGTGAGAGGAAGTCGCGTTGCTTGGCTTTGGCCGGGAAGAAGTTGCCCACCCACAGCTTGAGGCCCCACATTGGGCAACCGAGGTAGAGAGGCATAGTTCACAGCCAGGTCTCAAGGGTCAACGGATTTACCGGATTGAACGGATTTATTTGAATTCATCCGGTAAATCCGTTCAATCCGTTGCCCCTATTTCTTGGCTATATAGCTTGCGCCTTTCCTGGCCCACAACTGGACAAGTTCGACGAGCATCTTCACCGAGAGTTCCATGTCTTGCACGCAAACGTATTCGTGCGGGCCGTGCGAGTTGTGCCCGCCGCAGAACAGGTTGGGGGTGGGCAAGCCGCGAGCCGTGAGGCGCGAGCCGTCAGTGCCGCCGCGGGTGGGCGGGCTGGAGGGCGTGAGGCCGGCGAGGCGCATGGCATCATAAGCCAGATCAACGGGCAACATGTTTTCTTTCAGCCAGCAGCCCATGTTGCGATACTGGGCCGTGAAGGTGAGCTTGACCTTGGCGCGCGGTTCGGCGGCCTGCAAGCCTTTGACCAGCCCGCGCAGTTGATCGCGCTTGGACGCCAGTAGATCGTCGTCGTGATCGCGTAAAATGAAGTTGACTTCAGCGCGGGCCACGTTGCCGGTCATGTCGTGCGGGTGGATGTAACCCTGTCGGCCGTCGGTGGTTTCGGGACTGTTGTTCTCGCTGGGGAGGGCGGCGATGAAACGGGCAGCAAGTTTAAGGGCGTTCACCATTTTATATTTGCGCCCTTCGCCGGGGTGGGTGGATACGCCTTCGATGATCAACCGCGCTTTGTCGGCCGAGAACGTTTCCCAGTTCACTTCGCCGGGGTTCTCGCCGTCGAGAGTATAGGCCGCGTCGGCGGCCACCTCCTTCAGAGCAAGTTTATCCACGCCGTGGCCGATCTCTTCGTCGGGGTTGAAGCAGAGGCGGATCGGCCCGTGTTCGATCTCCGGGTGATTGAGCAGGGTGTCGGCCAATGTCATCACGACGGCCACCCCGGCCTTGTCGTCCGCGCCGAGCAGAGTCATGCCGCTGGCCGTCACCAGATCATTGCCCACATATCGTTTCATCTCGGCATATTTGGCCGGATCAATAATTTGAGTTGGGTCGTCGGGCAAAATAATGGCCTTGCCGTTCCACCGGCGGTGGAGGAGGGGTTTGACGCCCTGGCCGTTGAAGTCGGGGGCGGTGTCGACATGACCAAAGAAAGCAACGGTGGGCAATTTTTTCTTTTTGGAAGTGGCCGGGAGCGTCGCCAACACGTAGCCGTGCTTCAACAGTTGCACCTCGCTCGCGCCCAACGCTTCAAGTTCGCCGGCCAGCAAACGCAACAAAGTCCATTGGCATTCGGAACTGGGGGTGGATTTTGAATTGGGGTCGCTGGTGGTCTCTATTTGAGCGTAGCGCAGAAATCGATCCAAAACCGTTTCAGCCATTCACCTCTCCCTTGATCGCCTTGTCTATCGAAGGATAAATCCTGTCGGCCACTTTAGAAAGGGATTCGAACTTTGGACCGCTTTCGGCAACCCCGATTCCGACGCACGTCCATTTCTCTCCTAACACCTTCACTGCTTCACATACGCCCTGAATGCTGGACGCCGAATCTTCAAACACCGTCACCTGTCCGCCCGCCTCGCGCAGGTCGGCCAGCGGCGACTGCCACTGGTCTCGCGACAGGGCCTCGGCGGCGCGCAAACAATCCGACTCAGGATATTTGGCCGCCGCCGCAATCGCCGCCCAGGCGTGGACGGGCGAGGGCTTAAGATAAGCGTCGGCGTTGCCGCCCACTGTTTCGGCCAACCAATGCAGTGAACCGTAGCCAATCAGCGGCAGGTAGCTCAGGCTCACAAGTTCAGCGCCCAACTCGGCTTCCGGGGCATAGCCAGGAAGCGGCGGCACGTCGCGTGGCGGCTTGCATGGTCGGGTGGTGAAAATCACCGAGTTTTGCGGAACATACATTGTCAGTTCCGGGCTGTCGTATTTCGATAGGGTCGCTTCAGAGTCAATGATTCGCGGCAGGCCATAGGTGGTCTCAAACGCTTCGCCGAGCGCATATTGTTGGAAGAGCGACAGCACCGGCGAGCGATGGATGTCGCGCGAATGCAAAAGAATTTCGTCGGTGCGAACGCCCCAGCCGGTGAATGGCGGGCGCGGCAAAACGCGGTAGGCGGCCTCGGCCGGATATTCGCCGGGCCGAATTTCCTGCGCAATTCGCCCGGCAACGACAGGGTAGTTGGGGCGAGCGCCATTAGGCGAAAGAGCGGCGATGCAAATGGGGGTGATGTCCCATTCGCTGGAGATACCCACCGACTCGAAGGCTTCAATTTCTTCCAGCGTTGGCGCCATCTTGCCCAAGCCAATGGCATGAGAGAACTGATTGACGGTTGCCACCAGCGCCGCCCGGTAGCCGCCGGGGTGCAGGAGGACGGAGTCCATATCGAAGAGATAAAGATTCAGGGAAGTTGTCATTTTTTGTGCCGCCGCTCTAGTTCAGCTTCCACTTGCTCCAGGGTCAGACCGCGTTGAGCCAATAGGATCAGCAAATGATAAAACAGATCGGCAGTTTCAGAGATGACGCGTTCATCCCCCTGCCCCTTCACCGCCAGAATCACCTCCACCGCCTCTTCGCCCACCTTCTTCACAATCTCGTCCTCGCCCGCCACAAACAGGCTGGCCGTGTATGAGTCTGGCCGGGGGTCGGCTTTGCGTTCCCGGATAATTGCTTGCAAATTGTGCAGAAAAGACATGGTTTACTCGCGCACGTGGTTGTCCCCAATGATAACCCATTTATAAGTTGTTAGTTCCCGCAAACCCATCGGCCCGCGCACATGCAGGCGCTGGGTGGACACTGCCACTTCCGCGCCCAGGCCAAGCTGGCCGCCGTCGGTAAAGCGGGTGCTGGCATTAACGTACACCGCCGCTGAGTCCACCTCGGCCACAAAGCGTTGGGCGTTGTCAGCCTTCCGCGTCAGAATACCGTCCGAGTGACCAGTGCTGTGGGCGGCGATATGGGCCATGGCTTCATCAAGACTATCTACGACTTTGAGGCCGAGCACCAGCGACAACCATTCGGTGTCGAAATCGCCCGGCCCTGCCGGGGTCACCGACGGCGGCAGGTGGGGGCCGACTCTGCTCCCATATCTGAGTTCTTCTTCGCCCGTTTCCGGGTTGGGCCGCAAGGTCGCGCCGGGGTAGTGCTGAACCAAAAACGGCAGGGCCGACTCGTCGGCCCGGAAGATAACACCGTCGGCGGCAAGGGCTGAGACAAGGTTGGGGAGAAAATCGGCGGCCACGGCCCGATGAACCAGAGCGGTGTCGAGCGCGTTGCACACGCTGGGCCGCTGAGTTTTGGCATTGTGGATCACGTTGAGGGCCGCCTCAAGATCAGCGCCCTCATCCACGAACAAGTGGCAGATGCCGATGCCGCCGGTGATGACCGGGATGCGGCTGTTCTCACGGCAGAACTGATGCAGGGCCGCGCCGCCGCGCGGGATGATGATGTCCACGTATTCGTGCAGGCTGAGAAGTTCCAGCACGCGGGCGCGGTCGGGATCGTCAATGAACTGGATGGCGTCTTCAGGCAAACTGCCCTTGACTAAAGTTTGGCGGATAATAGCAACAAGGGCGCGGTTGGAGTTGAGGGTCTCGCTCCCGCCGCGCAAGATCGCCGCATTGCCGGTTTTGATCGCCAGCCCGGCTACATCCATCGTCACGTTGGGCCGCGCTTCATAGATAACACCCATCACGCCCAGCGGCACGCGCTGTTTGCGAACCTTGAGTCCGTTGGGCAGAGTCGATTCGTCAAACGTCTGGCCGACCGGGTCGGGCAGGCCGGCGATGCGGCGCAGATCGGCGGCAATGCCGTCGAGGCGCGGCTCGTTAAGCGCCAGGCGGTCGAGCAGAGCCGGCGACAGTCCGGCGGTTTGACCGTCGGCCAGGTCGCGAGCGTTGGCGGCCAGAATGTCGGCGCAGTTGGAGAGCAAGCGATCCGCCAGGGCGAGCAAGGCGGCGTTCTTCTGTTCGGTAGTTGCTTGCGCCAGTTGGCGAGAAGCGCCACGGGCGCGTTGACCTAGTTGTGAAAGCATGTTTTGAGTAAGCGGATTATTGGTAAAGCGAGTTGACAACTCGCTCTACAGCAGGACCATGTCGTTCCGGTGAATCACTTCGTCGCCGTAATTGTAGCCGAGGATGCCTTCGATGTCTTCGGAGCGGTGGCCGCAGATTTTTTGCAGGTCGGCGGCGGCGTAGTTGGCGATGCCGCGGGCGATCTCGCGCCCGCCTGAGTCGGCCACGCGCACCGTGTCGCCGCGCTCAAAATTTTCTTCAACCGCTGTCACGCCCACCGGCAGTAGACTCCCGCCCTGGCGCAAAGCGCGCGCCGCGCCGCTGTCGACGCGCAAACAGCCGGGCGCGCGCCCGCCGGACAAAATGTAACGCTTGCGGCTCTCGACAGCAGTAGCCGTTGGCTGAAAGCGCGTGCCGATGGAGTCGCCGGCGACAACGCGGGTCAGCACATTCGGATCACTGCCGCGGGCGATGACGACGGTTATGCCGGAGCGCCGGGCCAGGTCGGCAGCTTGCAGTTTGGTGACCATGCCGCCCGTGCCGAGTCCGGTGGCCGCGCCGCCGGCCGCTTCCCATAATGAGGCGGGTATATCTGAGTCGGAAACTTCGGCCACCAGTTGGGCAGTCGGGTCGCGGCGAGGATCAGTTGTGAAGAGTCCGGCCTGGTCAGTGAGCAGGATTAACAAGTTGGCGTCAACTAAATTTGCCACCAACGCCGAGAGGTTGTCGTTGTCACCCACGCGAATCTCTTCGGTGGCAACCGTGTCGTTCTCGTTGACAATGGGCACCACGTTCTGGCTCAGCAGGGCGGTAAGGGTGTTGCGCGAGTTGAGATAGCGGCGGCGGTCGGCAAGATCGGCGCGGGTGAGGAGGACTTGAGCGACGGTGACACTGTAAATTTTGAAGAGTTGCTCGTAGAGGGCCATGAGGCGCGGCTGGCCGACAGCGGACAGCATTTGCTTGGCCGGAATGTCTTTGGGCAGTTGCGGAAAGTTGAGAGCTTCACGCCCGGCGGCAATAGCGCCGGATGAGACGACGATGACCTCATGCCCGGCGGAGCGTAGTTGCGCCATTTGCCGCGCCAGTTCGACGAGTTGAGGCGGTGAGAGGCGGGTTGTTCCGGCGGTGAGGGTGGAAGTGCCGAATTTGACGACGAGGCGCATAAAAATTATCAGTTATGAGTGATCAGCAATTGGGGCTGGCGCATGAGGCTTGACTTTGAATATACGGAAGCCGGTTTGCACGGAGGGGCCGATGAGGAGCGCAAAAGCCAGCGTGCCAATCCCAACCGGGCCGCCGAGGAGCGAGCCGATGATGACCGCCGTAACTTCGATGGAGCCGCGCGCCAGTTGCAGGCTGAGGCGGGTCGTGCGATGGATAGCCAGCATCAAGCTGTCGCGCGGGCCAGCCCCGGCGTTGACGCCAATGTAGAGCGCGCTGGCCAGGCCCATCGCGCCAATGGCCGTCAGCAGATAGGCAACTTGAAGTAGAGGGTTGTTGTTGATGTTAGGGATGATCGAGAGAAATAGATCCTCCCACGGGCCAATGCTGAGGATGTTAGCCAGCGTGCCCCAGCCGATCTTCTCTCTGAGAGCCAGGGCAAACATCAATACCAGGAATCCCATCAGCACGGTGACGGCGCCGGGCGTGACGTGAAAAATACGCGAGAGAGCAACTTCGAGAACCGCCCACGAGCTTGTGCCCAGATTGGCGCGAATGAGGGAAGCAATTGCGAAGCCAAACAGGGCGAAGCCAATCTCGACGATAATGAAATCCCGCGGAAATGTTTGCCAGCGAATCGGTTTGAGCATCATGCGATCTTTCTGTAAAAACACGAGTGCTCGCCGGTGTGGCAGGCTGGGCCGGCCGGATCAACTTTGAGCAGGAGCGTGTCGCTATCGCAATCAACTCGAATTTCCTGCACGCGCATCACATTGCCGCTGGTCGCGCCTTTGCGCCACAACTCGTTCCGGCTCCGGCTCCAGAACCAGGCTTCGCCGGTCTCGCGGGTGAGGCGCAAAGCCTCGGCGTTCATCCAGGCTACCATTAGCACTTCGCCAGAGGCAGCATCTTGCACCACTGTTGTGAGCAGGCCGCGCTCGTCAAACTTCAAGTTCATAGGCCCCCACCCCAACCCTCCCCCGTCCACTGCTTCGCAATACGTGGACAGGGGAGGGAGCAGATTTATCGTCTCACCACAATGCCGAGTCCGGCCAGGTAAGATTTCACTTCGCCAACCGACAACACTTTGTCGTGAAAGAGCGAGGCCGCCAGCGCGGCTTCGGCGCCGCCCGTTGTCAAGGCATCGGCGAAGTGTTCGAGCTTGCCCGCCCCGCCGCTGGCGATGACGGGCACAGAAACCGCTTCAGTCACCGCGCGGGTGAGCACCAGATCATAGCCGTTTTTAGTGCCGTCGGCGTCAATGCTCGTCAGCAGAATTTCGCCCGCGCCAAGCTCCACCACGCGCCGCGCCCATTCGATGGCATCGAGGCCGGTCGGTATGCGACCACCGGAGATATAAACTTCCCATTTTAGATTTTGGAGTTTGGGATTTTGGAAGTTGAGATTTTCTTCTCTCTTCGCGTCAATTGCCACCACCACACACTGGCTCCCAAACTTCTCTGCGCCTGCGGTGATCAGTTCCGGTGTTTTGACTGCCGCTGAGTTGATGCTCACCTTGTCCGCGCCTGCCAGCAGGATCGCGCGCATGTCGTCCACGGTTCGGATACCACCGCCGACGGTGAGCGGCAGAAAAACTTCGTCGGCCACGCGGCGCACCATCGGCGCAACCGTGGCCCGGCCCTCGGGCGTGGCCGAGATGTCGAGAAACACCAACTCGTCTGCGCCTTCGGCGTCGTAAGCCCGCGCTTGCTCCACCGGGTCGCCTGCATCGCGCAAGCCAACAAAGTTTACACCTTTGACCACGCGGCCATCTTTGACATCAAGACAGGGGATGATTCGTTTTGCTAGCATGTTGGAGAGCAGAGTTTAGAGAATTAGAGATTAGAGAATTAGAGATTGGAGATTGATTTGGCCCTCGTACAACGCGCGTCCGATGATCACACCGGCGAGTCCGGCATCGCGTACGCGGCGAACATCGTCCGCGCTCGCCACGCCGCCGGAGGCGATGACGGCTAAACCGGAGCCTTGCGCCAGAGCCGACGAGGCTTCCACATTCACGCCGATTCCGATCCCGTCTCGCGACACATCGGTGAAAATGATGGTTTGGACTCCCTGGTTTTGCAGGCGCTTCACTAGATCAATCGCGGTGATGCCCGCCTCCTCAACCCAGCCTCGGACTCGCACCCGGCCCTCTTTCGCATCCACACCCACTGCGATTCGCTCCGGGCCAAACTCGTCCAGCGCTTCGTCAACCAGCACCGGGGTCTCCACCGCCGCTGTGCCGATGACGGCCCGCGACACGCCAAGTTGCATCACGCGCCTGATCGACTCAAGATCGCGCAAGCCGCCGCCAAACTGAACCTTCAGGCCGACGCGAACCATATCGGCCAGTGCGCGCCAGTTGGCTTCGGCGGCATCGCCAAACGCGCCATCGAGGTTAACCACATGCACCCAGCTTGCGCCCTCGTCTTGCCAGCGGCGGGCCGTGCCCACCGGATCGTCACTGTAGGTTGTCGTCCGCGCTAAGTCGCCTTGCGCCAGACGAACGACCTGGCCGCATCGAAGATCAATTGCGGGATAGATGATGAACTCGTCCATCTGCGGCTTGCATATCAAGCGTCAAACG
>CAYSIV010000023.1:27979-31953 GCA_964431175.1 uncultured Anaerolineales bacterium
CCCGCGACAAGCACGCGAGCGACAAGGCGTTGCGCGTGTCGTTTGACGTTTGTCGTTTGTCGTTATCCTTGTTCCACAAAGTTTTTCAACAGCGCCAGCCCCACGCTCTGCGATTTTTCGGGATGGAACTGGATGCCATAAACCCGGCCACGCCCAACAATGGATGGATACGCGCCGCCATAATCGGTGACAGCTAGAGTGTCGTCGGGCCGAGCGGCGCAGTAGTAAGAATGATTAAAATAGGCGAACGCTCCGGCAGGCAGGCCGCGAAAGAGCGAACTGTCTTTCTGCGGTTCGATTTGATTCCAGCCGGTGTGAGGAATTTTGAGAGAAGCTAGGCTTTCGTGGGGGCGGCTTGTAGCCGCGACCGGTCGCGTGTACAACGCGCTCCCACTAGTAGCAACTTCACCTTGAATCGGAAACCGCAGCACCTGCCCCGGCAAAATACCCAGCCCTTCGTGTTCGCCTAACTCCTCTGAACTTTCAAACAGCACTTGCATTCCAACGCAAATGCCAAGTAGAGGCTTGCCTACACGCACCACTTCTTGGACTACCGCATCCAGCCCGCGCTCCTGCAGGCCCTTCATGCCATCGCCAAACGCGCCGACGCCGGGAAGCACCACTTTGTCGGCGCCGAGGATAGTTTGCGGGTCGTCGGTCAGCGTCACCTGCGCACCAACATGCTCTAGCGCCTTTTGCACCGAGCGCAGGTTGCCGATGCCGTAGTCAATCAATGCAACACGCATATTCAAAGAAACTCACCGCGAAGACGCCAAGGGCGCAAAGATTTTGTGTTTGTCTTTGCGATCTTCGCGCCTTAGCGGTTCAGCTTTTTATCTACAACGTCCCTTTCGTCGAAGGCACATTTCCCGCCCGTCGCGGGTCAATCATCGTCGCCGCGTCGAGAGCGCGGCCCAGAGCTTTGAATAGGGCTTCGGCCTGGTGGTGGTCGTCGCGCCCGTAAAGTACGCGAGCGTGAACATTGGCGCGGGCAGTGACGGCGAAGGATTCAAGGAAATGCGGGATAAGAGTCGTTGGAAACTGGCCGATGGCCGAGCTGGGCCACTCACCTTGCACGACAGCGTAGGGCCGCCCGGAGAGGTCAATCGCCACAAACGCCAGCGACTCATCCATCGGCACGTAAGCCGATCCCATACGAACGATGCCTTTGCGGTCGCCCAGCGCCTCATTGAATGCTTGGCCCAGCACCAGCGCCGTGTCTTCAATCGTGTGGTGCGGGTCAATATGCAAATCGCCGACGACTTTCACCGTGAGGTCAAACAAACCATGAACGGCAATGTGAGTAAGCAGGTGATCGAGGAAGCCGACGCCGGTTTCGATCTCATGCTTGCCGGCGCCGTCGAGGGCGAGGCTGAGGGTAATGTCGGTTTCGTTCGTTTTGCGGTGAATGGTAGAAGTTCTCATGCAATAGTCTCATGGTTCAAACGACACGCGAAGCGGGCCTGACGTTGGCACGGCCCCCCTGTGGGTGTCGTTTGACATTTCAGGCTCTTCCGGCTTTAGCGGGAAAGCGCCCCTGTCATTCTGAGCGAAGCGAAGAATCTCGGCGCAACCAGCCAGAGACCCTTCGCTTCGCTCAGGGTGACACCCATAAATCCCGTCAAAAACGGGAGAGACACATTTCAAAGTCTTCGTAACGTTGCCAGCAAAGCATCTGTTTGCTCCGGCCTGCCCGCCGAGATTCGGAGGCAGTCGGCGAGACCGGGTTTGTTGAAATAACGGACAAGAATACCTTGGCGCTCAAGGGCAAGTTTGAGAGCTTTGGCATCGCGGCCAATCACCCGGCAGAGGACGAAGTTGGAGTGAGACGGATAAACCTTGAGGAAAGACAATTCGCTCAAGGCTTCGGCCATCCGGTTCCGTTCGGCCACAAGCCTGGCAACGACCTGAGCCATGTAGTCGGCATCGTCGAGTGAGGCAATGGCGGCGGCGCTGGCCGCAACGGAGACGTTGTAAGGTTGCTTGATCTTCCACAGGTGCGGCATGAGGGCCGAGGGGAAGAGTCCGTAACCGACGCGGAGGCCGGCCAACCCGGCACGTTTGCTGAAGGTGCGGAGGACGATCAGGCTATCTTGCTCCAGCACCCAACTGGCACGGCTGGCGTTCTCACCCGCAAATTCGACATAGGCTTCGTCGAGAACGACAACCAGCGGCAAGGCCAGCAGGCGGCGCAGGTCGGCATCGGAGAGGAGAGAGCCATCGGGGTTGTTGGGAGAGGCGAGGAAAAGCAATTTGGGAGAAGAGAGAGAAGAGAAAAGAGATTCGATGGCGGGAACATCAATGCTGAAATTGTCGCGGCGAGGAATTTGAATGAGGTGACCGGCGTTGATGGCGGTGTCGAAGGAATACATACCGAAGGTGGGCGGGCAGTCAATGACAACATCGCCAGGGCGGAGGAAGAGGCGAAGGATGAGGTCAATCAGTTCGTCTGCGCCAGCGCCGGCCAGGATATTCTCGGCGGGGAAGTTGAGGCGGCGGGCGAGAGCGGCGCGAAGTGCGGTGCTTTCCGGGTCGGGATAGATGTGAGCAAACTCAAGGTTGCTCAGGGCCTCGCCCACTTTCGGCGATGGGCCGTAAGGATTCTCATTGGCGTCGAGTTTGATGATGTCTTGCGGCGCGCGGCCAAGCCGGGCCGAGAGCACTTCAAACGGCACGATGGGGGTGTAGGATTCCATCGTGATAATTTCGGGGCGGATGAAGGACTCGATGTTCATGGCAACTCAGACTTCAGACTTCCGAAGTCTTGAAGACTTCGGAAGTCTGAAATCTCAGCAAGGCCGCATTTTCGTGTGCGGTGAGCGACTCGGCATGGGCGAGGCGGGCGGCGACAGGGCTGAGGGTTGAGGCAGTGGCGGCGTCCAATGAGATCACGCTGGTGAGGCGAACAAAGTCAAGCACGTTGAGCGGCGAGGCAAATCGCGCCGTGCCACCGGTCGGCATCACGTGGCTCGGCCCGGCCACGTAATCGCCCAATACCTCAAACGACTGCTCGCCCATGAACAGCCCGCCCGCGCTTGTGATCTGTTCGGCCCACTGAGACGGATTCTCAACTGAAAGACAAAGATGCTCTGGCGCAAACTCGTCGGCCAGACGGACGGCGGCGGCCAGATCGGGCGTGAGGATGATGCCACTCCGATTGGCGAAAGACTGGGCGATGATGTCGGCGCGGGAAAGCGACTCTAGTTGACGGGCGGCCTCACCTTGAACCGCTTCGGCCAGCTTGCGCGAGGGCGTGAGCAAGATCGCGATTGCCAAGGGATCGTGTTCGGCCTGAGCCAGCAGGTCGGCGGCTACCCAGGCCGGGGTAGCCGAGTCGTCGGCCACTACCACCGTTTCGGTTGGCCCGGCGAGGCCGTCGAGGCCGACAAGGCCGAAGACCTGCTGTTTGGCCAGAGTCACAAACAGGTTGCCCGGGCCGACAATTTTATCCACGCGTGGCACCGATTCAGTGCCAAAGGCCATGGCGGCAATGGCCTGCGCCCCGCCCAACCGGAAAATTTTGTCCACCCCGGCAATGTGTGCGGCGGCGAGGATGACGGGCGGCACGTCGCCGCCAAGCCTGCCGGGCGGTGTACAGACGACGATCTCCTGCACCCCGGCAACGCGAGCCGGGATGGCCGACATGAGCAGGGACGAGGGCAGAGGCGCGCTCCCGCCCGGAACGTAGATGCCGACTCGTTTGAGCGGCGTCACCCGCTGGCCGAGCGTGCCATCGGCGGTTTGCCACGAGCGAATTGGCTGTTGCTCGTGGAAGGCGCGGATTCGGTCGGCGGCGAATTGAAGATCAGCCAGGAGATCAGGGTCAACGGATTGAACGGGTTCAACGGATAAGTCTTGGAGGTGAATTCCATCAATTCGTTGCGTCCAGTCGCGGAGGGCGAGGTCGCCGCGGGCGCGAACGTCGGCCAGGATGCGGCGAACAGCTTCGTCGGGGGTGACGGCTTCCCCGAAGA
>CAYSIV010000024.1:0-7830 GCA_964431175.1 uncultured Anaerolineales bacterium
GCCATCAGCGGTCAGCCGTCGGCGGTCAGTGGCAACTGATTCAAGGCGACATGCGGCAACTGCCAATTCCGCCTGGCTGGGCCGATGTGGTCACTGCCGGTTGGGCAATGGGTCACTTGTGCGGCTGGTTTGCGAGTGACTGGAAGATGCAGATCGGGCGGGTGCTGAGCGAGATGCGCCGGGCAACCGTCTCTGATGGGGCGCTAATCATTTTTGAGACTCTGACCACTGGCAGTCTCATCCCCGCCCCGCCCACCGAGGGGCTGGCCCGTTACTACGATTGGTTGGAGAAGGAATGGGGCTTCACCCGCCACGTCCTCAGCACCGATTATCAATTCGCCAGCGTGGGCGAAGCAATGGCCCGGACAGAGTTTTTCTTTGGCCAAGAGTTGGCGGAAAAGATTCGCGAGAACGGCTGGGCGCGCTTGCCGGAGTGGACAGGGATGTGGGTGAAAATCACGCCTCCGGCAGGATAAACGTAAACGTCGCGCCCTGGCCCGGTTCGCTCTCCATCCAAATTCGGCCACCGTGCGCCTCAACCGCCAAACGGCAAAAGGCCAAGCCCAGCCCGCTGCCTCTTTCTACGTGTTGCCCGGTGACAAACTTTTGGAAGAGGCGGTCGTGCAGTTCCGGCGGAATGCCAATGCCGGTGTCGCTCACCGAGACGGCAAAGGTGTCGTGGCCCGGCAAAACATGGCTTGCCACCCTCACCCGGCCGCCGGCAGGCGTGAATTTGATGGCGTTATCGATGAGGTTTTGCAGAACCCGGCCAATCAAATTAGAGTCGGCCCAAATGAGCACTTCGGGCGCAATGGCATTCTCCAGAGTCAAACCTTTCTTGTCGGCCAGCACCGCTTCCGTTTTGATCGTTTCGGCCACCAGCGGCGCCAGGGCAAATGTCCTGCGCTCGACTGGCATTTGCTTTGTCTCCAACCGGCTCACATCCAGAATGGCATTGACGAGGGTCGTCATTCGGTCGGCGCTGCCGAGGGCAATGTTCACCGCTTCCTCGTGGTCAGGCGATAACGTCTGGTCGGCCTGCAGAAGGCTCAACACGCCTGAGAGGGCAGTGAGCGGGCTGCGCAAGTCGTGAACCATGGTCCGGGTCAAAGCGTCGCGTGTCCGTTCCAGCGCCCGTTCATCCGACACGTCCCTCAGAATCACCAGCCGCCCCACTGACGTGCTACCCATATTCACTGGCAGGTTAAGCCAGTAAATGCTGTGTGGCGGCTTCTCAAACTCGCCTTCGCTGGGCGACTCGTCACCCAGTTGAACGCGGCGCATTCCAGCCAACGTTATCTTCACCGCGGCAGTTGAGGTACGGCGTAATCTCCGCAAAACTTGGATGACAGGCAAACCCACTATCTCTTCCGGCTGGCCGGAGAGGCCCAACAAGTGGAGGGCGGCGGCGTTGGCAATCAGAATGTGCTGATTCGCGCCGATCAGAATCACGCCATCGCGGCTTGACTTGATTAGCGCCTGGAGCTGGCCGCGCTCGTCAGCAATCGTCTGATGCAACTGGGCATTGTCCAGCGCCAGGGCTGCCGCGTCGGCAAACGACTCGGCCAGCAGAATGTCGTCCTCGTGGAATGCGTCCGACTGATCGCTTTCGAGGTTGAGCACGCCCAAAATGCGCCCTTCCCGCCGGAGTGGAATTGCCAATACACTGCGAGTGCCGGGGCTGATGTCCACATAATCAGGATCAGCGCTCACCTCAGGCGCGTATTGGGTTTGTCCGGTTCTAAAAGCCCGCCCGGTGATGCCCTGATCAAGAGAATACTGTAACTTTATTCCCAGCATGGTTCGGCTTGTGTATCGGAGGTGCCAGTGCTGGTGATCCGGGTCGGGCAAGGCAATCGATACAATCGTCCACCCAGTAAATTGAGCAAACGTGACAACAGCCATGCGGATCACCGCATTCGGCTCCAACTGTTCGCCCAGGGCGCGCAGGCTTTCGTAGAGAATAGTCTGCCGGTTAGCCGTGCTCCGCTGGGCTTCAAAAATCTGGGCGTTGCGCAGAGCCAGGGCCATCTGATCGGCGGCGGCTTGCATGAGGTTAAGATGACTCTGGTCGAAGTGGCCGGGGCTGGAATGGGCCAGGGTGAGCACGCCCAGCAGAGTCGAACCGCTGAGAATAGGAACGGCCAGCGTCGAGCGGGCGGTATATGGCTGGTCAGGCAGAGACAGCCAGCGGTCGTCCTCCCGTGTGTCGGCGATTAACACCGGCTGTTGGTTGCGCGTCACCCACCCGGCCAGCCCCCGCGCGATCACCTGATGAGCAATCGGCGAACGCTCATTGAGCGGCTTGGTGTCGCCCGCCAGGATACTGCGCTTCACCGCGCCCGTGCCGTCAGCCAACAGCAGACTGCCATGCTCAGCCGCCGTGAGCCGGGCGGCCACGTTGAGCGCGTTTTGCAGAGTCGCTTCCAACGCCGGGCGTTCGGCCGTAGCCCGGGCCACCGCCACCAGATTCTCGAAAAGTTGTCGCTGTGCTCGAAGTTTGGTTTCGGCGCTATGGCGGTCAAAGGCACTGCCGATGCTGGCCGCCATCGTCCTCAGCGCCGACACTTCGTTGGCCGACCATACCCGCTCGGTGTGACAATCGTCAAAACCGACGAAGCCCCAGAATGTGTCGCCAATGTGGATCGGCGCCATCAGCAGTGACCGTATCTTCTCAAACCCGGGAAGTTGGCGCTCCAGCGCGGGCAATTCCCAAACAGGGCCGTTCACAGGATCGCCTGCGCTCAGGATGCTGTGCCAGCGTTCATAGACCCGCCAGGAGATGTTTTGCAGTTGAGGGTTGTTAAGTTGCGGCTCAGTCCCGTCCGGCGCCCACTCGAACCGCTTGCTGTGAACGAGTTCGCCGGTTACGGGATGGGGGTGATTCTCAAAGACGTAAGCGCGATCCACCTCCGCCGCCTGCCCCAGGATCGCCAGGGCTTCGTTCATGGCCGTCGCCCAGTCGGCAACCTTCAACAAGCACCGCGTCGCCTCGCCGACACCTTCCAACAATCGGCTGCGGTGTTGGGCTTCGGCGTAAAGCCTGGCCCGGCCAATCGCGACATTAATCTGCTCGGTCAGGGCTACCATCAGCCGCAGGTCGGCCCGCGACAGCTTCACCTCTTTGCTCTCCACATTCAACACGCCGACGACCCGGCCCTGGTCGAACAGCGGCACGCAAATTTCAGAGGTGATATTCTGGACCGCGCTCAAAAAGGCCGAGTCAGCAGTGACATCTTCTAGCAACACTGGTTTGCGGGTACGAACGACTCGCCCGGTGACTCCTTGCGTGGTTGGAATTCGCTCTATCACGTGCTCGTAACCAACCTGATGCTGAAGGGTCAGCACGTCCTCCTCTTTCAGCAAATAGAGGCTGACCAGCGTATAGCCGAAGGTCTCGGCGATACCTTCGACAACGGCGCGGAATACCATCGGCAAATCCAGTTCGCGCGCCAGCGCCGTGCGCACTTTATCCAACAGCGCCAGTTCCAACGATTGTCGCTGAGCGGCAGCCAGAAGCGACTCGTAACGCCGCTCATCTTCTTTGCCGGCGGTGACATCGCGGAATATGGCCAGCCAGCCCGTAATGTTGCCGGCCTGTTCTATCAACGGCGACAGGCGCGCCTCGTAATCGCGCCGCAGTTCTCCTTCGCCAAGCACAATCTCGATCTGCCTTTCGGTCATTACCTGGAAGAGGCCAACCAGACCGGGCCGATTGACGAACAGCTCCGTCACCTTCCGGCCCACCGCCTGAGCCACGGGGAAGCCGACGATGTGCTGGACGGCCTGATTCATGTCCACCACCCGGTATTGAGCATCCAGCACCAGCACCCCATCGCTTATCTTTTCAATGATAGCCTCGCGGGCTACCGGCAAGATGTCGAACAGCTTGAATCGGAAAAGGCCCCAAGCCAGAATCGCACCGGTTATTGTAAATGCCATCGGCGTTAGATCGATTGGCCCCGTGACCAGATCGAATACGTAAAGCACGTTGGCAATCCAGACCGGGATGATTCCGATAAAGAGCGTCAAGGCCTGCCGGCGGTAGAGGTGGGGTGAGCGAACAGCGGCTAACGCCATCAGAATGGTGAAAGCCAGAAGGTCGAGGTAAGAATACGTCACATGAACCCAGAACCATACTCCCCGCTGGATGCGCAATGCCAGGAACGGCCCCGTGTCAGCCAGAGCAACTTCACGCAATATCAGGCCGTGCAGTTCATTGGTGAAAGCCAGTAGTATGGTAATGGCCGGAATAATGCTCAATAAAACCAACGCCCAACGAGAGGTCCACCAGGTCTTCCGGGCGCTATATCGAATCGCAAATATCAGTATCGCCATTGGCGCTACACCAACGCCCAGATATTGAAACTTGGCCCAAAAAACTTTGGTGGGAAGATCGGCGCCGGCAATTTCCAAGGTGTAGCCCAATGACCACGTCGCCAGGGACAGCATCAACACAATGAAGGCGGAGTTGGCAGGTGTGGAGCGTTGCCGCCAAACATATATCGCCAATCCCAACGAAACAAGGAACGCCAGGATATTGGGCAGGATATATGGGGTGTATTGCCAGTGCTGGGAAAAACTCATGGCCGAAGTTGGGTAAACGCCAACAGGATAAACGAACAGCGCCAAAGCGCTGTTGCTGGATGGGGGAGATTATAGCCAGTTTGCCCAACACCGGGAGAGGCAACATGCCTCACCATTGAATCTTCACCGGCGTGCCCACCTCGGCCCAATCGTAAAGTGTCTTTGCGTTTTCGGTGCTCAGGATCACGCACCCATAAGACACCGGCGTGCCCAGCCAGCCGGCCCACAACGTCTGACCATTCGAGAGAATCGGCAAAGCGTGAATGCCGTTCTGGAGACTGCCGGCCCAGTAAATACCAAGCCAGTACGGCATCTGCAAGTTCCAGGTGTAAGCGTAGGCGTTCGGGATTTTATTCAGCACACTGAAGTTACCGGGCGCGGTCTCGCGGCCTCGCTCGCCGGTGGAAGTGACCCACGACCAGATCAGATTGCCATCGCCGTAAACGTACATGTGCTGTTCGGAAATATCAACCAGGATCAGCTTAGTGGTGTTAGCCGGAATTGAAGGAATCGTGAGCGCTGGTGAGGTCGTCGTTCCGTCGCCGCTTGCTCCGCTCGGTATCGTGAGCACTTGGCCGGAATATACCCAGCCCACCGGTGAAATGTTATTGGCCGCCGCCAATGCACCGGCGCTGAGGCTGAACTTCCGGGCGATGCTCCACAACGTGTCGCCGCGAACGACAGTGTAAGTGACGGGCGTAGAAGGCGGGTTGGAAGCAGAGGTCGCCGCCCCGGTCTCGGCGACCTGCGCCGGGGCAGTGGCGGCCGGCGGCGCCCCATTTGGAATTTTCAAATGCTGGCCAACGTAAATGTAGGTCGAGCTTAATCCGTTAGCTTGCATGATGGCCTGCCAGGTCACGCCATACTTCAAACCAATGCGAAACAAGTTCTCGCCCGGCTGGACGGTGTGAATAAGGCCATCGTCGTCGGCCAGGACAGGCGCTGGTAAAGCCAACGACAGAATGAGCGATAGCAGGATGACGAGTTGAAGTTGGCGCATTGGGTTAATCCTTCTTTCGTAGCGCAATTTGGCCGCTTCGCGTTGCGCTACGAGCCATTGTAGCAAGTTACCTGCCCGGCGCAACTGGCAGAGCTATTGCAAAAACGTGAGCAACGCCCCAAATAACCGCAACGGTTCTGGATAAAACGCGCTATAATCCCCGTCCGTATGTCTTCCCGCCTAAAATCACTCGAACTCCTCGGCTATAAAACCTTTGCCACCAAAACTCAATTCCTCTTCGGCGAGAAAATTACCGCCGTCGTTGGCCCGAACGGCTCCGGCAAATCCAACATCGCCGACAGCATCCGCTGGGTGCTGGGCGAGCAGTCGTTCTCGCTCCTGCGCGGCAAGAAGACCGAAGACATGATCTTCGCCGGGAGCGAACTGCGTTCCCGGGCCAGCATGGCCCAGGCCACCGTCACCTTCGACAACGGCGACGGTTGGTTGCCCATCGACTTCTCGGAAGTGAGCATCACCCGCCGCGCCTATCGCGACGGCCAGAACGAGTATCTGCTCAACGGCCAGCGCACTCGCTTGCGCGACATTGCCGAACTGTTGGGCAAAGTGGGTCTGGCCGAGCGCACGTACACCATCGTCGGCCAGGGGCTGGTGGATAGCGCCCTCTCGCTCAAAGCCGAAGAGCGCCGGGCGCTGTTCGAAGAGGCGGCCGGCATCGGCATCTACCGCGCCAAACGCGAAGAGACGCTCCGCAAGCTCGATCAGACTCAGCGCAACCTCGAGCGCGTCCACGACATTCTGGCCGAAATTCGCCCCCGCCTGCGCGCCCTCGAACGCCAGGCCGCCCGCGCCCGCGAATACAATCAGGTGAAAGCCGAACTCGACGGCGTATTAAAAATCTGGTACGGCTACCACTGGCACGAAGCGCAAAAGGCCGTCACCAACGCCCGCCGCAACGCCGAGTTCCGCGCCGAGACGTTGAATACTCTGCAAAACGATCAGCGAACCTTCGACCGTTCGTTGGCCGACCTGCGCGCTAAAATCTCCGCCCTGCGCGCTCAACTCAACGCCTGGGGGCGCGAGTCCTCCCGTTTGCGGGCCGAGGCCGAAACCCTCAACCGTTCTCTGGCTGTGGCCGACGAACGCCTGCGCTCGTTCGCCGAACAACGCCAATCCCTAATTTCCGATCTCCAATCTCTGGAAACTGACCTCGCGGCCCAGACTGAACTCGCTGACTCCGCCCAGGCTGAACTTGCCCGGCTAGACTCCGAGCGTGATGTGACTCGTGAGCAGATCGACTCGCTGGAGGCCGCCCGCGCTCAGCGCGAAGAAGAGCGCCAGGCTCTCGCCCGCCGCGCCGCCGAAGCCGGCGAGCGCCTCACCGCCCTCGCCGCCCAAATTGCCGAGCGACAAGCCCGGCGATCTCAGATAGCTTCTCAACGAGAGCGCCTCAACACCAACCAAGCCGAACAAACAGAGGTCCTGGCCGAGGCCGAGCGAGTTGTGGCCGACAAGCAAACCACCGCCGCCGAACTGGAAG
Organism: uncultured Anaerolineales bacterium; assembly: GCA_964431175.1. Lineage (GTDB taxonomy): Bacteria > Chloroflexota > Anaerolineae > Anaerolineales > VGOW01 > VGOW01. Next base: position 7,086 of record CAYSIV010000024.1, read on the forward strand.
CGCAGGCCGCCGCCGCTCGCGCTCACCACGACGAAGCCGAATCGGCCATTGTCAATCTCGAGTCACGTCGAGCCGTCGCCGACTCCGAACTCGCCGCTCTCGCCGCCCAACTCGCCGAGGCCGTCGCCGAAGAAGGCAAGCTCGCCGCCCGCGCCGAAGTGCTGGCCCAAACCCGCGCCGGCGCGGAGCGTGGCGGCGGCGCCGGCCTGGCTCTGCTAAAGCAGGCCGCCCAAGACGGGCGGTTCACCCTCCGCGCTGAATTGGCCGACATCCTCAACACCCCGCCCGAACTCGACACCTCCATCACCGCCGCTCTCGGCCAATTCATCAACGCCGTCTTGTCGGATGATCCGGCGCTGGCCCTCGACCTCCTCGCCGGGGCTGACGGGCGGGCCGCCATCCTCGACCCGGCCCGTCTGCGCCCCGCCCCGTTGCCTCTGCCCGACGAGCCGCACCCGGACGTGCTGGGGTTGGCCTCGAACCTTGTCGCCTGCGACGCCGCCCACCGCCCCATTGTCGAAGCCTTACTGGGCCGCTTCATCATCGTCCGCGCCCGCGAGATGGCTGCCCTCGTTGCAAGTCGCTTGCCTGCCGGGGCCGCCGCCGTCACCCTCAACGGCGAAATCTATTTCTCCAACGGGGCCATCATCGGCGGGCGCGAAACACGCGTCGCCACCACCCTGGCCCTTGCCCGCGAGCAACGCGGCTTGCCGGCCGAGATCGAGCAGGCCAAACACCAACGAGA
>CAYSIV010000024.1:7840-23121 GCA_964431175.1 uncultured Anaerolineales bacterium
CGAACGCAACTCACACGACACCGCGCTTCGCGGATTGCGCGCCGAATTAGCAACCGCCACGGCCAACCGCCGCGACCTGCAAACCGCCGAACGCGCCGCCGCCGCCGCCGGCGATGCCGCTCAACTTGACCTTGACCGCGCCCACGCTCAAACGCAACTGCAGCGCCTGGCCGCGCGAAGCATCCAATCGCAAATTTCAGACCTCGACTCGCAGTCGGCCGCCCTCGAAGCCCAGCTCGCCGGGTTGGCCGCCGAGGCGACCCAGGCCGAAGAGGCGGCCCGAACCGTCGTCGCCCAATCGGTCGAACTCACCTCCGCCGACACCGCCCGGCAAATTGCCGGCCTGCTAACCAAAGCCGCTGTCGCCGCCCGCGCCGCCGACGATGCCCGCGCCCGTCTTGAAGAATTGAAACACAATCTCAACCGCGCCGCTGAAGCTCTCGCCACTCGCCAGACCCGCATTGAGGCCCTCAGCGCCAACACCGAAACCTTTCTCGCCAGCCTCGAAACGGATCGAGCCAATCTCTACAATCTCCAATCTCTGACCTCCAACCTCCACTCTCAAATCGAGCCTGCCGAAAAACAACTCGCTACGCTTGAAATTGAACTGACCAGCGCCGAAGCCGCCGAGACAGATACCCGCGCCGAACTCCACACCGCCGAGCGACTGCACGGCGAAGCGCAACTTGAACACGCGCGCAAGAAAGACGAGATCGAAGCCCTGCGCCGCCACATCACCGACGACTTTGGCCTCGTCGCCCTCGAATACACCGACGACATGGCCGGCCCCACGCCCCTGCCCTTCGAAGGCATTGTGGAGCATTTGCCACAAGTAGAAACTCTGCCCGAAGGCATGGAAGATTTGCTCAACCGCCGCCGGGGGCAACTGCGCCGCATGGGGGCCATCAACCCCGAAGCCCTCAACGAGTTCAACGAGGTGAAGGAGCGCAATGAATTTCTCACAACTCAAGTAGCCGACCTCGAAGCCGCCGCCGCGCAATTGCGCGAAGTGATCGCCGAGCTCGACATCCTCATGGAGCGCGAATTTCGCAAAACGTTTGACGCGGTGGCCGAGCAGTTCAAAGACACGTTCTCGCGGCTCTTCGGCGGCGGCACGGCCCGGCTCCTGCTCACCGAACCTGAGGACCTGACCAACACCGGCATCGACATTCTGGCTCGCTTGCCGGGACGCAAACAGCAGGGCCTGGCTCTGCTCTCCGGCGGCGAGCGCGCCCTCACGGCCTCGGCCCTCATCTTCGCCCTGCTCCGAGTCAATCCGCCGCCGTTTGCCATGTTGGACGAAGTGGACGCCGCCCTTGACGAAGCCAATGTGGGCCGCTTCCGCGACTTGCTGATCGAACTCAGCCGAACCACGCAGTTCGTCGTCATCACCCACAACCGCCACACGGTCCAGGCCGCCGATACGGTCTATGGCATTTCTATGGGCGCCGACAGCGCCAGCCAGGCGATCAGTTTGAAGTTGGATGGGGAAACGGTGGCGAAGGGATAACGGCGGACATCGTAGGAGCGCGTTGTACGCGCGACAGTCGCAGCTACAAGCCGCTCCCACGATGAGAGGGGATCGGCAAAAAAGTCGGGGCGGGCAACATCAAGCCAACGGCAATGTAAAGCTAAACGTCGTTCCGACGTTCACCGCGCTTTCAACAGTCATCTCGCCACCGTGCGCTTCGACGATGCGATAACGGCGGACATCGCAGGAGCGCGTTGTACGCGCGACAGTCGCGGCTACAAGCCGCTCCCACGATGAGAGGGGATCGGCAAAAAAGTCGGGGCGGGCAACATCAAGCCAACGGCAGAGTAAAGCTAAACGCCGTTCCGACGTTCACCGCGCTCTCAACAGTCATCTCGCCGCCGTGCGCTTCGACGATGCGATAACGGCGGACATCGTAGGAGCGCGTTGTACGCGCGACAGTCGCGGCTACAAGCCGATGAGAGGGGATCGGCAAAAAAGTCGGGGCGGGCAACATCAAGCCAACGGCAGAGTAAAGCTAAACGTCGTTCCGACGTTCACCGCGCTTTCAACTGTCATCTCGCCACCGTGCGCTTCGACGATGCGCTTGGTGATGGCCAGACCCAAACCGGTGCCTTGGGTCATACCCTCGGCATCGGGCACGCGGTAAAACTTTTCAAACATGCGGGGCAGAGACTCCGGCGGGATGCCCCGCCCGGTGTCGGTGACGCCGACTTTGACAGCTTCGCCCCGCGCATCCCCGGTAATATAAACATCGCCGCCTTCCCGGTTGTACTTGATGGCGTTGGTCAGCAAGTTGAGCAAAACTTGTTTGACCTTGCCCCGGTCGCCGTTCACTTTTGGGAAGCCATCCGGCACGGCCATATAAAGGCTCACTTTGCGGTCATTGGCCTGCGAAGTGACCACTTTGACGCACTCGTTCGCCAACGCCACCAGGCTGAACGGCTCGTGTACAAACCGCATCCGCCCCGACTCGAGCTTGGCCAGGTCGAGGAACTCGGTCGTCATGGTGTTGAGGCGGCCCGTCTCATTTTGAAGCGTCCGCACGAACTCGTTATGGATATCGGGCGGCAGGTTAGGCCGGGTCAGCACCCCGGCGGCGGCGTTGAGGGCGTTGAGCGGCTGGCGCAGTTCGTGCACCAGTTCGGCGATGGAGTCGCTTTGCTGGAAGAGGCGGGCGTTGACGATGGTGATGGCGGCCTGGGCAGCCAGCGCTTCCAAGGTGTCCACGTCATCCTCGGTGAACGTGGCCTTGCCCTTTTTGTTGAGCGCCTGCAAGACGCCGATTGGCTTCTGCTTGCTGATGAGAGGCACGCCTAAAATGGATCGGGTGACGAACGTGATCTGGTCGTCCACTTTGCGGAAGTGGCGCGAGTCGTGGCTGGCGTCGGCGATGAGCAGGGGTTTGCCGCTGGTGAAGATCGAGCCGGCGACACTGCCTTCCAACGGAATCATGATCCGCTCCATCTTGGACGAGTCTTCGTTGGTGGTGGCTTCAAAACGCAGTTGGCCGGCGGTGGAGTCGAACAGCATAATTGAGGCGACTTCGGTGTCGGTCAGTTCGACGGCGGCCTGGATGATGTTGCGGAGCAGGGACGGCAGGTCGAGCGTTGAAGACAGGGTGCGCGTGATTTCGAGCAGGCGCTCATATCGTTGAAGCAGGAGAGGGATATTCTTGCGTCGTTCAGTCCCCTGATACATGAATCACCTCATCCACTAAGGCCGGCAAAGCCTCAGCTACATCGTCCCGGATCACCACCCAGGCCCGATCATCCACAAACGTCGGTTCACGGTTAATAATGATTAGTTTCGCGCCGTGATCGAGCGCCAGCAGGGGCAGGTCGGCGGCAGGGAACACTTCCAACGACGAGCCAACCACCATCATCAAATCACATTGTCTGGCCGCAAGTTTGGCGTCGGTAAAAATACGGGCGGGTAGTTGTTCGCCAAACAGGATTACGTTTGGCTTCATGGCGTTGCCGCAGGTTGGGCAACGCGGCAGTTCACCGGCAGTCAGCCAGCGGCTCAGCAAACCGGCGGCGGGCAAAACGCGGTAACAGTGAATGCAGGTGACTTCGCGCAGGTGGCCGTGAATTTCAAACACGTGCTGAGAGCCGGCCCGCTCGTGCAACATATCAATGTTCTGAGTGATGACAGCCGTCAGGTGGCCCGATGCCTCAAGGCGGGCCAGGGCCAGATGCGCCGGATTGGGTTGGGCTTCCAATAGCGCCTGCGCCAGCGGTGTCACCCATTGATAAAAAACTTCAGGGTGCGCCCGGAAGCTGTGCAGTGACGCCACTTCCGACGGGTTGGCGTCCGTCCACAAGCCGGAGCCGGGACTGCGAAAATCGGGAATGCCAGAGGGCGTGGAAAGCCCGGCGCCGGTTAGCGCCACCGTAAACTGGGCTTGGCGCACCAGTTCAGCCGCCTGACGAATTTGCTCTCTTACGTCCATCGCCGAGTCATGAGTCAAGCCTATGGGTAGATCACGGAAGTTCGGGCGACAGTTGCCCTGCCGTCTGCCGCGCCGCGGCCCAGGCGGCGCAAACAGGGCCCCATCGTGAGACTCACAGTTTGCCCGTCGCCTTACCTTTTTGGGTGATCATATCGGCAAGCTTGCGAGACTGATCAGTGGTCAAACTGTCGGGTTGAACCAGCACCATCGGGGCCCCCGCCTCGGCCGCCTGATAGGCCAACTCCGGGGCGGCGGTCATCACCGCCGCAATCGAGTGGCTGAGAATGGCCTCGGCCTGTTGCCACGACATCTGCAAGCTCGACCGTTCGCGGTTCAGCATCAAAATATCAACCCGGCTGGGAGTCAGCCCGATCTTGTCGAACTCGCCCAGAATTTCCTTGGCCAACACCATGGTCACCCGCATCGGCTCAACGACCAGGATATGGCGGTCGCACAGCGGCACAATACGCCTGACAATTTCGGGGAAGCCGTAACCCAGATCGATGACCAGATATTTCGTCATTGTGGACAGCAGGCGCACCAACTGCTCGGCTTGAGCCGCGGCGCTCATGAAGGAAATATCGCTCGGCGACGGGGAGGCCAGCAACAACCGCAGGCCAGTGTTGCCGTGCGACGCCAACTGCCCTTCAATCGTCCGGTCGTTAATGTCGCCCACCGGCTTGGCCAGCAACTGCTCCAGGGCGTTCGTGTGGCTAAAGCCCAACTGCAGGCCCAGCGTGCCCTGACCGGGCCGCAATTCGCAGACGATGACTTCGTTGCCGGCCTGAGCCATCGAAGTGCTCATGTTCAGGGTCAGGGTCGTCACGCCCAAGCCGCCCTTTGCCCCAAGCACGGCAATGATTTTGCCCCGCTCGCTGGGGATGGCCGCTTTTTGGGCGGTGGAGGTGCGGGCCAGCAACGCCTTTACCCGCGAAACAAGTTCCGCCGGGTGGGTGGGCTTGGTCATATAATCATCCACACCCGCCTCAAACCCGGCCACTTTGTCGTCCACCAAAGTTTTAGCGGTGAACATGATGATGGGGGTGCGGGCCAGATCACGGTCGGCGCGCAGGCGGCGAGCCACCTCATAGCCTTCCATATCCGGCATCATTACGTCGAGGAGGATTAAGTTGGGGTGCTCCGCCGCGGCCTTGGCCAGGCCCTGGCTCCCGCTGTTGGCGGCCACAATTAGATAGCCCTGCCTTTGTAAAATCAGGCCCACTAATTTCAGCGTATCCAGATCGTCGTCTACGATCAAGATCTTTTCAGGCATACGTCAGTCCCTTAGTTTGAGCAGCAAACCTTGCGCAAATCGATTGTGAAATGAATTGCCCGTGTCAGCCATCACGAAAACGTCTTGTGCTCACAGCAGGTTGACCATCCGCCGCCAGATTTTAATTTGGCGGGAGCGTTTCGTGAACTGCTGAGTATAGTACCGGAGTGTAGCATAAGAAGGTCTGAGGTACAACTGATTCAATCTGGGGGGTGCCCGTCAAAGTTGTTGGGGTGCGCGGCGGGTTTGCAATCCGCCGCCCTGAGTCGCGCCGTTCGCAAAATTCGTGGCTGGCGCGGTTTTTGCAATCTCAATCCAAGTCAGGTCAATTTGACCTACATGTTCGCAATGCTATAATCACTGCTAACCATGTCATTTGAACTTTGGGGGATCAACAGCATTCCGTTCTTTGAGTTTCCGGCCAACATCGCCGGATACGCGGTGATAGGTTTATATGCAGTATTACTCATCGCCGCCCTGGCTTCCTCCTTCGGCGACTTTCTCCGGCTCAAGCCCGGACAATGGATTCTCTTCATCGGGCTGATCATCGCCGGGCCGCTCCTCATCACCGTCCTCCGAATTCGCTTTCCGGGCACGGTGGCCCCGCCGGGTGTGCCTCGTGAACCCGTGGGGCCGACTCTGTCGCTGCTCGGCTACACGCCCATCGTCCTCGCCGCCGGCCTGCTTGGATCAGGGCCGGCAATTCTCGTCGGCCTCGTCTCTGGCCTGGCTCGCGCCGGTTGGGAGACGTTTGAGATCACCACCTTGTTAGAGACGGCGCTGGCCGCCGCCACCCTGAGCTGGTGCATCCGGCAAGGCTATCGCGGGTGGTTGCCGCGCCTGCTACGCTTCCCGCCCGTCGCCAGCCTCGTCACCGCTTTAGCCATCTGGCTCCTTTCGTTTTTATCGTATCTCGCCAACAGCACCACTCTCGGCTTGAACGGCATTGACTTCATCACCGCCGAGTGGCTCAACGGCGCTTTGCCCCTGCTGGGCGAACTGCTGACGGGAGGCGTTATTGGCACCCTGGGATTGCTTGCCTTTCCAAATGTCTGGGCGCCACGGACTGGCCGCTTCCCACCTCCCTACTCTTCGAGTCTCAATCGCCGTCTGCTCTTCACCTTATTACCACTCAGTTTTCTCGGCCTGCTCACCCTTATCTGGGCCAACTCGCGCATCGCTGTCCAGGTAGCAACCTCGTTGCTTGTCGATCAGATGGGGCGCGACGCCCAGAGCGCGGCCAACACGGTGCCCTATTTTGCTCAGACCGGCCAAAGCATCCTCAACTCGCTCTCCATCGATCCGCACATTCAAAACCCTGATCCTCTTGAGCTCGATGCCTGGCTCTCGGATCAGATTCGAGCCATTGCTTTCTTCCGGGAGTTGGCATTCTTCGACCTGGACGGAAGCCTGATGGGCGCCTATCCCCAACAACAGGGAACGGCAAATGAGCTGCTCACGTTCGAGGAGCAAACCGCGTTCGCCCTGGGAGTCCCGCAAACAATTACGATTTATCCTGGCGATCCGCTCGAGGACAGTGTTCAAGTGTCGTTCATTGTGCCGGTGATCAATTCTCAGAGCGGCGCGCAAATCGGCGTTCTCGTCGGGCGGGCCGACATCGAAAACAACCCTCTCCTCAAACCGGCGATTGACGAACTGCAAAGTCTCTCGACCAACGGCGGCCAGGGGTTCATCCTTGACGACCAAAGTAACATCATTTTCCACCCCGACCGGACGCAACTTATACAAAGCTGGTTGCCGGCCGATCAACCTGACGAGACTTTCACCACCAACATCGCCGACGGGCTGGCTTACCGCGACCGCGCCCCGGGCAACACCCGCCAACTGGTGTACGTCCTGCCGGTCACCGGCTTCCCGTGGTCGGTGGTGGTCATGGTGCCAAACGAAACGGTGCTGGCTCAGGCCACCCGCATCGTCACCCCGCTGGTGGCCATTCTGATCATTATCGGCGTGATCGGCGCCGGGCTGGTGTTCTGGGTGACGAGTCAAATCACGCGCCCGCTGGAGACTCTGGCGAAAGCTACAGCCAGCATTACCCAGGGCGAGTTTAGCAAGCCGGTGCAAATTTCTGGCGAAGATGAAGTGGGCCGCCTGGGCATCGCCTTTGAGAAAATGCGTGAACGCTTGCGGGCGCGGCTGGAAGAGTTGAATCTACTGTTGAGAATCAGTCAAGGCATCGCCGGAAGTTTGAATGTCGGCCAGTCCTTGCCAGAACTTTTGGAAGGCGCGTTGGCTTCAACAAAGAGCGATGGCGTGCGCCTGATCATTCATAACCGGGATGGCGCGCCGCCGTCGTCGCTTTCGGCCGGGCCGCTGAGCCAGCCGATGGCCGCCCTCGACCATGATGTGCTCCGCCTCACCGAACACGAAGACCGTCCGGTCGTCCTCGAAAATCTGGCCCGCGCCCGGGCGGTGATCGACGTCAGCAAGGTCGGGAGTCAAATTCAGGCCCTCATTGCCCTGCCCTTGCGGCAAGAGTCACAGTTCCTCGGCGCGCTGTGGGTCGGCTTCAGCCAGACGCACGCCTTCGGCGAAAGCGAGTTGAACTTCCTTACCACCCTGGCCGGGCAAGCGGCGGTTGCCATCAGCAACGCCAACCTCTATGAAGCCAGCGAAGGCGGGCGGCAGCAACTGCAAGCCATCCTCGCCTCGTCGCCGGATGCGGTGGTGGTCATTGACCGCCGCGAACGCGTGCTTCTGCTCAACCCGGCGGCAGAGTCGATCTTCGGAGTCAAAGGGGCAGCCGCCATGAACAAACCTTTGGCTGAGGTGATCAACCGGGCCGAGTTGATCGACTTGATCCGCAGCCCGCAGTTGGGCACGCCCCGCCAGATTCCGCTGGACGATGGCCGGACGCTGTTTGCCTCCGCTTCACCCATCATGGCCGATGACGGCAACCGGCTGGGCCAAGTGATGGTTCTGCGCGACGTGACTTACTTCAAACAGCTTGACGAATTGAAGTCGGAGTTTGTGGCCACCGTCAGCCACGACCTGCGCGTGCCCCTGACCTTCATGCGCGGCTACGCCACCATGCTACCCATGGTGGGTCAGCTCAACCCCAAGCAGGGCGAGTTCGCCGAGAAGATCGTGGTCGGCATTGAACAGATGAGTGAGCTGATCGAGGACCTGCTCGATCTCAACCGCATCGAGGCCGGAGTGGGTCTGGTCCGCGAAACCTGCCAGATCAACGAGCTGATCAACAGCGCCGTTTCCAACTTCCGCAACAATGCCGCCAACAAGAACATGGCCCTCACCCTGCAACTGGCCGACGACCTGCCGGCGATTTCGGGCGACAAGACTCTGCTGAGGCAAGCCATCTCCAATCTGGTGGATAACGCCGTCAAGTACACGCCGGCTGGGGGCCGGGTGAAGATTTCGAGCGACCTGCGGGATATGAACGTGGTGGTGAGCGTTCAGGACACCGGCATCGGCATCGCGCCCACCGATCAGGCCCGGCTGTTTGAGAAGTTCTTCCGGGTGAAACAGCGCGACACGATTGGCATCAAAGGCAGTGGCCTGGGGCTGGCGATCGTCAAATCCATCGTCGAGCGCCACGGTGGCCGCCTCTGGGTGGAGAGCCGGTTGGGACAGGGGAGCAGTTTTTACATTGCCTTGCCGATATAAATTCCCGTGTGCACGCAAAGGTTGTCAGGGAATAAGATGCTCGCCAACCGCGTCCTCGCGGTTGGGCCGCCCGCGAGGACGCGGGCGAAGAGCAGACTGACATGTTTTGCGTGCACACAAATTCCCGTGAATCCCCGTTCTGTGGTAAACTTTTGGCCGATGTGTTATTGAGCTAAGTTTACGACGACTTCTCACAAACACTTTCCGCTCCAGGCGGCAAGCCATTTCCGGCAGGCCGACCGGGGCATTATCCCAAGGAAAGGAGAAACCTCACCATGCGCAATTATGAAGTGGCCTTTATCATCCATTCCGAAGTGGACGATGAGGGTGTCAGCGCGCTTACGGAAAAAGTGCAGGGCTGGATCACGTCTGGCGGCGGCTCGATTGAAAAAGTCGAGCGACAGGGCCGCAAGAAGCTGGCCTACGAAATCCGTAAACAGCGCGAGGGGCACTACGTTTTGGTATTTGCCAAAATGAGCGCCGCCGCCCCGCTGGAAGTGGAACGCAACCTGCGCCTCACCGAGCAGATTTTGCGGTTCATGATCCTCCGGCTCGACGCTGAGCCGGTGGCCCCAGTTCCAGCGGCTCCGGCGCCGGCAGCGACCGAAGAACCGGCCCCTGCTGTGGCGGCCTGATTGGTTGAGCGAGATCAGTTATCAGACCAGACAGGAGAGGAGTGACCCATGAGTAGAGGCTTGAACAAAGTCATGATCATTGGCAACCTCGGACGTGACCCGGAGATGCGTTACACGCCCGCCGGGCATCCAGTCACCACGTTCACCGTGGCCTGCTCACGAATGTGGAGCACTCCTGACGGCGAACGGCGCGAAGAAACCGAGTGGTTCAGCGTCGTCGCCTGGAACAAGCTGGCCGAAACCTGCAAGCAATATCTGGTCAAAGGCTCGCACGTCTACGTCGAAGGCCGATTGCAAACCCGGTCCTGGGATGACCCCGAGGGCAAAAAGCACTCCCGCACCGAGGTGGTCGCCAACGAGATGACCTTTCTCGACAACCGCAAACATTATGCCGCCGAACAGGCGGCGCCCGAAAATACGGAACCAGAAGATGAGTTTCCGTTGAGTAGAGGCTTGAACAAAGTCATGATCATTGGCAACCTTGGACGTGACCCGGAGATGCGTTACACGCCCGCCGGGCATCCAGTCACCACGTTCACCGTGGCCTGCTCACGAATGTGGAGCACTCCTGACGGCGAACGGCGCGAAGAAACCGAGTGGTTCAGCGTCGTCGCCTGGAACAAGCTGGCCGAAACCTGCAAGCAATATCTGGTCAAAGGCTCGCACGTCTACGTCGAAGGCCGATTGCAAACCCGGTCCTGGGATGACCCCGAGGGCAAAAAGCACTCCCGCACCGAGGTGGTCGCCAACGAGATGACCTTTCTCGACAACCGCAAACATCATGCCGCCGGACAGGCGGCGCCCGAAAATACGGAACCGGAAGATGAGTTTCCGTTCTAGCAACCAGAGGAGTTAAATTGTGGACGACGATTATCGCCGACGAGGCTCGGAAGAAGAAGGCGAGGGCGACGATCGCGGGGGACGGTTTGTCCGCCGTGTGCGTATCTGCCAGTTCTGCGCCGAAAAAATCAAAACCGCGGACTACAAGCAGGTTGATCTCCTGCGCAAGTATATAACCGAGCGGGGTAAGATTCGCCCCCGCCGCCAGACCGGGGCCTGTGCCAAGCACCAGCGGATGGTGAACGAAGCCATCAAGCGCGCTCGTCACATGGCGCTTCTGCCTTACGAGTCCGGCACTGTCTAATAGTCAGACACCTGACAGGTCTATTGTCAGGTGTCTGACCGTGTGTCAGGATCGAAAATATTCGGGCATAGGGCCAACCCCTATGCCCGTTGCTGTGTCAGTTAGAGGAGAGTCAGTATGACCAAGAGCAGGCCGCCGCAAGCCGGCTTTACCCGCAAACACCATGCCCGCGCCGAACGCGAAGCCATCCTCCGCAAATGGGTCATCGGCGTCAGCCTCGTCGTCGTGGCCATTATCCTGGCCATCGTCGGCTATGGCCTGCTGGACTTTTATGTGCTCCAGCCGCGCCAGCCGGTGGCGAAAGTGAGCAACGCCGAAATTTCCACCGCCGACTTTCAAAAAGCTGTGAAGTACCAGCGCGTCGTGTTGAGCCAGCAATACGCCCAACTCAACCAAATCATTCAACTCTTTGGCAGCAACTCCAGCTCGGTGAGTTTCTATCAAAACCAGCTCACTCAGGTTCAGAGCCAACTCAGCGACTCCAGCCTGCTCGGCCGGCAAGTGCTCGATCAACTGATTGATGACGAAATCATCCGCCAGGAAGCCGCTGGGCGCGGCATTACCGTCTCGACTGAAGAAGTGGACAAGGCGATGCAAGAGGCCTTTGGCTATTACGCCAATGGGACGCCGACCCCGGCGCCCACGGCCACCCTCCCGCCCACCGAGCCGCCAACAGTGGCCCCCACAACAGTGGCTCCCACCAGCACCGAAGGCCCCAGCCCCACCCCCTCGGCCACGACACCGCCGACGGCTACCCTTGAACCAACTCTCACTTCGACTGCCGGGCCGTTGCCTACCCCCTTCCCCACTTCCACGCCGTATACAATTGAGGGGTATCAAAAAACTTTTGGCGAAACCGCAACCCGGTTCAAAAACTTTACCGGCATGAGCGAGACTGACTTCCGCCGCATCTTTGAAACACAGCTATTACGTGACAAAGTGAAAGAGGCCGTCGCCGCCGACGCCTCGCGCGAGGTCGACGAAGCTCATGCCCGCCACATCCTGGTGGCCGACGAAGCCACTGCCAAAGACCTCATCAAGCAGTTGCAAGCCGGCGGCGACTTTGCGGCCCTGGCCGCGGCCAGCTCGCTCGACACCAGTAACAAAGACAACGGCGGCGACCTGGGAACGTTCGCGCCGGGCCAAATGGTGGCCGAGTTTGATCAGGTCGTGTTCAGCGCCCCCATCGGCCTCTACCCGGATCCGGTGAAGACTCAGTTCGGCTATCACATCATCGACATTCTCTCGCGTGACAAACGCCAGATGACCGACGACGAGTTTGCCCAGAAGAAGACCGAGGCCTTTGACAAATGGCTGAAGGACAAGAAGGCCGACACGACCCTCATCACCGAATTCAGCTACTGGCAATTGCGCGTGCCCGAGAAGCCAACGGTGGATGAAGTGCTCAACCCGCCGACCACTGACACCCCGGCGCCGACGGCAACCAAACAACCGTGAAATAAAGAGTAGGTCACGCTTGAGGCGTGACTTACAACTTTAATTGGGCTTCGCCGCCTCCCGGCACCATGTTCATCTCCGACAGCGAGCAGGCGCGGCTGATCGTTTGTTCACCGATACTTGTCTTGACATAGCACCTGTAAAAGAATAACGGCTCTTCCGGCTTTAACGGGAAAGCGCCCCTGTCATTCTGAGCGAAGCGAAGAATCTCGGCGCAACCAGCCAGAGACCCTTCGCTTCGCTCAGGGTGACACCCATAAATCCCGTCAAAAACGGGAGAGACAGAATAACTTCCGCTCCCGCTCCGCTTCGCGTTTGTAACGCGAAGCGGAGCGGCTAGGCGGCTGGACGCTTGGCGCAAATCCAGCCGGAGCAAACTGCGGAGTTATACTTTTACAAGCCCGTATAATCCGTTCACTCAGGAGGGCCTACCATGACTAAATCCAATCTTCGCATTGCTATTGTTATTCTCACCCTGGCCACCGCCGGCATTCACTTGTATTTGGATGTGCGTCTGGGCGTCATCGACCCGGCCTTCACGTTGAACGGTCTGGGCTATCTGGCGCTGTTGGTGATATTCCTGAAATGGATCAAGCTTCCCTTCTTGGAAGGCCGCGATCAACTGGTGCTCTATGCCTTTATCGGTTTCGCCGGAGTGACCATTCTGGCCTGGATCGCGTTGGGTGAGAAAAATATCGCTGCCCCGCTCGGCATGATCGGGTACACCGACAAGCTTATTGAAGTCTTGCTCATTGCCTCGCTGTGGTTTTACGGGCGCGACCGCCACACCAGCCGGTGATTGAGTATTCGTTTCCACGCTACCTCGCCTCAAAGAAAACCGTCGATGATCGGGCGCTGAACACTCACGTTTGGGAGGCGCTGAAACGATCCCTGCCCGATAAGCGCCTCGAAGTCATTGAAATTGGGGCGGGCATCGGCACCATGATCGAGCGCGCCGTCGAGCGCGGATTGCTTGGCGACGCAACGTACACGGCGATCGACGCGATGGGCGAGAACATTGCCGAGGCGCGGCGACGGCTGCCGCTATGGGCCAAGGCGCAGGGCTTTGAGTTGCGCTTCACGGCGGAAGGCGCAACCCTCCAGCACCCTCTTGGGGAAATCACCGTTGATCTGGAAACGGCCGATGTCTTCGATTTTCTGGAGGGCCACGGTAACCGCCGATGGGACGGCTTGATTGCTCATGCTTTCCTCGATCTAACGGATATCCCCTCAGCGTTGCCGCGCCTGCTGGGCTGTTTACGCCCAGACGGGTTGTGCTACTTTACCCTCAACTTCGACGGGGCAACGATCCTCGAGCCGGCAATCGACCCGGCTTTCGATACCCAGATCGAACTGCTCTATCATCGCACCATGGACGAGCGCGTCACTGACGGCAGGCCCTCGGGCGACAGCCAGTCGGGCCGGCGCCTGTTCACCTGTCTGCGCGACGCGGGGGTGGAGATTCTAGACTCAGGCAGTTCGGACTGGGTTGTGTTCGCAAACGGCGACGGCTATCGCGCCGACGAAGCGTACTTCCTGCACTTCATCGTTGACACCATCGGGAGTGCGTTGCGCCTGCATGCGGAGATTGATAGCGCGCGCTTCGCCCGCTGGATCGCCGAGCGTCACGCGCAGATCGAGCGCGGCGAACTGGTATATATCGCGCACCAACTTGATTTCCTGGGTAGGAAGAAACAACGCTGAAGATTCGGGTTGGCGTCTGCCCGGCGAAGGGGAATCACTGGGCGGCGTCGCTATCCCCGGCGCCGGCCTTCTTCGCCGGATCGGCTGGTCTCAATCTATAGCGGAAGTCACAACAACTTGCGCCCTGCATAATCGTCTGCGTTCGAGTCAGAGTTACCGCCGGGCTAAATCCTTCGATCAGAGAAAAGTCGCGATTGCAGGAGAGCAATGCGCCCAACTCCGGTATCCCCAGCGCCTGATACATCTCGGCATAACGGCAACGGGTGACATTGAATGAGTACCGCTCCTCATTCAGTTCCAGCACCTCGATCTGAAGCGCATCGTCTTTCTTCCAGGCCGCGGTGCTTTCAGCAAAGTGGCGCAAGCTGCTGGCGCCCATGGCTTCAGCCAACTGCCCGCCCTGCTCGCGGGCAACGTTGATGATGACCTCGCGGGCGATCTCCAACACCCGCTCCCGGCCAAACTCTTGCCCCAATGCCTCAAGCAGAGGCGCAACGATTCGCGCTTCAATCTCGCGCCGTTTCAGGACGCCGATTGCGTTTAGTGGATCAGGTTGCGATGCAGTCACGGGTCATCAGCCCTTTCTCCCAAACTGTTTCTCCAGCATGTCCACGCTCAAGTGAATCATCGTCGGGCGGCCATGCGGGCAGGTGCGCGGCGACTGGCAGGATTCGAGCCGACGCACAAGCTCCAACTGCTCGGCCGGCGAGAGCACCTGCCCGGCTTTGACGGCGGCCCGCTTGCACACCCGCGCAATCAGGCGGGCTTCCACTTCGGCGGCCAGCACCGTCTCATCCTCCTCAAACTCTTCCACCACCACCCGCACCGCCCGCGCCGGATCGATCTGCCCCAGCACGGTGGGCAGGGAGCGCACCAGAAAGGTGTTGCCGCCGAACGGCTCAATGCTGAAGCCGAGTTGATTCAGGGTCTCAATTTGCAGGTGCAAAACCGCGGCGGCGGCCGGCGGCACTTCTACCGCCACCGGGTCGAGCAAGGCCTGCGAGACAATTTGGGCGGCGGCGCGCTGCAGGCTGAAGGCTTCGTACAAAACGCGCTCGTGGGCGGCATGCTGATCGATCAGATACAGCCCATCCGGACCTTCGGCCACAATGTAGGCCGCGCCGATTTGGCCGATGAGGCGCAGGAGGGGGACGTGGGTGGCGGGAAGGGGTGGTTGGGCGGTTGGGTAGTCAGAGATTGGAGATTGGAGATTGGTTATTAGTTATTGGGAATTGGGAGACGGGTGGAACGGAGTCGGCGTCGAAGCGAGGCGGGATGTTGGAGAAAATTGATTGACTGCTTCCGAAGGAGGCATTGGGTGCGGTACTCCAGTGCGCGGGTTCGATCTGGGGCACGGGGGCGCGATAGATGAGTGTCCGGCGCACGGCGCGTTCGACAACCGAGAAGGCCTCATCGGACTTGCGGAAGCGCACTTCGGCTTTCGTCGGATGCACGTTCACGTCCACTTGGTCGGT
>CAYSIV010000024.1:23131-31209 GCA_964431175.1 uncultured Anaerolineales bacterium
CATCCGCGGGTGGGACAGTGAGGAGCAACAGGGCGATCGGATAGCGGCTGACCATCAGCATCGTGTGATAGGCTTGCATAACGGCGGCCGAGAGTCGAATATCCTGCACCCAGCGTCCGTTCACAAAGAAGGTAATTTCTTTGCGGTTGGAGCGGTTGAGGGCAGGCGGCGAGATGAAACCGGAGGCGGTGATGGCGGGTTGGGGGCGAGTCATCGGGCGCTCGCGCAGAGCCAACGGCCATTCGTCGTCGTTTTCGGGCAGAGACTCGGGCGGCGGATCGGGGGCATCGACCGGCACGAGCTCCAACAATTGTTTGGCGATGTCCACGCCATAGACAGCCACCAGGGTCTCGCGCAAATCGCCGTTGCCCGACGATTGAAAGACGTTGCGGTTGTCGAAGTTGAGGCGGAAGCGCACCGAAGGATAAGCCAGGGCGTAACGGGTGACCAGCGCCGTGATGTGGCCGCGCTCTGCCGTTTCGGACTTGAGAAACTTGAGGCGGGCCGGAACATTGAAGAACAGATTCTCAACGGTGATAACGGTTCCACGCGGCGCGCCGATGAGACTGCGATGGATCAGCGCGCTGCCTTCAAACTTGATCTGCGTGCCGTCGGCCTCATTCGCCTGGCGGCTGATCAGGCTCGTCCGCGAGACGGAGGCGATGGAGGCCAGCGCTTCGCCGCGAAAGCCCAGCGTGCCCACCGAAAACAGATCGTCCGCCGATTCGATTTTGGACGTGGCATGACGGGCAAACGCCAACTCGACCTCGGCAGCGGGGATACCCTGGCCGTCATCCGCAACGCGGATCAGCGCCCGCCCGGCCCCTTCAATGTCCACGGTGATCGTTTTTGCGCCCGCGTCGAGGGCGTTCTCCAACAACTCCTTCACCACCGAAGCCGGGCGCTCCACCACTTCACCGGCGGCGATCTGCGAAGCGACGTCTTCTGAAAGCAAGCGAATGGACATGGCTACATTATAATTCAGGTGCAATGACGAACAGGGTTGCGGCTATTCGCAGACCAAGTTGTTGCGACTCCCATTCATCGAGCAAAAAGGTTGCCACCTAATTGCAACGTACTTAGTCTGATTTGAGAGTTGCGTGAACCTCTCAAATGAGCGAAAATTCAAGCGGTTTACTTCGATCCTCTTTCACAGTCGCAACACAGGATACATGGATCAACAAAATATTCCCTCAAAAATCGGGCGCTACGAAATCAAAGCCGAGCTGGGTCGCGGCGGCATGGCCACCGTCTACCGCGGCTTTGACCCGCAGGTCAAACGCGAAGTAGCGGTCAAAGTTCTGCCGCGAGAGTTCCTGCACGATCCCACCTTCCGCACCCGCTTTGAGCGCGAGGCGCAAACCGTGGCCGGACTGGAAAACCCGGCCATTGTGCCTCTCTACGATTTTGGCGAAGACAACGGCCAACCCTACTTCATCATGCGCCTCATGTCTGGCGGCTCACTCGCCGACCAGCTCAAGAACGGGCCGCTCTCCGTTGAAGCGTGCGTCCACATCGTCACCCGCCTGGCCCGCGCTCTCGACGACGCCCACAGCAAAGGCATCATCCACCGCGACCTCAAACCCGGCAACATCCTCTTCGACAACCACCACGAGGCTTACGTCTCCGACTTTGGCATTGCCAAACTGTCGCAGAGCGGCGGCGCCGGAAGCATGACCGGCAGTGGCATCATCGGCACGCCGGCCTATATGAGCCCCGAGCAAACAATGGGCAAAGCCGTCGGCCCGCAATCGGACGTGTACGCGCTGGGCGTCATTCTGTACGAGATGCTCACCGGCCGTCAGCCCTACGAAGCCGACACGCCCATCGCCGTGGCGCTGATGCACCTCAGCCAGCCACTCCCTCTGCCGCGCCAATTCAAGGCTGACATTCCTGATGATGTCGAAGAAGTGGTGCGGGTGGCCCTGGAAAAAGATGTTGCCGATCGCTACCAGACGGCGGGTGAACTGGCGGCGGCATTAGCCGCCACCCAGCCCGGCGCGGCCTTTTCGATGCCCACCCAGCCGCGCAAGCCGACCGGCAAGACTCTGATGACCACGCCTCAGCCGACCAGGCCCAACGTGGCCGCCGACACTCGCCCGCAAACTCTCACCCCCGGCCCGAACCGGGCCTTGCCAATTACGATTGGCGTGATTGCCTTGCTGGTCATCGCCGCCGTCGTCACCGCAACCGTGTTGAGCCAGGAGCGGCAGAAAACAAGCGCTCAGCAGACGGGGACGGCTGTTGCCTTTGCGGCCGCAACGGCCTCAAACTTGATCACCCAGCAGGCCATCGCCCTGTCAAATGTTCAAAGTGGAGACAGTGGCTCTGGCGCAGTCGGAACATTGCAAGCGCTCCAAACACAGTGGGCGGCGCTGAATATCACCGCCCCGCCAACAAACACCGAAGCCGCTTCGCCGACAGCCACTTCCACCTTCACCGAAACTCCGACCGAGACGCCGACGGCTGCCAAAGCCGGCTCGCCAACGCGCACCCGGGCCCCGCAAACCGCGGCCCCCACCGCCACCGCAACGCCGGCTGTTACTTCCGCGCCGGTGGTTCAAGGCCCGGCGCCACTGGGCATCTCAAACGTGACCGTGAATTTCATGCCGGGAAACGGCCTCAACTTCTTCTGGTATCTCACCGGTGATGGCGCGAACAAGCCCGGCATGTTCTGGCGGCTCCGAGTCTGGCGGGTCAGCAACAATCAATTGCTCGCCGAAAAGCTTTGGATCGCCACCAAGAGCGGCGCCAATAGCTGGACCGAGCCCTGGTTCCAGAACAACCCGCAGGCGGCCGGCACCGAGTTCCTTTGGAATATCGAAATATGTGATGGATGCAATCAATTATCGGGGGGTTGGGCGGGAAACAAAGTTGTCACCTGGAAAGAGGGCCATTACTGGTGGGGAGCGGCGCCCGAGACCGCTCCGCCTTCACCGCTCCCTGAAGCGCCCACCGAGGCGGCGACTGCCGCGTCAAGCGACGATCCGTTTGCCTTCCGCGGCCCATTGAGCATCGTCAGCGTTTCGTTCCAATATGCAGTGCGCGATGAGTCTCGCCCGAACGGAGCCTCTGCCTACGTTCAGGTGTTGTTCAGCGGCGGGCAAGCGCCGTTTACTGTCGTCAACGACGGCGTGACCGTGCTAACGGGCGGCGTCCCTACCCGCGCCCAGACCAACCCCAATCAATACTGGCTGGTCTTCCGGGTTCTCAGCAACTGTGATGCGCAATTCCCGGCCACAATAACTCTGCAATCCACCGATGGGCAATCTGCTTCGCAACCATACTTTGTCGGCGGGGTGAAGTGCCCGTAGGAGACGGAAAACGGTCGCAAGTTTCACGGGTTTACACGAAAATAATCCGTAGACCTTATCGGAAACAAGCTCATAGCCCGCGTCCTCGCGGGCGGCCAACCGCGAGGACGCGGTTGGGGAGCGTCATAATGTTATTCCCGATAAGGTCTCGTGAGCATTCGTGTAATTCGTGACAAAGAATTTTATGCCAGACTCCACCATTCCTTTGAAAATTGGGCGCTACGAAATTCGCGAAGAGTTAGGCCGGGGCGGCATGGCCACGGTCTATCGCGGCTTTGATCCGCAAGTCAAACGCCAGGTGGCGATCAAAATTCTGCCTCCCGAGTTACTGCACGACCCCACCTTTCGCGCCCGCTTTGCCCGCGAGGCCGAAACCATCGCCGCTCTTGAACACTCGGCCATCGTGCCGCTTTATGATTATGGCGAAGACGCGACAACGGGGCAACCTTATTTTGTCATGCGCCTCATGCCCGGCGGCTCGTTGACCGAAAAATTGAAAGGCCAGCCGCTCCCGCCCGATCAGTGCGCTCGCATCCTGTCGCGTCTGGCCGGCGCGCTCGACGAAGCGCATAGCCGGGGCTTCATTCATCGCGACCTCAAACCCGGCAACATCCTCTTCGATCAATACGGCGACGCCTACATCGCCGATTTCGGCATTGCCAAGCTGGTCGGCGGCTCCACCGCCTTCACCGGCAGTGGCGTGATTGGCACACCGGCCTACATGAGTCCGGAGCAGGGGCGCGGCGAAAAAGACCTTGACGGGCGAAGCGACCTTTACGCCTTGGGCGCGATCCTGTTTGAAATGCTCACCGGCGAGATGCCTTACCACGCCGACACGCCTGTAGCCGTCCTGCTCAAACACCTCACCGAACCGGTGCCGCGCGTTCTGGATGTCAAACCCGACTTGCCAGCCGGCTGTGAAACCGTTATCGAAAAAGCGTTGGCCAAAGATCGGAACGAGCGCTTTGCCACGGCTGGCGAGTTGGCCCGGGCCTTTTCTTCGGCCCAGACAACGCTCGCCCGCCCGCCACTTAAGACAGTTGCCACCAGCACCAAACCTGCTCAAGCGCAGAAGACCGTCGCCAACGTTCCAGCGGCGACGATCGTGCCGACTGCCGGGCGCAAGATTCCGATCTGGGTTTGGGCCGTCGGCGCGGTGGTCATCGTTGGCCTGGTCATTGGCCTGATCGCTCTAGGCGGCGGCGCGTTTATTGCCGGCGCAGGCAACACGCCAACAGCCAACGCCACCGCGCAAGCCTTCACTCAAGTCGCACGTTTGGCCGCGACCGCGCAGTTCAGCGTTGATGCGACCGCGACCGCGAATTATCAAGCGACTCTGGATTTCGAAGCCGTTCTGAATACGCAGATCGCCGAGGGCGCGCAACAGGTGTCGAATCTTCTGGCTACCCAAACCGCACAGATCGAAAGCACGGCCAACGCCATCGCCCAAGCGACGACGAACGCCCAATCCACCGCCTCGGCCCAGGCGGCGGCGACGGCCACAGTGGCGGCGGCCACGGCGAACGCGCAGGCCACGCTTAACGCCCGGTTGTCGGTTCCGCGCCTCGCCTTCATCGGCAACGACGACCTCTGGACGGTCAATCTTGACGGCAGTGACTTGAAGCAACAGACGACCGACGGCGGCCAAAAGACCGACCCGCGCTGGTTGCCGGACGGCCGCACCATTTTTTACATCACCGGCCTGTGCCTCAAAACGGTGGACTCACTCACCCAGGTTGGACAGACCCTGACCTGCTTGAACTATGCCGCCTCGGTGGACGGCTTTGAAGTGTCGCCTGATGGCAAATACTTTGCGATCAGCGTCGAAGGCAAACTGCACGTGGGTGATTACGATCCGGCCGCGCTTCAACAGATCAAAACGCGCAACGACCTGGCGGCCAGCGCCACCTGCATGTTGTATTCGCAGAACTACGTCGAGTCGGCCAAGTGGTCGAGCGACGGCAAACAAATGGCGATGGAAGTTCAGATTCCGCTGGGCGGCCTCAAGGCCGACACAATCCGCCTGTTCGACTTTGCCTGCGGCAACAACACCCCTCGCAAGCTGGAAGAGTTTCCCGGCTCGTGGTTCACGATGCCTAAGTATGAAAAGCAACCGGAACTGCAGGGCTGGGGCTGGGATAGCGGCGTGCTGTTTGCGTTTGTGGATAATGTGCGCAACGAAGGCTTTGGCGACATTTACGTTTACAACTACAGCACCAAGCGCCCGGCCAGGCAGGTTTTGCCTATCACCGATGGCGGCTGTTGCTACCGCGACCCGCAGTGGGGGGCCGATGGCTCGACTCTGCTTTTCGTCTTCCAAAACATTGAAACCGGCGCGAACAGCACCACCGAACTCTATTACATCCCCTACGGGCAAGTGGGCACCGGCGCCTCGGCCATTCGCATCCCCCTGCCCGACAATTTCTTCGACGACCCGCGCCAAAAGCCACAACCCGTGATCGCCCCCATTCCATGAATGAAGCCACTATTCCTCTAAGAATCGGACGTTACGAGATCAAAGCCGAGCTTGGCCGTGGCGGCATGGCCACCGTCTACCGCGGCTTTGACCCGCAGGTCAAACGCGAAGTAGCGGTCAAAGTTCTGCCGCGCGAATTTTTGCACGACTCCGGCTTCCGGGTGCGTTTTGAGCGCGAGGCCCAAACCATCGCCGGGCTGGAGCACTCGGCTATTGTGCCGTTATATGACTTCGGCGAGGACAGCGGCCAACCGTATTTTGTGATGCGGCTGATGACGGGCGGCTCACTGGCCGAACGGTTGAAGAAGGGGCCGTTGCCCATCACCGAGGCGGCTCGCATCATGGCTCGTCTGGCTCCGGCCCTCGACTACGCCCATACTCACAACATCATCCACCGCGATCTCAAACCCGGCAACATCCTCTTTGATCGAAACAACGAGCCTTATATCTCCGACTTCGGCATTGCCCGGTTGACGGGCGGCGGCGCGAGCATGACCGGCAGCGGCATTGTGGGCACGCCCGGCTACATGAGCCCGGAGCAGGCCGGCTTGGTCGACCGGCCCGTGGATCTGCGCACCGACGTCTACGCGCGGCTACATGAGCCCGGAGCAGGCGCGGGGCGAAAAAGAGATCGACGGCCGAAGCGACATTTACGCCCTGGGCATTATCGTGTTCGAGATGCTCACCGGCAAATTGCCCTACGAAGCCGACACGCCGATGGGCGTGATCGTCAAGCACATCACCGAGCCGGTGCCGCACATTCTCGAGGTGAAGCCTGACCTGCCGCAAGGCTGTGAAATGATCATCGGGCAGGCGATGGCGAAAGATCGCGACGAGCGTTTTGCGACGGCCAACGATTTGGCCGAAACGCTGACCGACGTGGCCCGGGGCGAGAAACTCTCGCCCAAGACTCTGGCTGGCCGAACGGCGCGAGCCAAGCGGCCACAACTGGCGCAGACCGCCAAACCTAAACCTCGGGGAACGCCGAGGTGGATTTGGGCGGTGGGCGGACTGATCGTGCTGGGCGTTGTTGTCGGATTGGCTTTGGGCGGCGGCGCCATCTTTTCGTCGCTCAACAAACCAACGCCTACCATTGATGCGGCGGCGATTGCTTCCACTGCTTCCACCCAAGTGGCCCGGATCACGGCGACGGCTGAAGTTGTGAGCGCATCCACCTTGCAGGCCGAAAAAGCGGCGACGGCCGGAGCGCAGGCGACAAGCACGGCTTTTGCCGCCGGGACACAATTGGCTCAAGGGGCAACCGTCACGGCCCTGGCGGCCTCCACTCAATTCAGCCTCGACTCTACTGCTACAACCGAGGCCGAAGCCAATGCCGCCTCGGCGGCCACAGCCTCGGCTCAGGCCGAGGCCACCTCCCAAGCCGGGGCGACAGAGGCGGCTTTGCTCTCTGCGCCCAAAGTTGCGCTCTTCAAGAATAACGACGTGTGGGTCGTCAACCTGGACGGAACGAATCTGACTCAGCTCACCACCGATGGCGGGCAGAAAGACAACCTGCGCTGGTTGCCCGATGGCCGCACGATAACGTACACCACCGGCCTGTGTGTGCTCTCGGTGGACTTTATGACGCTGACCCAGAAGCGGCTGGGCTGTTACAACTCGTCCGAATTCCTCGACGGATTTGAGGTCTCACCCGACTCGAAATATTTCGCGGTGAGCGTGGACGGCACGCTCTTTGTGGGTGACTATGATCCTGACCAACTCTCGCGAGTCAGTTCGCGAGGCGACCTGGCCGGGTTGGCCAACTGCTTCACCTATTCGCGCAACCGCACCAAAGCCGTGCGCTGGTCGCGCAATGGTTCACAGTTGGCGGTCGAAGTGGTCATCCCTTTCAACAGCGTCCAGGCCGACGTGATCCGGTTGTTCAACGTGCAGTGCGGGCAGAGCAACATCTCACACCTCGACGAATTCCCCGGCACCCGGTTTTCGTACCCCAGCTACTCACGCAGTCCCCAGCTTCAGAATTTCGGCTGGGACGGCGTTGAGCTCTTTGCGTTCGTAGATAATGTCCGCAATGAAGGTTATGGGCACATCCTTATCTACAACAACGGCAACAAGCGCCAGCCCCGGCACATCATCCCCATCAGCACCGGGGCCTGCTGTTATCGCGACCCGCAATGGAGTGTGGACGGCAACCTGCTGGTATTCGCCTTTCAGAACATGGAGGGCGGCTCGGATAGCAAGACCGAGCTCTATTACGTCCCTTCCGGCCAGGCGCGCACCGGCAGTGCCTACACCAGAATTCCCCTACCCGAGGACCTCTGCACCAA
>CAYSIV010000025.1:0-3099 GCA_964431175.1 uncultured Anaerolineales bacterium
ATGCCGACACACGACGATTGTCACATCCCGCTTGAGGTGATGGCGTAAATCACTTCGTAAGTAAGCGTGCCACTGCGGGACACAATGCCCACCGGGCCCGGTTTGGCAATGTAGCCAGGAATGATACCCACCTTGGCCTCGCCGGGGGTGAGCAGGCCGGGACAGTTCGGGCCAACAAGGTAGATGCCTTTCTGATCGAGATAGTTGCGCACCTTCATCATGTCCTGCACCGGCACGCCTTCGGTGATGCACACAATCAGCGACACGCCGGAGTCGGCGGCCTCAAACATGGCGTCGGCCGCAAACCGCGCCGGAACATAGATCAATGCGCAGTTGGCATCCGTCGATTCCACTGCCGATTTGCAGGTATCAAACACCGGCACTTTGCCGTCGCAGGCCCACTCGCCGCCCTTGCCGGGCGTAACACCCGCCACCACTTTCGTGCCATAGGCCAGCATTTGCTGGGTGTGAAACGCGCCCTCGCGGCCCGTAATGCCTTGCACCATCACTCGTGTCTCTTTGTTTACAAGGATGCTCATAATAATAGTCAATCTCCCTCTAAGGCGGCTGAACACCATCAACATTGGGTAGCCGCATCATTCACTTTACTTAATCGAGGCCTGGTCATAAATCAATCAGGTGCCCTAAAAGTGCATGGCAATTTCGTGCTGATAGCTTTTGACAGCAATTGTTAAGACAGAAGGAATGCCTAGAAATAAGGCGAAATCGAATTATGACCAAGCCCCACTTAATCAGAACAGGGTATAGATCAAAGGTCCCAGGCCGCTGCTCGCGGCGAAAATCATGAACAGAGCAAAGATCAGCAAGACCGCCACCATCGGGATCAGCCACCAAAGTTTGTTGCGCCATAGGAAACCGAAAAGCTCTCCCACAATGCCAACGTTCCTCGCCATGTTACGGATGAACTGCATAGATTGCTCCTTCTCACCGAATGTCTTGAGAATTTTTTGCGGCTAACGAACTATCCCGCGAACGACGTAGCTACCCTCTCATTTGCGAACCGTAAATTTTTCCATCACCAGCATATCAATGCCACTGCGCGAGAAGGTGTTGAAGGCATTCGCCGGGGTGTTGACAATCGGCTCGCCGCGCAAGTTGAAGCTGGTGTTGAGCAGAACCGGCACGCCAGTGCGCTCGCTGAATTTTTCGACGATGCGGTAATACCAAGGGTTAGTCTCACGCCGGATCGTCTGCAAGCGCCCAGTGCCATCCACATGCGTCACTGCCGGGATGATGTTGCGTTTCTCTTCGAGGATGTCAGTCACCAGAAGCATATAGCGGGCCGGGTAATGTTTCTCCGGTTGATCGAGTTTGAAATACTCGTGGGCGCGCTCCTCCAGCACCACTGGCGCAAAAGGGCGAAACGGTTCGCGGAATTTGATCTTGACGTTGACGATCTCTTTCATCTCCGCCCGGGTCGGGTCGGCGAGGATGCTTCGGTTACCAAGCGCCCGCGGTCCCCACTCGAAGCGGCCCTGAAACCAGCCTACAACGTGCCCCTGGGCAAGGGCCTCGGCCACTTCGTCAAATAGCTTTTCTTCATCGTCAACGCGTTTGTATGCCACGCCTTGCTCGTCCAGAAAGGCCCGAATCTCATCCGGTGAATATGCTTGTCCCCAATAGGCGTGTTCCAACACAAACTTACGCGGTTGATTGAGGATAATGTGATAGGCATACAGCGCCGCGCCGAGCGCACCACCGGAGTCCCCGGCGGCCGGCTGGATGTAAACTTCCTCGAATGGCCCTTCGGTGAGGATGCGGCCATTGGCAACGCTGTTCAGCGCCACTCCGCCCGCAAGGCACAACCGTTTCGATCCGGTAACCTCGTGCGCCTGACGGACGATCTTCAGCAGGACCTCTTCAGTCACGACCTGGATGCTGGCCGCTATGTCGGCGTAACGTTGGTTCACCGCCGCTTTGGTCGGGTCCTTGCCCGGTTGAGTCTTCGGGGTGAAGAATTCGGACTCGTGTTTGCGTTCCACGCCAAAGAGGTGGAGGAACTTCCGGCTGTACGTCCGGGCGAGCGAATGATGGAAGTCGAAGTATTCCATCTTCAACCGGAAGCTACCGTCGGCGGCGACATCGATCAACTTGTGCACGTCGTCCACAAACTTCGGCTCGCCAAACGGAGCCATGCCCATTACTTTGTATTCGCCGTCGTTGACCTCAAAGCCGAGGAAGGCGGTGAAGGCTGAATAAAGCAATCCAAGTGAATGTGGGAAACGGATGTCAGCGCACAGCACCAACTCATTGGGACCGTCACCGGGGCGGCCCCAGTTGGCGCGGCCCTTACCAATAGCCGTCGTCGTCCACTCACCTACGCCATCCACTGTCACAATAGCCGCCTCGTCAAACGGCGAGCAGAAAAAGGCGCTGGCCGCATGCGAAAGGTGATGTTCTACAAACAACAGTTTAGCGTCGGGGAGGCGGAGCTTATCCAGAATCTGAGTCTTGATCCACAACTTTTCATTAAACCACACCAGCATGGACTCGCGGAAGACGTCCCCCCCGGTCGGGAAAGTGGCGAGGTTTGTCATCAACAGACGCTCGAATTTAAGCAGTGGTTTCTCGTAAAACACTACGTAGTCAAGGTCCTCCTTGAGAATCCTACCCTGGGCCAAACAGAATTCAATTGCTTTGTGAGGGAAATTGTTGTCATGCTTTTTACGAGTGAACCGCTCTTCTTCAGCAGCGGCAACCAGTACCCCATCCTTGATAAGCACCGCTGCCGCGTCGTGGTAATAACAAGAGATTCCGAGAATGTACATTACTGCCTCCGCGCCTCTTCCAGCGAGATTGCAACTTCAGGCCGAGGATGCCAGTACGAAGCCGCCTTATATTCTTTGATCTTCAATGGGTCACTGAACAAACGCACGCCCACTCCAAACGGCAACACCACAGTGAAATACAGGAGCGTCAACACCACTCGCCCAACGATGTTGCCAATAAAATGGCCGAACCGTAACCAGAGCGCCCAGGCTCTTTTGAGCCAATCTAAAATGATCATCGGTGACTGTTCGCGTTTTTAACGCGGACACCCTGGCGTGGTTTTGAGATAGTTAGCAATAATTTTCCCTG
>CAYSIV010000025.1:3122-13537 GCA_964431175.1 uncultured Anaerolineales bacterium
CGTCTTGATTCCAATGCGAATCATAGGTATAAAACAGCATCTCGCCTTTAGCGGCGGCAGACTCGAACTCCGGCGTCAAGTCAATAAAATGAATTCCCGCATCGGCTACAATACCGCTAATCGCATCGCGTTGATTATTCAAGCGAGACTCCCAGGTCTCAAAGTCAATCGCTATTGTGGGTCGAGCAACTTGCAGCCAATTCTGATCATCTAATTCCAGGGCGTCTGTTTCTTCTAACACCCGTGCCCGGGCGTCTGGATCGGCGTAGCGAAGATAAAGATGGGCCTTGGTCGGTATATAAATCAGGCCAACGCAAGCATTACGGCTATCGCTAATAATCTTGTCCAGTTCCTCTCGAAAGATCGAAACATTGCGCGAATTGGCAAAGATATCACGCGCGCCATTTAGCCGGGCAATATAGAGATCGTGAAAGGCTAGTTCGTAGGTTTCGTCGCCGATGTGTAACGGAAGAGGGTATTTATAGTTCCCATCCTCACTCAACTTAATTTGCGGGTGAAACATATCTACCCTCACCCGCTGTAACATCTCCAATAGGTTGTCATGCTCCCGTTGGTAATTGTAGCTCTGCTGGATTTCGATCAGGTCATTGCCTTCAAAATAGGCCAGTAACACCCATTGATGATCGCCTCCGCCGTAATCGTGCATTACAGCGGCTTCTTGTAGAATTGACCACCCTAAAAATCCCAGATTTTGTACCGGGATGCCTGTCTCGCGGGCAAGCACATCTGGCCAAGGATATTCGACCAGCCATCCTTCTGTAAACGAGTCACCCAGAGCAATAACGGGATATGTGTCGGCCTGCATAGCAGGAATACGGAAGCCATTCTCGTCCCAGTTGGCTGTAAATTCGGCTAGCACTTTCGGATTCTCCGGCGGGCGGACTTGCCCTGGAGAGCTATAAAACAGATCGCCATCTAGTTCGGTGATACGAATGTTTAATGTTACGTTTGGCGTGCGTCGTTCCAGCGGATCACGCAGGTAAAAAGGCAGAACTTGTGGAAAAGCACCAATAATCAATTCTATGATAATCAGAGCTACCCCCCCACCACTTAACATAAGTGTGGCTCGCTGAATCACTACCCACCAACTGAACTTGCGAGGCAATTTTGTCACGTATAAATCTCCTTGTTTGTTGATAGAGATTGGAGATTTTATCTTCCCCTTGCCGCCGTGACCGCTTTTTGTGCCGCGTCAGCCAGGGAAGTGGCCGTCATCATTTTGGCCTCGGCTAGAAGCCGCCGGCCTTCTTCTTCGTTCGTGCCCACCAGTCGCACCACCATCGGCACGCCCGTCTTCACTTCCTCCAGCGCCTTCAGGATGCCGCGCGCCACTTCATCACAGCGGGTGATACCGCCAAAGATGTTGAAGAGCACAGCCTTTACATTCTTATCAGAGAGGATAATTCGCAACGCGGCGGCCACTTTATCGGCGCTAGCCCCGCCGCCCACGTCGAGAAAATTGGCCGGCTTGCCGCCGAAGTAGCTGATGATATCCATCGTGCCCATCGCCAGCCCGGCGCCGTTCACCATGCACCCGATCTCGCCGTCAAGCTTCACGTAGGACAAGCCGTACTTGCGCGCCTCAGTCTCAGCCGGCGCTTCTTCGTCCAGGTCGCGCATCTCGGCTAAGTCTGCGTGGCGGAAGAGCGCGTTGTCGTCAATCACAATTTTGCCATCCAGGGCTACGACCTGATTGGCCCCGTTGATCACTAGCGGGTTGATCTCGGCCAGAGTCGCGTCGGTGTCCCAATACGTCTGGTACAACCCGGCGGCAATTTGCCCGAAGGCCTTCCAGTGTTCGCGCGGCAAGCCAATGCCCGCCGCCAGGTTGCGGGCCTGATAATCGCGCAATCCCAAAAACGGGTTGATATGCTCACGGATGATCTTCTCCGGCGCCTCGGCGGCTACGGTCTCAATTTCCACCCCGCCCGCCGCCGAGGCCATCATCACCGGGCACTTCGCCGCCCGGTCATTAGTCACGCCCAAGTAAATCTCGGTTTTGATCTCAGCCGCTTCGTCCACCAGCACCTTGCGCACCGGCAGGCCCTTGATCGTCATCGCCAGAATCTGCGCCGCATAGTCTTCAGCATCCTGCAAATTCTTGGCGACCTTGATGCCGCCCGCCTTGCCGCGGCCACCTACCAACACTTGCGACTTGATGACCACCCGGCCCCCCAACTCGGCGGCGATCTCGCGCGCCTCCTGAGCCGTAGCCGCCACCCGGCCCTTGGGGATCGGAATGCCGCGTTGAGCAAATAGTAATTTGGATTGATATTCGTGAAGTTTCAAAGTTGCCTCTAGATGGAGAAAGGAGAGGAGCTGATGGAGCGATGCAGATTATACCATCGCCAAGACTTCCGAATCTCTCTTCGGAAGTCTTGGCTTGAAACCAATCTATTGCCCGATATTCAAGGGGAACTTCATCACCCGGTCATTGTTTGTGTCCACCACATACAACTTGCCATTGCCAAAAGCCAGGCCAGTCGGCAAGCCAAACGTGCTGCCGTCAGCGCCGAAGTCGCCAAAGGTATACAAGAACTGCCCGCCGTCGGTAAAGGTAATGACGCGAAAGCCTTCAGGATCGCTCACATAAGCATTGCCCTGGCCATCCAGCGTGATATAAGGTTTGTTGTCGAGCGACTGACCGAACCAACCCGCAATTGACCACTGGCTCAGGTACGAGCCGTCGTTTGAAAAGACCTGCACCCGCTGGTTCCAGGTGTCGGCCACAAACACCCGGCCATCATCGGCAATGGCCATGCTGGTCGGCTCGTCAAGCTCGCCGTCGAGTACCCCGGCCTTGCCAATCGAGCGCAAAGGCTGGCCGTTGTTGTCGAAGACCAGAACGCGTTTGTTGCCGGTGTCGGCCACATACACGTTGCCATCCTTGTCAACGGCAATCCCGCGCGGCCCCCACATCGCGTTTAGTCCGGCATCCGTCAAGCCAAACGTGCCCCACATCGTCACAAACTGGCCGTCGGCCGTGAACTTCTGGATGCGATGGTTCCACGTGTCCGAGGCGAATACATTGCCATCCTTGTCCACCGCCAGCCCCCAAATTTCGTTGAACGCGCCGGGCTGGCCCGTGCCGTCCTCAATTTTGCCCAGACTGCCCCAAGCTCGGACAAATTGGCCATCAGCAGTGAATTGCTCGATCCGGTTCCCGCGCGTGTCGGCAACATACACCGAGCCGTCCGGGGCTACCGCCACGGCGCGGGGCGACGTAAACTGGCCTTCGCCTGCGCCACTAGACCCCCACGTCAACTCCGCCGCCACCTGAACTTTATTCTTGACATAGGGATCTTCAACGACTGGCTCAAGCGCGGTCGGGCCAATGCCCAACGACCACAATTGCGCGGCCAGGTCTTTGCGAATATAGAACCGCATCCGATCCGCCACCGGCCAGCGCGACAAACTGTAGTCTACATTCGTCAACTCGCCGTATTTCTTGTAGTCGCGATAGAGCCAGATGTTAAGAAGCGCTTGCCGGAACTCCGGGTTAGTGATGGCGTTGGTCAGTCGCTCACGGCCTTCAGGTTTGTCCAGATTGAAGTATTCCTGCATCGGCCACCACATGCGAATGTACTCGAAAGTGTAATACTTCTTGCCCAGGTAAGGCTCCACTTTCGCCCAGTTGTTGTCGCCGGCGATCACCAGCGGCGTGTCCTGGAAAGTTTCGCGGGACGGTTGACTGCCGTAATACACCGAGTTGGGATACTCGCGCATATACCACGTCACCGGCCACGACACATCATCGTCATAGGCGACTCGAATACCCTTGCCATCGGTAGTCCGGCGGGAAATTTCGTCCACCTGGGCCATCACCGTCTTCACCCCCGGCGCGCCGGAGGCGTAGTTGACGAACTCGGTCTGGTCGTCGTAGTTGACGTAGCTGGCATAGAAGGCGGCCCGGGCGGTGAGGAAGACCAGGAAGACGCCAACCGCGTTAGCGGCGATGAGGCCCAACTGTCTCCAGCCCAATCGTTGTCCTATGTAGTTCAAGCCGACGATCCCGCCGGCAACCACGATCAGCGCCATCACGAACGAGTTGGTCGCCTGTAACTGATTCAATTCATTGCCTTTGAACGGCGGGTTGGCACCGAGCAGGGTGATCAAGGCAAACACGAGGCCATACAACACCAGCGGCGCCACTAGCGCCGCCACCCAGCCCAGATTCTCTCGGAACGCCCGCCAATCCACCGCATCCAGAATCTGGCCGAAGGCCCAGCCCGCCAACAGGATCATTGGCAAGGTGACGTGAACCTCGAGCCACGGCATCTTCTCGCCGGCGGCAGAATAGCCAATGATTGCCATCACGGCCCAAAAGCCAATGAACAGCAGGGCCGGGAATTGGTGAGTGCCGGTCGGCGCGTCCACGTTCAACGTTTCGCCAACGTCCTTGGTTCGTGTCAACCGGGCCACACCTATTCCGGCGGCGATCAAGGCGCCGATGGCGGGCAGGAATTCGTACATGGGTGTTTGCACCAAAAGGTAGAAATACCAGGGCTGGCTTCCGCGTTGCACTGGTTGCTGGTCGAGCCAGTAACCCAGTGAACCGACGATGCCCGTCCAGAAACCGTTGCCGTTGGTAAACATGGTGGTGAACAGCGGAATGAAGATTCCGTAGAAGATGCCGGCGCATATCAGCCATTTCTTCCAGTCCCACAACAAGCCAATAACGATCGACACCAAGAACAACGGGGCAAATATGGTTGCGGTCTTGAGCAGGCCCGTTTGCGTATAGTCAAGCGGATCGGCCTTGAGCAGAAACTTGACCGCGAAGGCGGTAAGTTGAGGCAATACAAACGTGCCGAGCACAATCAGCATGTCGTCCACCGCATAATCGCGCAGTCTCTCGCGGAACTGGAGCAGGCACATCACTCCAGCCACCAGGAACAACAAGACCACCAGCCCGAAAGAAATGGCCGCCGCTTGTTTGATGGGGTTGATCTGTTCGGTGGCGGCGCTAAGGGGCGCGTTCGGGTCGGAGGGCACAGCAGTGGCCGTGGCGCTGAGTTGAGCGCCCACCTCCTGGCTCAAGCCAAACAACACCGCCGCCACCACCCCGGCCACGACAGCCAACCCGATGGCGCCGACAAAGATTTGCCGGTACGGTAAGTTATCCCATTTTGCCTTGAACATCTCGTATAGAAAGATCAGGCCCAGGAATAACATCCAGATCGCAACATAGATGTACGAGACTTCCTTGGTGGTGTACAACAATGAGGTAGCCGCCACCATGGTGTAGAGCCATTTCGCTTCCCGCCGCTCCATGTAGTTAAACAGCGAGAGGGCCATGAGCAAGCCCCACACCACCACGAACATCTCGTTGCGAACATAACGCGAGTAGAACAGCATGAAGGGCGAGATGAGCATGAACAGCGCGCCCAGCATGGCCCCGGTCTTGCCCAGCCACTGGCGGAAGCCCCACATCAGGGCCACCGCCGCCACGCCAAACACTGCCGACGGAATGCGAGCCGTGAAGTCGTTAGCCCCAAAAAGCGCGTAGGTCAGGGCCACGGCGTGGAACTGGAAGGTACCGTGCATCAGCGGCGTGTGCACATAGCCCTTGCCCTGATACAACTCATAGGAATAGTAGGTATGCAGGCTCTCGTCGTGGCTCATCACCCGCACGTCCAACATAAAGAAACGGGTGGCGATCGCCAGCACAATCAACGCCGCATAAGCCGCCTTTTCCCAATCCAGCGCCGGCCACAGCGGCCGCTCCAGCACCGAAGGTTGTTGTTCCATTGTTGCTTCTGCCATAACACACCTATCCCGTTTTCAACCACGGATTACACGAATGACACTGATTGAAAAATCTCAGCAAAATCCGTGCCATCAGTGTAATCCGTGGTTACATTATTGATTCTCGCCGCTTAAGGTTTGCACGTCCTGACGCACCCACAATACCTTGTGCGAGTATTCCACCTCGCCGCCGCTCCGATACAGCCACCAGTTGATAAAATTGTCCAATGAGAACAGGGTTGAGGTCGAGCGCCCAAAGATCGCAAAGCGTTGTCCCACATAAGTAGAGTTGAGGGTATCATCGACAACGGTCTCTCCGGTGATGACCACCGGGCCAAGCTCCTCAGGCGAGATCCCATCCACAAACCGCAGTTTTGGAAAGTTGCGCAGTTCCCAGGCCAACAGTCCGTCCTGGTCATCCCGGGCCGGGTCGTTCACCACCACTACCTGCAGATCGCTTTTGCTTCCCACGGTGCGATCCGAAATATCTTCCAGAGTCTTCGTTAACAAGTGAACGTTGTTTATCGTGGGAACCTCGTTCCACAACTCGCGCGGGTTGTCGGCCCGTAATTGTGTCAGCCCCCAGCCGGCGCTCATTGTGCCCACGAGCATGATTGTGCCCAATGCCATCACCCCGCCCCGCACCGCCGCCCGCTTGCTCCAGCCGAGGGCAAACAGCACTGTGACCAACAGCGCCAAGGCGAGCACCCCGCCAGCCAACGCTAATGGCAAGTAAGGACTGCTGCTGACGACAAAGGTTATCGAGCGCGCATACGCGCCCAGGTTGAAGAAGGCGAACACCAGCATCACAAAAAGAACTGCCGTTTGGGCGGCCACTGTTTGCCACTCGCCTTCGACGACGGCATCTTCGGTGAACAAATCGGCCAGGGCCTTGCCGCCCAACAACGCCAGCGGAAAAACAACCCACAGGGCATCGCTCGCCGTCCGCCCACTGTAGAGTTGCCCGAATAGCATCGCGCCCACCGCCACCGCCACCAGTCCTTTCGCCATGTCGCGCCAGGGCAAATCCGCCGCGCTCACTTCGGTTTCTCCTTGAGTGAAACGGGAAGCAAAACCATGCCAGAGACCGGAGAGGAAAGCGACGTATAGCCCGCCAATTCCCAGCATCACCAACAACGGCTCATAGAGGGCCAGACTCTGGGGCACGAGGCCGAGAGGCCGCCCATCGGGTGACGGCATCCACCCGCGAATCCACGACGGGAATGCTTCACCGGCCGCGCTCAGGCCGGGCCGGTTAACCACCACTGCCGACGAGAGCAAAACGAATGTGAGTCCAGCCGGAATCAACAACCGGGGCAAGTGCTCTTTCAACAACTCCCAGCCTTTTTGTGCTTCTTGAATCAGGGCCGGGCGCGTCAAGGCCGCGAGCGCCATTGCCAAAATACCAGCTGTCAGGCCGGACAAAAATCGCGGCCCGCTTGCCAACCCAAGCCCCAAACCCATGCCGGCCAGAATCAAGCCACGCCTATCACTTTGAGTGAATGATCGCCAGCCGGCAATGATCGCCCACAGACCCACCGCGGCCAACGTTGCGCCGTCAGCATTGCGCGACGACGCTGTGAGCACCGGTGAGATCGCCAACAGCCCGCTGGCAATCAGCGCCCCGCCTCGCCCCAATTCGCGCCGGAACGTAAATGGCATAAACACCAGCGCCGTTCCGGCCACTGCCGGCCAGAAGCGAGCCCAGGACTCGCTGGCCCCGAACAGAGAAAAGGCAAACGAGGTCAATAAAAACCAGGCCGCGCTCACCGGCTGAATTGGATCGCCAACGGAGGTGACATAGCGCCAGGCGGCCAGCGCCTCACGCGCCTCGGCTTGCAAGAGTGGCGCATCGCCCAAACCGCGCAGGCGCAAAAACAGGGCCAGTGCGCCGACCAACAGATACAGTCCGCTCTCAACCGTGAGCGCCGACTGTAAGGGCGAAGCATTCGCTTCATAATGTTTGAGCGCGCCAGAATCAACAGGCGAATGCTTCGCCCCTGCCGTACCTGTCATCGGTCTATCCTCTCGTAAATCATTACCCCGTCGGCCTGGTATACCACCCGCATGAACCGGGCAAATTTGCCCAGCCCGTCTGTGCCGTACTGGGTGGCTTCCATCTGGCCGACGTACACGTACCGAATGTTGAATTCATCCAGAATTGCCTGCGCCTCCGTCCACGTTGGCGCCTGATACAAAATGCGGATCTTGTCCTCGCGGCCGGCAAAGACATCGTCGTTGCCGCGCCATTGCGATTCGTGGCCCGGCCAGCCGATGACCGTCGGCAGGCCGGTGTGAACCGCCACCCGCGCATATTCCGAATACTGGCCGCCCACCGCTTCGGCGATCACCGGTCGGCCGGTCACCGTCGCATTCAAAAATTTGATGGCTTCGTAATCAGAGGTTCGCGCTGTCATCATATAAGCCATGCCGTCGAGCGTGGCATATTGCTTGCCTCCAAGATCGCGCGTTGTGCCCTGCCAGTTCTCAGTGACCGTCGTCGTCGCCAGCACCGGGTAGATCAAGCCCAACGCCAGCAGGACCATCACGCCTGCGCCAAACAGCGCCTTCGCCCACGGTTTCAACGCTTGCAGAAGCAACCAGGTTCCAAAGGCGGCGGCGATTGACCAGACGACCCAGGTCTGATAATAAAGCTTGAAGATGGTATTCATGCGCTGGCCGAAGACATCGCGCAGATAGACAAACTCCGGCCCTAGAGTGAGAAGCGCGCCAGTGGCGATGAGGATGACGACGAACGGCATCAAATCAAGGGCCGGCCGCCTCGGCTCGTCGGCCACTTTCTTCGGTGGCGCGAATATCCACGCCGCCGCGACCGTTAACAGCAAGGTGAGCAGGAACGGCACGGCGGCGCGCTCCAGGCGTAATCGCAAAACTTGAGACAGCACATCCTGCAAGTTCGCCTGACCCACAAGGTTATTAATTGCCTGCTGGGCATCGGGTCGGTTGCTGGTGATGACAGCGAGCGCCAAAGCCGCGCCAACAACGATCAGGCTGGCTAGAATCGAAAGAGCGATCATCGCCCCGCCGCGCCAGTCCATTTCGCGCCAGCGGCGGGCGGTCAGCCAGCCCATGAGGACCAGCACCACAAACAGCGCCGGGCCAAACATCACCCCAAATTGCTGGAGCCGCGTGCCGAAAATCACGTTCGGCAAAATGCCGCTCAACTGCGACCGGAAGCTGATATAAAACGGCAAATACAACAGCACGCCGCACACCGCCAAGCCAACGCCAAGCGAGACGCCTTCCCGCCACACTTCGCCATGCCAGCCATCGCCCAAGCCGCGGGCGACGGTATAACTGGCGACAACCACAAAAATATAAATCGGGAAATCCCAAGTGTTCAAGAATGACAGCCCGCCAAGCACGACCGCGCCGGCCAGCAATTCCGGCCAGGCCAGTGGCGGCAGCCATCGAGTCCAGTTGTTGATTACAGAGGCCTCGCGCAGTTTGTCGGCGTTGGCTCGCACCATCAAAAACAAGTTCAGGGCAAAAGCAATTGCCAGAAACACAAACGGCAGGCCGAGCACGTGCGGATGCATGTCGCCCAGCAGGAACGAAAAGAACGGGAACTCGTCAATCACCTCTACTTCTGCGCCGGTGAAGGCGTTGATGTCGTGGACCACCCGCGACGCCGGCCACCACCATAGAAAGCGGTCGGGCATCCAACCGAGGCTGGGCAGAGTCGGCGCGACGTTCGTCTCCTTGATATCCAGCCACGCCCAAAACGCCGGGCTGAATTTCCCCATCTTGTGCATCACTTCAAGGAAGCCGTTGAGGTTGCCGATCAACATGAATAGCGGCCCCAACAAGGCCGGCATGATGGAATAAGCAGGTTGACTCGTGGGAGCGGATTGCATCCGCGACGCCGCTACTAAATTCAACACCACCCCAAACGCCCCAAGCGCCGTTAGCGCGAACAACAAGGCAATGCCCAAGTTGAAGCCCACACTCGGCAGGACGCCCGAGAGTGAGATGAGCATGGCCATGATGATGTAGCCAAAGTAGTAGTAGCTGATGGCGTAACCGGCCAGCCACGGGTCGCCGGGCGGCTGGGTGCCAGTGCGCAAAACGGAGTTGAGGAAGGCGAACTCCATTGGCTTCTCGGTGGCAGTGATGTTGGGGTTGAGAGCGCGGGAATACGCCCAACCGGCAAAGGCGGCCAAAAAGATGATCTCGGTGATCACCACCACCTGCCAGTTTGCCTTCAACCACGTTTGCATGTCGGCCAGTGCGCCGCCGCGCAACGCCAGCGCCGAGAGCGCGCCGACGATCATCAGAGTCGCGATCACCCCGCCGGGGCTGACCAGCACGAAGCCAAAGTTGCCGAGCAACCAACCCACGTAGCCAACTGCCAGCAGGCCGCCCGTCTTCGACAGGCTGTAACCGCGATCAGGCAGAAAGCGGAAGAACCAGAAGAGAATGGGCCAGGCGACGATGCCAAAAACGGTGACGATTAACCACCACAGAAAAAATGCAAGCAAGTCGGGCATATATTTAGTTGGCCGCACCCGGGCCGGGAGTCAATGTCGGCGTAAATGTGGAGTCGGCGGAGAGGGAATTGCGCGTCGCTTCGATGGTGGCCGTGTCCAAAATGACAACCTGGGCGGCCGGCGTCTGAATGGCCG
>CAYSIV010000025.1:13547-31166 GCA_964431175.1 uncultured Anaerolineales bacterium
GTGGGGCCGCCCGCACCGCATTGAGGGTGAGGTTTGAGGCCAGGGCCATCACCACCACAGCCACGCTGGCTGTCACTTGCCACGACCGTCGAACTGCCGGCAGAACACTGGGACGGAGCGTTGGCGCAAGTCGAGCGCGCACCCGCGCCCAGGTCGCAGGCCGCACTTGCAAGCGCGCGAGAACACGCGCAGCCTCTTTCAGAGCCGCGCGGGTTTGCCGCAGGGAGTCAACTTCGGCCCGGCACACCGCACACTCACCCACGTGCCTTTCAAAGCGCGCCCGCGCTTCAGGAGTCAACCTGTTTTCGATGTAAGCCAGTGTAAGATCGGAAATATGTTTCGTCATTTCAAATCCATCGCCTCAAGCCAATCCTGCCGCAAGGCCTCCTGCCCGGCCAACTGTTTGCGCAAGGCCGTAATTCCGGTTCGCACGCGAGACTCGGCGGCTTTAGGGCCACAACCGGCGGCTTCGCCAATTTCGGCGTAAGGCAGTTCAGCCACAAATCGCAGGATGACGGCCTCGCGCAATTTGGGCGAGAGCGCCTGCACTGCCGCCCACAATTCTCTTTGCGCGCCCCGCGCTACCAGCCAGTCTTCGAGTGATCGGAGTTGGCCGCCGCGCCCGGTCTCTTGCTCTTCGCGCGTGAACCACGACCAGGAAACTGTTGCCAGCCACTTGCGCCGCCGCTTATTGCGACATCGGCTGATAGTGATTGTAAAGAGCCAAGTCTGAAAGGCCGAGCGGGCCGGGTCGTACCGCCCGAGGTTCTTCAACGCATAGACGAATGCGTCTAGCATTACCTCTTCTGCATCGTCAGCGTCGTTAAGCAAGCTGGCCGCCAGCCGGAACACTGCCGGACTGTACTGCCGGAAGAGGGCTTCTGCCGCCGAGGCGTCGCCCCCCTGGGCGGCGCGAAGCAAGTCAATCATATGTTCTGGAGAGTTATACACGGCCAAACCCGAAAATCCGCTGTAGGGCGACGCGAAGTAGGCAAATCGCGCTACTTTACCACCTGATAAATCACTGTGCCATCGTTCTGGTAGGCCACTCGGAGCGCGCCTTCGTCCACCATGCGCTCGAACTTGACGAACGATTCGGGCGGGTAATAAGCCAGTTCGTAGCCGCCGACGACAATGTAGCTTACATCATATTTCTTTAGAAAAGCTTGCGCTGCGGCCTCATCCGCAGTCAGGTAAAACTGGCCGATGTCTGCCACCCGGTTGGTGACCAGCGTGTCTGAAACCACGACGCCGCGTTGCTGTCGTTGATGAAAGTTCCAACCGACGACTCCGGGGAGGCCGGTGTTGATTGTGAACCGCGATCCCCAGCGATATTCGGGGGTGTTCACTTCCACGATCACCGGCGACCCTTGAACATTGTCCTGCATCCAACGGATCGCCTCGTAGTCATACTGGAGCGGAATGAAGTAGCCCTGATCGCAGTAGGCGCTCCACTGCATATAATCCATGCCGTTCAGGCTGTGAGGCTGGTCTTTTACAGCCAGGCTTTCCGTATAAGGCACTGGCATCCCCGGCAGTGTCTTGCAATCCACCTCGGGGGTGTCGGGATTCAGCACCGCCGCGCGGGGATAAAAGCGATCACGAATCTTGGCCGAAGCGGACGTGATCGTGTACGAGACTGCGATTAGCGCCAATAGGCCAAAGGCAACTTGCCAGGCCCTGCGGTTGATGGGCAACCACTCCGGCATCTGCGCCCAGATCCAGGCCAGGGCGGCGCCAGAAGCCACGCTGAAGAACGTCCACACTTGAAGGTAAAACTTAAACTGGGTATTCATGCGGCCAATGTCGCCCTTGGCCACGACGAATTCCACCACCAGGGTCAACAACAGAGCCAGGCCAACCAGAGACAGCGTCACCCGCCGTTCCGGTTCGGCGTCAGGCCGGATCATCAATAGCCCCGTCCAGGCAATGAGGGGCAAAGCGATGATGGCGACCTTATAACCTGCCAGCCACAAGACGATCACCAGCAGAATAAGCGCCCCCAGCGTGAACAACGCCGGGTTGATCAAATCCCTGATCTCGTCGAGTGTTGTTTTCTGCATCCAGCGTCGTGTCTCGACCAGCAGGAAGCCGACGGTAATGAACAGGAACAGGCCGTGAATGATGAAGTAAGCATCCAGCGGTGTGCGATCGCCTTTCCACAGCTCAATGGCCCCGTAACCCTCGCCGCGCCAGGCAGTGTAGGGCCGGAAGAGCAGGCTGGCCAGTCCGATCAACAGAACACTCAGCAAGCCAACGTCAATCAGGAATCGAATGTTGAACTTCCCATGTTTGAGAAACTGAGCGTAGAAGATCGCCACGCAACCCAACAACCAATAGGTTTGATAGTCTGATAAGTTGGACGGTTGGATAACGCCAAACGCCAACCCCCCAACCCCCCAAAGAGCAACCGTCTCCACCCAACCAAGCCGTTTCCCGCTCCGGGCGTTGTTCACCAATGACACGCCCCACCCCAGGGTGATGACCACCATCGAAAGCACGATCATGTGCGCGTGCAGGTCGGCGTAAAGGAAGGTGAAGAACGGGAACTCGGCAATTGCCACTTCAGGGGTGACGCGGGTGGCGTTCCAATACCAATCGCCCATGGGAATGGGCGCCGGCTGGCCTTCCACGTAAATGCGCCATGCGCCCACTGCCGCCCGTTCCAGATCATCAATGAACGGCAACGGCACAGGTTGAATATCGCCGCCGGCGCGAGTCAGGGCCTTCATGATCACATCCTTTTGTCCCAGGTTGCCCAGCGCCACAAAGAGCAAAGCGGCGGCAATACCGGCGAAGTAGGGATTGGCGAGCTTGACGCCCGAAGTGCGGCGGGAGGTTGGAGGTTGGAGGTTGGACGCCTGAAGTGCGGCGGGAGGCTCTCCAACTTCTAATTTCCAACTTCCAACTTCCAATTTCCGGCCACTCGCCACAAGGTTGTAAGCCACGCCGAACGCGCCGATGCCGACGAGCGAGAACAGCATCGGCAGAATCAAATTGTAGGCAAACGACGGCACGATGCCGAGCATCTTTGTAACTGTGGCGACGATGACGAAGCCATAATAGTAATAGTTCAGGTAGCCGCCCGCGAACCAGGGATCGTACGGCGGGAACGAAGTGCTCTTGAGCACCGCGTTGAAGTACGAGAAGTCCATCGGCTTCTCGCCGCCAAAGTTCGGATGCCACAAATCGGGGTTGCCTAAACGGATGAGCAAGAAGAAGACGAAAAAGCCCAGCGACAGCGCTTCCACGATCAACACGTAACGGCGATTTTCTGCCAGCCAGGCCTTGATCTCGCTCCCGCGCCGCCAGACAATGAAGCCCGAAATCGGAACCAGGGCCAGCGTCACCAGCCACAACGTCAATTGGGTAAAAGGCAGGAGTTGAACACTGGCTAACAGCCACGCTACCCACGAAATGAGCAATAGCGAGACGTTGCGAGTGAAGGCGAAGCCACGATCATTAAGACCGCTAAACGCAACAAAGGTGATGGGAAAGGCCAGCCAGCCCAAGGCCACGACGGTGAGCCACCAGGCCACGGCGCCCAGCGGCTCAATCGCATTGAGTGGGCTGTTCGGGTTGAACATTTGCGACCACGTTCCGCCCGCGCGTTGTGCGGCCAGTCGATCCGACGGCAACAGGAGCAGGGTTGAGGCGGCGGTGGCCTCACGCGGCCCCTGGTTAACAACTTGGGTCAGATCAACCGCATCAAGAATAGCCGCCGCTTTCCCCAGGTTGAAGTCGGCGCGCTTCTTAAAGATCCAGACCGGCGCGTGGTCGTAGACGCTGAAAGCCTCTTCGGCCGAGAGGATATTTTTATCCCATGGCTCTTGCTTCGAAATCGGCAGGTCAGGCTGGCGGCCCCAGGCCAGAGAACCGGCTATATCTGAGATCTGGAGCGGGCCAATCGTAATCGGCGACTGGTATTGCGCCACCAGATCGAATCCCAATCGGCCATTGAACAGAGCCCGGTAATACTCCATCGTCATCGGGTACGTGTTGGGCAGGCGCGAGGCGCTCCAGATGGCGCGCTGGCTGGGCAGAATGAGGTAGTCGGCCTCGGCGATGTTGTTGATGAACATCTGGCGCTTATTCTCGTCGTCGCCCCAGCGCACTTCCATCGTCAGGCCACGATACAGGCCGCCAAACCCGTCGCGCCCGTCAATCCGCAGGGGCAGGCCCTCGTCCCACGATTCGTTGGCCACCACGTCGCCAGACACTTCCAGGAAACTGTTGGGTTGGCCGGAGATAATAAGGTAGTAACGGGTGCCCTTTTCCAGCTGGACCGGGCCAAGCGGCGCGGTGAACTGGCCGCCGGGGAGGCCGGGGTCTTTCGTTTCAATCGCCATGTCGGTTTGGGCCAAAGGCTGTGTGCCTTCCGGGTCCGCCGACAGGACGATATGCATGTGGGTCGTCGGTGACGCGCCGGCAAGATCGCGGGCATGCCCGACCGTCACCTCTCTCAACGTGCCGCTCGCGCGCGGCTCAAGGACGATCAGCAGTGGCTCCTCACCTATTATTTGCGCCGGGAAGGGAGCCGGAATCGGATCCACATACTTGCCGTCGACAGTATCGAGAGTCAGGTTGAAGGCGGCAGGAATGTTTTGATAAATCCATTGTGAGGCCTGGATGCGGGTGTTGTCAGTTCGATAGATACTAGTGAAGCCCCAGGCCCAGGCGAGGGCGCCGAGAGAGACAACGGCGAAGAGCGCCGCCGCCGAAAGACGATAGACGATAGACGAGGGTTTGCGTTCGTCATTCGTCTCGCGAAGCGGTCCTTCGTCTACATTCCGTTTCGCCATCGCCCACAACTCGTAAACCGCCCAGGCCGCAAACAGGGCCATGAAGGGATAGATGGGCAGGAAGTAGCGGATGGACTTGACCCAGCGTGTACCCATGAACAGGAAGTAGCCGCCGGCCCAGGTGAGCGGCAGAAGGT
Source organism: uncultured Anaerolineales bacterium (assembly GCA_964431175.1). Lineage (GTDB taxonomy): Bacteria > Chloroflexota > Anaerolineae > Anaerolineales > VGOW01 > VGOW01. Next base: position 18,487 of record CAYSIV010000025.1, read on the forward strand.
GAACCCGCCATGACGATGAGTTGAGTGAGCGCCACGCCGCCCAGGCAAAGCCGGCCCAGGCGGCGAGGCCGAGCGGCAGACCCAGGCCCCACAGCACCATGTTGATGAACGGGAAGATCAGAGCCGGGCGGTTCGTCCATTGTTCGCCGGGCGGGCCGCCGCCGAGGCCGCTCGACTCGGCCTGGGCCACCGCCATGCTGTCCGACCACTCAAGATTCGGATGGATGGTGAAGAGGGTCGTGTCGCCGGTTTCGGCGCGGAAGGACATGGGTTGGGTGACGCGGAAGACGAGGAAAGCCAGCACACCAGCCAGAGCAATCCGCCAGCCGGCTTCCACGATCAAGTTGAAGGGGTCGCGCTTTTCGCTTTGCGCCTTCAGCCACGGGTCGGCGTAAGCAATGAAGGCCGCGGCCAGAATTTCGCCAAACAACGGCAAGAGGTTGATACGCGAGGCGAGAGCCATGCCGAAAGCAACGCCAAATAGCGCGTACCAAAGCCAGCCCCGCCCCCACCCTATCCCCGCTTGCGCGCCGCGCGCAGGGGAGGGAGCAAGGGTGGGGGCTTGCGCGACGCGGACGGCGAAGTACATGCTCAGGGCTGTGAATAGCCCGGCAATGTTGTCGGCCGTCATAAAGTGCGACTGCTGAATTTGCATTACGGCCAGCGCGCTCAAAGCCGCCGCCAGCAAACCGACGCGGCGGTTGTACAAGCGCGAGCCGATCAGGAAAATGATGAGCAGAGACAGACTATCGGCCAGGGCCGAGAGCTGGCGGCCCATGAGACGAAGTTTAGTGTAATCGGTATTGTCGGTCACTTCGGCGACAAAGCGAATAATAGTGAGCGGCCACTGACCCCAACGCATACGATTGTCTGGCGCCGGGTATTCAGAGCTGGGCGGGATCGGAAGGCCGTCAAGGTCATACTTCTGATACGGGCTCATCGGCGAGAGGCGAGTGTTGAAGTAGTCGCCCAACGTCTTGGGAATGTGCAGTTGAGTGAGGGTGCCAGTAAGGCCGTATTCGTCAGGGTGCAGGTCGGTGCCCCGATTCCAGTTTACCCAACTGAAGCGGAAATACAGGCCAGCGCCAATGAGGAAAACGAGGAAAATATCAATCGCCAGGCCACGCCAGTCCAGGTTGGCGGCTGGCGGCGTAGGGCGCGTGGCTTCAGGCGTTTCAGCAACAGCCGGGGCCGAATCAACAATACCGCCGGTCGTCGGCGGCTGAAGCTCAGAGCCTGGCGTTTCAATTTCGTCGGCGGTTTCAGACATAATCACCCTTGTTTACGGTGGCGGAATGGTGGTCTCGTCAAAATCTACCAGACCCGGCACAAAGAATGTCACAAAATCCTTGTCATGGAACGACGAGGCGCGATAGGCCAGTTTGCCCTGCGGATAAATTTGCCGCAAGAGGTCAATGCTCTCAGCGTCGTGCCGGTTCAAAATGTATAGCTTCGGGCGAGGGTCGTTTGTCAGCTCGCCCAGCTTGTTCGCATCCAGGATGACGTTGTTCCAGCCATACTTCCCGGCATAAATGCCCACCGCCCGCGTATCCACCCAGTAAGGATAGGCCCGCACGACGACGGTGTCATACGATCCAACTGACTCGGCCCAGGCCCGCACCAACGCCCCCAGCTCCGAAGCGTTCTGCACCGAGTCTTTATATTGCTTTGCATAATCGACGAAAATAATGTTCCAATTGTTCTGGGCAGAGACGAAGACCAAGGCCCCGGCCAGCCCCAGGCCAACCAGCCTGCCCCGCCCTCCGGCAAATATCTTTTGACTGTGCTCGACCAACAAACGCAGGGGCAGGGCGACGATTAAAAACACCACCGGGATGGCCGTCCCCGATCGATGTAGCGACGGATTCTCGATGGGAAAAGCCAGGGCAAGTGTCGAAGGCAACAACAGCACCGGCACGGCGATGAGCAGGAACAAATCCAACCAGCGCCGATAGCGCGCATAACGATAGAGCAGGAAGGCAACACCCAATGCAAAGCACGCGCCCATGATCCAATCCAGCGCCGGTTGCCCCGCCGGGCTGACCAGCCAGGCCGAGTCGGCTGTCCACGAGAACATGCGGATCGAGTTCCACTCATTTTCTGCGAACTGACTCAAGGCAAATGGCTTCTCTTCGCCGGGGTCACCGACGATGCGGGTGATGGTGCGCCGCCAGAAGTCTTGCGGCGCGTCGGCGGCATAGCGGATCATTGGCACGAACCCGGCCAGCATAACCAGCGCCGCCATACCCAACCAGGCCGCCAACTTCAACGAGAGCCGCCCGCGCCAATGATGAAGCGCGTACAACCCAAAGGCAACCACCGCCGCCAGTGGCAGAGCGCGGATCGGCGTGTAGCCGTACAAGCCAATCCCAATTGCCAGCCCGGCCAGCAACGCCTCATTGCGTCGCTGGCGCTTGAGGGCGCGAATGATGAGCCACAACGCTGCTGTCGCAAAAAACGGCGCAAACGGAAAGCGCAAGCCATTGCGGCTGATCGTGTTCGGCCACCAGCCAATGCCTGCCGCCAGCATCGCCAGGAGCGCGGTCAGATCATCTTCGGCGATTTCGCGCGCGAACAAGAAGATCAGCGGCAAGGTGAGAAAACCAACGACGGATGTGACCAGTTTGAGGGTGAGGTGCGAGAGGCCGGTTGGCAAATAGTTGGCGGCGATGGCGGCCAGATAAAACTCCATCGGTTCGCGCCCGCCGTTGCTGGCTTCAAAAATCGGGCGGAGGCCGTTGTTCAAGATGTCGTTCACGTCGCGGAGCTTCTCGACGTGGTCGCTCGTCATCTCCACCGGTACTGTATCCAGTTGAGCAAAACGGAACCCGGCGGACACCGCCAGCACGACCAAAAATAAAAACATGGTTCGGGTGAGGCGGAGGTTGAACTCGCCCAGCCACAGTCGCCCCCACAGCGAGCGCCAGTTCAACTTGAGACCCAGCGGCCCCTGCCAGAAGGCGGCCACCCAGGCGAGCAAACTCATCGCCCAACTGAGTCGGCCAAAGATGCTGAAGTCGTTCTTTTCAAGAAAAAAGTAGGTCAGGCCGCTCCACAACAGGGCCAGCGCGGCCACACGCCAGCGCACCCGCGTTTGAGCTTCCGAAACGAGGCCGGGCAAAGGCAGGGCTTCGGCAGTTGCCATCACCGACGCAGACCGCAAGTCCAAGGCTTCGCGCCATAGCACGAGCACAAACACGCCGATGCCAATTGCCAACAAGCCAACGCCCTGTAACGGGTTCTCGCGCGATTGCACGAGCGCCCATTGCCCGGCCAGGGCCAATACAAATCCAAATGGCAAGCCGAGCCAGCGAACCAGGCTGAGTTGCCGGGTCAGGTCAATAGGCCGGAGTTGGATCGAGGGGCGCGAGATCGGGGCCGGGCGAAGCGAGGCGAGCGCAGGTAGTTCCACCGGGTTGCCATCGGCGCCAGTAGGGTGCGGCCCAAGCCCGAGGTGGGAGAGGAGAATAAGGTAAGCGTCCCAGAGTGTCATCGAATGTAAGACGAATGACGAACGACCGCTTCGCGTGACGAATGAGCGCAGAGCCTTCGTCTATCGTCCATCGTCTTTCGTCGTTTTCCGGCAAACAAAAAACACATACGCGCCTTTCTCCTGCCGGCCTTCTTCAAAGTAGCGGCGCAGGAGCTTTTCGGTGAGCCACAAGTTGGCGCGGCTAGGCCAGATGATCCAGCGGCCAATGAGCGCTTTGGCGACGGCGGCGGGCAAACCCAAATAATGCCCCCACTCCAACGCCGCATGGGCGGCGGGCGAAAAATAATACCAGTGCTGTTCCACCTCAAACCCGGCCTTCGCCAGCCGTTCGCGCCACACATCGGGCGAGTCGCAGTGTTGGTGTCGTGAGATACGATTAAAGAACCGTTCGTACATTTCCGCAAGTCGGCGAAGTCCCAGCCGCCGCAGGAAGCGCGAAATGGAAAGGAACTCCAAAAAGTGGTCGCTCGGCGAGCAAAAGATAAAGGTGGCCCCTGGTTTCAGCACCCGGTTGAGGTCGGCCAGCACCGGATCAAGATCAGGAATGTGCTCGAGCACCGAATTGCTCACCGCGCTGGCAAAGTGGCTTGATGGAAACGGCAAGCGCGCCCCGTCGGCCTGGGCCAGCACTTTGTACGATTGGCGGGCCCGGGCCTCTTTCAACGGCAGCCACCACGGGTCGATCCCGGCGGCCAGGGGGCCGTCGAACGTCTCGGAGGCAAAGTGGCCATCGCCGCAACCGAGATCCAGCGCCGGTTCGGGCAGGGTCAGGCCCTCGTAAAACTTCGCCTCAACCGCTCTCAGCAAGCCGCGAAAGGCGGGCATGGCTTTGAGTTGTCGCCAGAGGAGATCATCAGTCATATCGATTAACAAAGGATGAGCCGGGGGTTAGTTTTCAGTTGCGGTTGCGTCGCAGTTCTTCGAAGATTGCTTCGTATTTTGCGGCCACGGCATCGGGCGAAAACTTGTCAGCAATTTCGGCTCGCGGACGAACGTACTTCTGGCGATTGTCGAGCACTTCGAGGATGGCCTCGGCCAGCGCCGTCGAGTTGCAAATGGGCACCGTGCGGCCCATGCCGGTCATCGTCGTCGGCTGACGCACCCCCGGCAAGTCGCTGGCCACAACCGGTGTGCCGCACATCATCGACTCGATCTGCACCAGACCGAAAGTCTCGGTGCTGTTGATGCTGGGCAGGGTTGTCACGTGGCAAGCGCGAAAGAAAGCCGCCATTTGCCTGGAATTCAGGGTGCCGACATGGACGTAATGGTGTTTGTATTTTTCCAGCAACGGCTCCAGCTTGCGAGCATAGGCTGAGTGACCAATGGCTTCGAGCGGCCCGGCATGGACGATGATGACGTTCGGGTATTTTTCCATGATGCACGGCAGAGCTTCGAGCAAGTATTCCACGCCTTTCTCCTCTGCCAGGCGCACGGCAATGCCGATGACTGTTTTCCCTTCCAGGCCATGTTGCTCGATAAACGTTTTCACGTCGTCCTCATCCGGCACGGGAATTTCAACCGGCGGCGGAATGACTTGCACTTTATGAAGATACTTTGAAAGATAGGGCGAGTGTTGGGCGAAGTCGTCGGTGTAAGCCGAGATGGCATCACACAACCGGGCGGCGGCCTGATTGCTGAGGCCGAGCACCGCGCTGGCCAAATTGTTGAAGAAGGATGACGGCAGAAGCAAATCGGAATGGTAGGTGAGAATGCTGGGCCGGTTGAACAGTCGGGCGCGGGTGGCAATGCCGCTGGCATCGAGTTGGGGCAAGTGCAAGCTCAGAGCCTCGTTTTGCCACATATATTTCGTCGCCAGGAAGGAGAGGGTGGGCATGACCACCCCCCGGCTCACCCGGGCCAGCACCGGAGCGCGCACCACCCGCACGCCATCCATCACTTCTTCCAGGGGCAGGCTGGGTTCGTAATGTGAGGTGAGCACGGTGACGGCATGACCGCGCCGGGCCAAGGCTCGCGACAGGCGCTCGACGTAGATCGTTAGACCCGAAACATGCGGGCGGTAATAAGTCAGCGCAACCAGAATCTTCATTTATCGCTTGGCCGCGCCGAGGCCATCACGGTTTGGGCCGCTGAGGCCAGGTGAGAGAAGCTCTCGCCTTCGCGGTCGAGGCCGATGGTGCCAAAGATGCCGGTAAGGATGAAGCTTTGCAGATGGGCGGCGATGGCGTAGGCCAGAGCCACATTGGTCGGGACGCCGAAGACGGCCAGCCCGGCCACTGCGCCCGCTTCGTACAACCCCGCCCCGGAAGGCGCTGACGGTATGCTCAGGCCGAGCGCCAGCGCACAGGTAACGAAGATACCCACGTTTAACTGCGCGCCGGGCACGAAGGAGAGCAACATGAGGTAAGACGCGCCGCCCCAGCCGAGCCAGGTGATGATAGACCAAAATATCCCTGCCAGAAGGCGCTTGCCCCCGGCGGCGCTGACACCCAGCAAAAACTCGTCAGCTTGCTTAAGGAGGGTCTCGCTCAATTTTGCTGGAAGGGGCTTGAAGAAAAACCGGGCTATGACCATTGACTGCGGGCGCAAGGCGGCGGCGATGAACATTCCGGCCACCCCAACAAAGGCGATGGCCGCCAGAAGTGTTCCGCTCTGCACCAGAAAGCCGCCGCTGGGCACAAACGGAATCACCAGCATCAACATGCCGAACACGGTCAACACATCGAGCAGGCGTTCGATGAGGACGGTGGACAGGCCCTGCATCACCGTCACCGGGCTGTTGCGGCTGACGAGGTAGGCGCGGCTGAGTTCGCCCAGCCGGAGCGGCAAAACGTTGTTGAGCAGATTGCCGGCGTTGGAAATCCAGAACGAGCGCGAGGTGGAAATGCGGTTGTCGAGCAGAGCTTTCCAGCGCACACTCTTGGCCCACGTCCCGGCCATGTTCAAGACAATGGCCGGAATGAACCACAGGTAGTTGGCCTTCGCTAGTTCCTGGCCCACTTTTGCCAGATCAACATTCCACAAGATGATGCCGACCGAGATCAAGCTGACCAGGAAACCAAAGATCACTTTCCAGTTAATTTTCAAGGGTTGCCGCCTTTATAGTTGTAACTTTGTAGCGCGATTTGGCCGCTTCGCGTCGCGCTGCAAGCGAGAATTTCAAAACGCCAGCCAGGAAGGGTACCGCGCAATTATACCTTCCCCGTCCCCGGTCAGCGCGCTTACGCTTCCAAAATATCAACCGGCTTCTCTTCCACTTTCTTCTGGTCATTGCCGACACGCACTTCTTCGTGGTACGAGCGTTCGGTGTTGACCTCCCACAAGTCATGGACGCCGTCGCCCACCAGGTTCTTCACCGCCAGAATCGCGGTGAGCATGGAATGATCTTGATTGTTGTATTTGTGCAAGCCGTTGCGGCCCACCGTTTGCAGGTTCTTCAAGCCCGCCAGGTATTTTTTCACCACTTCGAGATGCTGGGCATAGACGGCGTCATAAACAGGGTAGGCCTTCAACTGCCGCACGACGGTGCCGTCAATCACCTTTGCGCCACGGGTGAGGCCAATCGCTTCAAGTTCACGCTTGCCTAGGGCCAAAAGGTCGGCGTCAGACATCTGCCACAACTCATCTCCCTCGGTGCAGAAATACTCCAGGCCGAGGCTCGACGTGTTTGAGTCTGGAACCATATCAGGGCTCCAGTTGGCGAAGTTCTGGATGCGGCCCACTTTCACTTCGGGACTGTGGATGTAAATCCAGTTGTCGGGAAAGAGATTGGGCTGGTCGAGAATCAGCACCACGCTGAGAAAGTCGCGATAAGAAAGGTGTTTCACCGAGGCGGATACTTCGGGCGGCGGCGGCGGGTCGAGTTTGGCGATCAACTCAGTGAGGGGCGCAGAGGAAATCACATCCGTGGCCGGGAAGAAACGGTGTTCGCCACCCACCACGGCCTCAACGCCTGTCACCCGGTCACCATCACGTTTCACCGCGACAGCGTCGGCGTTCATAATTACTTTGCCGCCGCGTTCAGTTACCAACTCCACCACCCGCTCCCATATCATGCCCGGCCCGCGTTTGGGGTAGTGGAATTCTTCAATGAGGGTCTTGATCTGCTTGCCGCGAGGTTTGAAGAGCGCATTGCGGATGGCCGAGAAGAGCGATAAGCCCAGGATGCGTTGGGCCGCCCACTCAGCCCGAATCTCACTGGTAGGAATGCCCCATACCTTTTCGGTATAGGTCTTGAAGAAAATTTCAAAGAGGCGCTTGCCAAAACGGTTGGTGACCCACTGCTCAAAAGTTTCTTCTTGCGGGTAGGGGAAAAGCTTGTATTGGATATACGACAGCATGATGAGGCTGCTGCGCCAAAGACCCATGTTAAAGAGGGCGTTGAAGGCGCGCAGAGGGTAATCAAAAAATTTGCCGTCATAGTAGATGCGTGAGGTGCGCGGGCGCAGAAGAAAATCTTCCTTCATCCATTCGTGCCACAGTTGCTCTACCTCGCCTACTTTGGTGAAGAAGCGATGGCCGCCAATGTCGAAGTAGTATCCTTTATATTGCTCGGTGCGGGCGATACCGCCGACGAGGTGATACTTCTCCAGCACCGTCACCGCCACCCCGCGCCGGATCAACTCCCAGGCCGCCGTCAGCCCGGCCGGGCCGGCGCCGACGATGACGACGTGCCTGGAATGATTATTGCTCGCTTCGGGCATTGATGGTTGAATATTCATTCAATTGCGTTTTTTTGTTGACCGGATTAAACTTCACTAACCTACAAACGCTTTCAGCAAGGAGATAATCGTCATGAGAAAGATCCTCATCGTTAGTTTGCTTTTTATACTGCTCGTCGTCAACGTTGCGCCAGCCTTCGCCGACACCAGCTACGTAGTGCAACCGGGCGATTCGGTGTATAAGATCGCGCGTAAATTTGGCGTCTCGCCCACCGCGATTATAAAGGCCAACAATCTAAGCGACGCCAACAAAATCTTCCCCGGCCAGACCCTGATTATCCCTTCAGGCGTCACCACCGCCGCGCCTGCCAGCTCGCCGACCGGCGCTGCTGGCTCAGGCGGCGGCTTCACCGTCACCATCGGCACGCCAATTTACGCCGGGGACGGCCGGGTGGTAGATATTCCGCTCACCGTTCACAATCAATCTGTCTCCCCGGCTATTGCCGGCGGCAAGTATACGTCGGATCGCAAACCTGACGGCTTATACGAAGACGTGGCCCTGCTCAAGGCCGAACACGGAACGTTTGAAAAACCTCTGCCCGGCACGGCCCTGCTGTGGCAAGCTAACGTCCAATTGAGCGACGGCACAACCCACTTGACGACCGTCGGCTGTCGTTTCATCGAGCACGTCTTTGCCCAGGGTGACGAGCCGCTGGAGCGCACTCCTGAGGGTGTGTGGCTCAAATCGTTCCACTATGAGATCAACCTGTACGAAGGCTGGTTCGATTGCGGCAACACCTATCGCGTCAACTCTAAGGACATTGCTCCCGGAACCAGCGGCGCGTCGGTGCTGACCGTTTATCTGGTTAACCCGCATAACATCGCTGTCGACGGGAAAGTAGTCGGCGCGGCTTATCCGGCTCGCAAAGTCACCAGCCTCGACATCACCGTTTTTACGCCCACCGGCGGCAAAGTTGGCACGGTGTCGGTCGCCGTTCCGTAGTTTGGCCCCTTGTGGGCGGGCTTGTAGACAGGCACACCCGACAGGGGGCCTTCGGCCAGGCCCTGGACCACTAAAGCCAATCACAAAACATCCCGAAGGTGTTGCGCCTTCGGGATGTTTTGTTATACTCTGGCCATGCCCTCGTTGCGCCGTCTGGAGCTTCCACTCCTCATTGTTATCTTGCTCATCGCTGTCTTCTTCCGCTTCCACCGACTCGACAGCGTTCCCCCCGGTCTCACTCACGACGAAAGCGCGGTCGGCTTCTTCGTGCGACAGGTTGCGGCGGGCAAGCCGTTTGCGATTGATGCCCCTTACGGTTACGCCAACGAGCCATTCACAAAATACGCGGCGGCCATCGTTATGACTCTCGTCGGGCCGACCGATTGGGCCTTGCGGGCGCATCAAGCCTTGTGGGGCGTCTTGCTAGTGCTGGGGACGTTCTTGTGGGGTCGGGCGACATTTGGGCGCGCCGTCGGCCTGAGCGCCTCGGCGTTGGTCGCCGTTAATTTCTGGCCGGTGATGACCAGCCGCTTTGCCCTCAACAGCAACCCATCCCCTGCCCTGATCACCTTCGCCTTCTGGCTGATGTGGATCGCGCTCTTCAAAGAAAAGTTGCGTGCCCGTCCGCTGGCTTGGCTCGGCTTTGCGCTCGCGCTGGCCGGAGCGCTCGTCACCTACGAAGCCTCACGCGGGGCGTGGCTGGCCCTGCCTGCCTTTCTTCTCTATCTGGTTATCCTCGGCCCGCGCAAGCGGCTTGGCCAGTTCGCCGCCGCACTCGCGTTCGGCACTGCCCTGGCTCTGCCGCACCTGCTCAACCCGGCGGCCTGGGGCCGCACCAGCACCCTCGCCACCTCACTTACCTCGGCGATGGCGGGCGACCTCAATCCTCTCATGCACAACGTCCTCGAAGCGCTCGGCACACTCTTCGTCAAAGGCGACTTGTTCATCGTCTATAACATTCCGGGCCGCCCAGTGTTCGATCCGCTCCTCGGCGTTTTGTTCGTCGGCGGCTTGCTCCTCTGCCTCTGGCGCTGGCGGCAACCGGCTGACGCCCTTACCCTGTTGTGGCTTGGCGCCGGATTCGCCCCGGCCGCTGCCATCGGCGCACCCACGATGATGCTGCACGCCATTACGACGCAAACGATTGTGTTGACTCTACCCGCGCTGATCGTTCAACACATCGGCAGAGGACGTTTCAGCCGCCTCGCCTGGGGCGGCTTTGCTGTGCTCGTTGGCCTCACCGCCTTCGCCAGCTTTGATGACTACTTTGATCGCTGGGCCAACGCCACCGACACCCGCGCCGCCTACTTTTCTAACTTTGCCGCCGTGACAGCCTATTTACACGATGTGTCGTTCAGCGGGTCAGTTGCGCTCTCGTCGCCGTTTCCCGATCTACCTCACGACCCTTTTGCCGCCGACCTTCGCGTACGCCGCCCCGACCTAGACCTGCGCTGGTTTGACGCCCGCGAAGCACTTGTCTTTCCCCAATCCAAAAACAGCTTGCTCGTCTTGCCTTCTAATACCCAACTTGATCCTCTCTTCGCCGCTCACCTGCCGCTGACAAACATCGAGCGTCACTTCATTCGCGAAACCGACGTGGATCCTTACTTCGACACTGCGATCTGGCAGCCACAAAAATCACTGGCCGATTGGTTTAACGACGGCGCACTCACGATGGCGGCCACCCCGGCGAATTTCGGCGGGGTCATCACCCTGATAGCATTCGACATTGATTCAATTACCGCCCACCCTGGCCAGGGCATCACCGCGGTCACGTTTTGGCGCGTTCTCGATCCAGCCGCTCTTGGCCCTGTTTCGCCGATCAACTATGGCTACGAAGCCGCAACGTTTTTGCATCTTCTCGACTCCGGCGGCAACCTTGTCGCTGGCTACGACCGTCTGAATGCTCCGGCCTGGAATTGGCGCCCGGGCGATGTTTTTGCTCAGATCCACCACCTCGCTTTGCCAGTCGATCTCCCGCCGGGCAACTACATTCTGCAAGTTGGCCTCTATACCCTGCCCGACCTCACTCGCTTGCCCCGACTCGACGCCAACGCCGACTCTGCAACGCTTGGTGAAATCCGCGTAACACCATAACTCGCCACGGACGTGAAACGCACGAAACTCACAGATCTCAATCCCTTCACTCTTCGCCCAACCTCAGCACCGCCATGAATGCCTCTTGCGGAATCTCCACCTGCCCCACCCTCTTCATCCGCCGCTTGCCGCGCTTTTGCTTTTCGAGCAATTTCTTCTTGCGGCTGATGTCGCCGCCGTAGCACTTGGCCAGCACGTTCTTGCGAATGGCCTTGACGTTGGCCCGGCTGATGATGCGCCCGCCGGCCACGGCCTGAATCGGGATCGTAAATTGCTGGCTCTGGATCAAGTCCTTGAGCTTGCTCACCAGCATCTGGCCCTTGTGATAAGCCATGTCGCGGTGGACAATCATCGCCAGGGCGTCTACCGGCTCTTCGTTGACCAGCAGTTGCAGTTTCACCAGATCATCAGCGCGGTAACTGTGGAATTGATAATCAAGCGAAGCATAACCGCGGGTGCGCGACTTCAACTGATCGTAGAAGTCTACGATCAACTCGCCGAGCGGGATGTCATAGGTAAGCTGAACGCGCTGTGGCGCGGGATGCTCCTGGCCAATAAAAATGCCGCGCCGCTTCGTCACCAAATCCATGATGGTGCCGTAATACTCATCCGGCGTGAAAATTTGAATCCGCATCCAGGGTTCGCGGATTTCGGTGATGGTGCCCTCGTCGGGCAAGTCGGCGGGGGAGTCCACCCGAAGCGTCTCGCCGGTAACGGTGACCACTTCGTATTCCACTGACGGCGCGGTGGCGATCAGGTCGAGATCGTATTCACGCTCCAGCCGTTCCTGAATAATCTCCATGTGAAAGAGGCCGAGAAAGCCGCACCGAAAACCGAAATTGAGAGCGGTTGAGGTTTCGGGCTGGTACTCCAGTGAAGCGTCGTTGAGTTGCAATTTCTCCAGCGCGTCCTTGAGCAAAGCATAATCTTCGCCCTCAACCGGGTACAACCCGGCGAACACCATCGGCTTGACTCGTTGATAACCGGGCAAGGGTTCGGCGGCCGGTTTGGCCGCCACCGTGATCGTGTCGCCGACGCGGCATTCCCGCACCGTCTTGAGGCCGGTGGCCACGTAGCCCACCTCGCCCGGAGTCAAGCGCCCGGTCACCACCATCTTCGGCGAGAACGTGCCCACTTCCACCGGCTTCACCTTCGCGCCTGTGATCATGAGCAGGAGTTCATCGGTGGCGTTGATCACGCCTTCGAGGACGCGCACGTAAGCGATCACGCCTTTGTAAGTGTCGTAGTGCGAATCGAAGATCAGAGCGCGGGCCGGCGAAGCGTCGTCCCCTTTGGGCGGCGGCACTTGCTTCACCACCGCTTCCAGCACATCGCGCACGTTGATCCCCTCTTTGGCTGAAATCTTGATGATTTGCTCAACGGGCGTACCCAGCAAACTACTGACTTCTTTCGCCACTTCGTCGGGCTGGGCGGCGGGCAGGTCAATCTTGTTGATGACCGGGATGAC
>CAYSIV010000026.1:0-31084 GCA_964431175.1 uncultured Anaerolineales bacterium
ACTGCGAACGCGAACGACGTCGCCCGTCCGCCAATCCGTGGCGGCCACTTCATGTCGTTTAGCTGGTCTAACGCCGGGCGCGTTGATTTTTTTCTGCTGGCCGCGCTTCATCCAAGTGCGAGTCAAAGTCGGAAAAAGACTCATTTCAACTTCGTCTTGTACATATATATCCGCCCCACGTGGGGGGCGGTTTAAAAGCCTTGTAATTGCGCCTTTTTTTGGGCGTATCCCGGTTGTTGTTCGGCCAGGTGTTTGACCGTCCACGTTGGACGGCGACAGACGATCTCTAATCGCTGAAGATGTTGACGCACGCATTCATCGCTGACTTCACTTTTGAATTTCTTCTCTACGGCCTCAGCCAAAGTTGCCGTTGTCCAGGTCGGGCGCGAGACCCCGAATTTTCGGGGCGATTGCTTCAGGCACGTCAACAGAAAGTTTTCAATGGCGGGCCTAATGTCTGCTGGGCGGCCCGGATGAAGTTCTTCCAACAGCCCATTGCAACCCCGTTCGCGAAAACGATGCAACCAGCGGCGAACAGTGTCGTCACTCTGACGGGTAATGCCAGCGATTTTCGATACCGAATATCCGTCGACCGAGAGCAGAACCATTTGCACCCGGAGACGGGTTCGTGGACAATCTGTTTCCTGATACATCTGTTGCAAGCGAGCTTTCTGCCGCCAGTGAACTTCAGTGATTTGCAGTGATGGGCGCATAGGTCATCTCGGCTGAACCGCCATGGAAATCGTGGCGAATGATGACCCATTCTACGCCCGCTATTTCAAAGCCGCAATTATTTCTTGGTTTCATTTGGTTGCTTGTCTCCTTTTCGCTTGCGGCCCCGTCACTCTCACCCCTTCACCCATTCTCGCAACATTGGCCGCCCCGACGCCTGCCCATGCCCGACTCAGATTTGACATTGTAGACGATGCAACGGGACAACCCATTACCGCGCAAATTAGTATCCGCCGTGAGAAGCTACACGGCACGCTGATAGACACACAACCCACCTTATGAGGGACAACACGTTGAAATTGAAGCAGTCGTAGACTCGACGGTGAGAATTTTCGTTTTGGTGGAGGCGGATGGTTATCAGGATTGGGAATTAGGCATGGTAATAAAAAAGGTTGGTAGTCTCTACTTGCCCGCCTAAAACGATTGAACGCCCCTACACCCGCATTGACACCCCACATAGAGGGCTAAAAAGGCCGTAGGGGGTCACAGCCTACGGCCTACAGCCTCACGCGCTCACAGGCACGCCCGCCGAAGTGAATAGCGACTCGGCCAGCGTGGGCAGTAGCAAACAAAAAGGCCGTAGAGTGTCAGCCTACGGCCTCACTCATTCTCATTCAGCCCCAACAGTCACGCCCGCCGAAGCGAATAGCGACTCGGCCAGTGTGCCGCCGATGGGAAGCCCGTCAAGGGGCAAGCGGGCAGAAAAGACGATGACGGTTTGACGGTTGTGTAATGCCGCTCGTGAGCGAGATCGAACGCAAGGGCCGCATCTCGCCCGATGACTGCCGCGCCTTTCACATAGACTTCAACTCGATCCCCGGCCTTGAACTACAAACCCGACTCAAAGGGTTTGCCGCCACTGACCCCGACGCCCGACTCGCCCTCGACCTTTTACTCAAGTGGGACGGCTGGCTCGGCGCGGACAGCATCGGCGGCACAGTGTATCAAGTGGTGCTCTCGCGGCTGGCCCAAAACCTGATCGCGCCCGCCATCGGCCCGGAGCTGACCAACAAGTTCATGGGCGGCAGTGGCCCGCACCCGCTCCTCACGCCCGTCACCGAGTTCATCGGCCACTCGACAGTGACGATACTCAAGATGCTGGACGATCCCGAGTCAGTTTGGGTGAAGAGCGGGGCGGCAAACAAAAAGTGATCGAGGCCAGCCTGGCCGAGGCGGCGCGCTGGCTGAGGCAAAAGTTTGGCTCAGACCCGGCCGGCTGGCAGTGGGGCAAACTACACACCATCACCCTGCCCCACTCGCTGGGCATCCAGCCGCCGCTGGACAAAGTGTTCAACAACGGGCCGATTCCAATCGGCGGCGACACCGACACGGTGTGTCAAACCGCCTTCATACCCGAAGCGCCTTACACGGCCAGCGCCTTCGCGCCTTCATACCGCCAAGTGGTGGATTTGGGCGACCTCTCGCGCACGGTGCATATCGCCCCGCCCGGCAACTCCGGCGTGCTGGGCGACCCGCACTATGGCGACTTGCTACCGTTGTGGCTCAAGGGCGAATACATTCCGGCGAGTTGGGCGAAGGAGGAGGTGGAGAAAGAGGGGACGGAGAAGTTGAAGATGGAGGGTTAGCAATAAGGTCAGCAGGATCGGCAACACGCCTCAACCAGACGGCCTGATCAAAGTCGGCATCGAAACTTGCCCGTAGAGGGATTTTACGATCACGGCACGACAAGGCGATCAACGCATCGTTGAAGTTGAGTTCGCCCGCAGAGTTTTCGACAAGGGAGACAACTTCCTCATACATTCGTGGCAGATCAGGATACAGCCAGGTGATAGATCGGGTTGGGAACTGCTTTTGCACTTGCTTAAGCAAAGCGCTGAGGTCGGCATTGCGGCGCTTTTCGTGAATGCGGCGCGCAAGTGTGCTGATCACTTCGGCAAGAACGCAGTCAAAGATGTATGGGCGCAAGCCGCCTGAGTGAAACGCGGCCTGTAACTCCAAAGCAGGCGCATGCCACACGTCCTTGTTATCCAAAAGGCCAATGACAAACGATGTGTCCAGCCCGATTTTGACTGGCATATTCTATTAGCCGTTGTAGAGAGCTTCACTATCAGCCAGAGCATCACCACCGAGCGATATAACGCCGACCAGTTGGTCAAGGCGGTGTAAAGGCAAAGGCCGATTGGGATAGGCCACCTTACGTTTAGAGGTGCGCCGCTTTTTGGACTTAGCAGAGAGTGTGCTGACGCTCACCCGAACTTCAATGCCGTCAGGCAGACGAAGTGGGCGCTTCAGTTTGAGAGCGCCTTTGGAGTAGCGAGCGCGCAGGTTAGGGTAGGCGGCCATGAGTCTTTTCCTTTGGCCTATTATAGCAAACCGGCAGCTTCTCTTCCCACCGCGCGTCTTTGCTCCGCCCGGCAACTCCGGCATGCTCGGCGACCCGCACTACGGCGAGGGTGCATTTCCGTTTGGGGGCAGACTTTTGCAAGCCCAGCAAATCACGCTCCCACCGGATTGCCAAATCCGCCGCGAGCCGGAGAAACTCGCCCCCAACTTGAAATGCACCCCTACGGCGACCTACTGCCACTGTGGCTCAAGGGCGAATACATTCCGGCGAGTTGGGCGGGGGAAGCGTTTCCCTTACCAGCCCGCCAAATGTACCAATCACGTTTTGGGTTGTCGCGGCTGGAGCGCGACTCGAGGAACCACGGATGCTGATCCGAGGTGTGGTTGAGGACCAGATCAAGCACGACTCGGAGGCCGCGCGCGTGGGCGCCGTCGAGAAAACGTTTGAAGTCGTCCAGCGTCCCGTACTCGGGCGCAACCCCGGTGTAGTCGGCTACATCGTAGCCGCAATCGTAAAGCGGCGAGGGATAGTGCGGCGAGAGCCAGATGGCGTCCACGCCCAGATCGCGCAAATAATCCAGCTTGCCAATGATGCCCGGCAAGTCGCCGATGCCGTCGCCATCCCCATCGGCAAAACTGCGCGGATAAATTTGGTAGAAGACCGCCTTCTGCCACCACTTGAGTTCGGTTGTCATTTCAAACACTCACCCACTCGCTCCAAAACTTCAGCCAGGTTTTTGCGCCCTCATTATCCTACAGACTTGGCTGCCGCTTCCAGTTGGAAAGCGAGGACGGCCCGCTAAGTCTGCCGAGTCTCATTCCACCCAGACTACAGGCAAACCTATAGAGATAGAATGACGAATGTTGAGACCATCGCCGTCTGCCTTAGAGCCTGTTTTGAAATTCGGAAATTGTAGGGCGAATTGACAATTCGCCCTACAGAAATCGGCGCAAATTCGATTTAAAAAACAGCCTCTTAGCCATAACGGGGCTCGCTACGCGTCAAGTCTTCAGGAAGTGCGGTCTTTCTTGTAGCCTACGGCGGGAACTGACCTACTCACACTTCAACGGCTGTTAGGTCATGCTGACTTGTCCACGTTGAAGATATGCCAAACAGAATGATGGGGACTTGCGAACGGCTCACGCGGCGAATAGCCCGGTTGACCGGGCAGGATTGCAGGTAAGCATGTAATCGCAACAGGAGCGGAGTAGAGGCCAGATTGAAGACCGTAGGAAACTAC
Organism: uncultured Anaerolineales bacterium; assembly: GCA_964431175.1. Classification (GTDB taxonomy): domain Bacteria; phylum Chloroflexota; class Anaerolineae; order Anaerolineales; family VGOW01; genus VGOW01. The sequence continues at coordinate 4,278 of CAYSIV010000026.1, forward strand.
GGCCTTTTTGTTTGCCCGCCGACGGCCCTGGCCCATGCTGACCAGGGCGCTAAATTGAGGATGTGAGCAGTATAGGAATATGGCATAAAAAGTCAAATGTCATCCAGGCACAGGGGAAGTCGCGGCTCACAATCCACATGCTCACGAGTGTGGTCTTGCCGAATCCAGTCGGCGTGGTCATAGCGGCGACTCAATGCCGCGCAGGACTCGCAAGGCACGCGGGGCATCGCCGAGCCTTTTGCCAGAATTGACTTGCTCGTATTGCACAAGATTATTGTGGGGCGACAACACCTCGTTGACTTGCCAGCGCGTTCGCGTTAAACAGGTTAGGGTGGTGGAGAAGCTCGGCAGTCAGCAAATAATAACTCTGCCCGGCGCAGGCGCGGCACAACGTCGCCCCATCGCGAATCACTTCCCGCTCATTCATAATTTCTTCGCCGCACACTTCGCAGACGGCTTTCAGCCCGGGCCGGCTGATGATCTGCTCAATCGGGGTTTTCAACCGCACCGATTGCACCAAGAGCAATTCTGCCGCAGGCAGGCGCTGGTAGCCCAGCAGTTGCGCTTCCCACTTGTTGCCGGCTTTGGGGGCATAAGCGCGAGCGCGAGTACGCGCCTCCAACCGAGGGGCGATACGAACGGCCTGGCCGGTGACGGTGTCGATAAACGTGGCCGCCACTTTGCCGTAGTCTTCAACGCGCAGGGTGCGCCGCCCCACCCGGCAATTGGTTGCGGTCGAGACGCCATCGGCGGCGCAACCGTCCGTTTCGACGATGGTTAACAATCGTTTGTCGGTTTGGGGCAAGTCGAGGCCGAGAACTTCTCCGGCCAGCATTCCCATGCGCACGCCCAGCACCTGCCGGGGACATAGATGGCGGTGAAGCGCGGAGGAAGTAGCGAGAAATTCTTTGAGGGCGGGCATACCTCCTCATTCCTTAAAGGCGTTCACGGCCGATTGCACCCGGGCTAACGCCATCATCTGGGGCAATGAGGAGATTACAATTGCGGCTCATTGCCAAACAACCCGGCAAGGAAACAGGAGACAAGGAGTGTATCTCCCGGTCTCCCTTGTTCCTTGTCTCTTACGCCTTCACCACTTTTACATTTGTGTCATAGAACACCGCACTGCCGCCCACCGGATCGAACAAAGTTGTGTTTGTAATCAGCGGATCGGTGCGCATGGCGGCATTGGCGTGGATACCTTTGACACGCACCGGGTCGCCCTTAATGGTCGTGCCGTCAATCGTCACATCTTGCGCGCCGTTGGCCCAATGGCCGAAGCCGAGGCTGAAGCCGATCACGCCAGGGCGCATGCCCTGGGTGGTTCGCACTTTGCCGATCATGCCCTGGGTGTGGCCGTTGCCAAAATCCCATTCGCCGGCCGTGTTAGTGGCCGACACGATGCGGGCGCTGTCGCCGTCGTTCAACCCGCGGGCCTGGGCATCGCCGGCATTCATCAGGATGAAGTTTTCAGGCAGAAGCGCGCGCAGCCAGTAGTTGCCAGAGGTGCGGCTCTTGGTCGAGGAAATCTCGCGATAAGTGATCATCTTGAGATCGAAACCGTCTTTAGTATCGTCAATCACCTCGCCATCGAAGCCCATCACTGGTTCGATGTAGGTGGCGTAGCCGGGCAGGCTCTTGCCCGTGCCGGCGTGTTTCACACCCGCCGTCTTCTCCAGATACATGTTGATCATCTTGCCGAACTTGGTGCCGGTCGGTACGATATACGATTCGTCGAAGGAGCCGGGGCGGATGCCGTCGCCGGGGTAACCTTTCTCGAAGGCCTGGAAGCGTCCACCGCGACTTAACACCGTCACCACCTTCGGCCACAGATCGCCGGTGATGGCCTGCCAGCGATCAGCATCGAACACGCCTTTGGGCAGGTGCTTACGCGCTTCGATGAAGAGTTTGATTTCTTCCTCGCTGGCATCGGGCACAGCGTCTTCAAGTTCCTTCTTCTCGCCGTAAGCCAGGTTCATCACCATCCGCAGATACAGGTCGTCGGAATGTTTGAAGTCCACGCCTTCGCCGAGGCCGTTTGGGCCGAAATCGGGCAGATTGAGTTTCTCAGCAATCGCCAACAACATGGCTTCAAATTGCATTGCCATCTCTTGCCCGTACACAGTCACCGTGCCCGTCAGGGGAGCGATGGTGGGTTGGCGCACACCCTGCACTTTGAAAGTGATGTTGGGGTGTGAGCCGCCGAACTCCCAGCGCTCAAGATAGGTGACATCGGGGAAGATGTAGTCGGCGTACATGCTGGTCTCGCCCACGATGATGTCCGAAGTGACATACAGCGGAATCTTGTTCACGTCTTGCAGGATGGGGATCCATTTGTGACCCGCCGGAAGCGAGTAGACCGGCGAACCCATATAACTGAATACAGCTTTAATCGGATACGGATAAGCGTCACCCGCCGAGGGGATGATCTCCTCATAAATGTCCGAGGCCAACGGCCACCAGTTGCGTTTGGCCGGATACTGGCCGTCGAACAGGGTCGTGTCTTCGAACTTCACATCGTGACGGATGAGGCTGATGCCGAATGGGGCGAGCGCGCCGGGGTCGGCCTTGCTGAACAGGAACGGCCCTTCGGCCTTGGCCCCGGACACATCGTAGGTGCTGGCATAAACCTGCCCGCCACGCCAGTCGAAGTTGCCAATAAGCATAGCCAGGTTATACCAGGAGATGACGTTGTAGTAGCCATTGGTATGTTGCGACACGCCGCGATGGATGTCGACGCAGGCATTCTTGCCGTAGGAGGTGAACTCTTTGCCAAGCGTCTCCAAATCTTTGGCGCGCACACCGGCGATCTCCGCCCACTCCTCAATCGTGTGCTTGCTGGCCGACTCGTACAGGATTTGCAAACTGCTCTTCACTGCAAACTCACCTACGGTGGTATTTACCAGCAGTTGCCCGGCGACGACCGGAGTCGTTTCGTCATTGGGGTCGAAGAGCACGGGCTGGCCGTCGGCGTCCAACGCCACAAACGGGTCGGTGGCGAACACAGCGCCGTCAGAGGTCACATACGTCACAACGGTCTTGTCGTCCTTCTTCTCTTCTTTCTTCTCCACCAGTTTTAGTTCACTGCCGTGCAGGAACTTGGTAGGCTTGCCCTTCTCGGTGTCAATCTTGACCAGCCAGGCGGCGTTGCACCAGGTTGGCTCTTTGCCGTTCACGGACGCAGCCTTATTGGCGTTGGCCAGATACTTGGCGTCGTAGCGCTGGTTGGCGATGATCCATTGAATGAGCGCCAGGGCAATGGCGGCTTCGGTGCCGGGCTTATTGGGCATCCACTTCCAGGCTTTGCCGGCGATCTTTGAAAGGCGCGGATCGATCACGGCATACTTCAGTTCGCCCGTCACCTGGCGAGCGGTAATGCGCGGGACGCGATTGGTGGGCCCGTAGTTGCCCTCGAACGGTGAAGCGCCCACGAAGATGACGAACTGGGCCGAGGCCAGGTCGCCCATCCAATAGGCTTTTGCACCGCCGGTAAACTTGCCGGTGGCGTTATCCCACTGATCGCTCATAGACTTGCCGGAGAAGTACAGACTGCCCTGACAGACCGTGGTGTGGCCGTGGCGGTTGGTGGTGCCGAGTCCGGAGCCGAAGAGGCGATGGGCGATGTCACTGCGCCCGCCCTTCTTGCGGCCCCAGAAGTAAAGGATCTGATTGTTCTTCGGGCCAAAATCGGGGTGATCGGGATCGATCATTTTATCGAGATGGTCAGCGAACGTGATCTTGAATTCTTCGACGAGGCCCTTTTTCTTCTCCGGGTCTTTTTCGCCGTGAATGAGCTTGATCGCGGCGGCCATATCTTTCATCAACTTGACGTCGGTGATGGCGCGCAGACTACGCAGGCCTTCGACTTCGCGGTTCTCTTCGCCGGGTATGTTGGCGAACAGCTTGCCACCCTCGACGATTTCGGTGATGGCTTGATCGAATTCAATCGTCTGCCATTTGTTCTCGCCACGCTTACCGGCGCGCTTGAGAACTTTGACAATGCGGAAGGGGTCGTAGACGGTTTGCAAACCGGCCTGACCCTTGGGGCAGAGGGGCGCGTCAATTGAAGCCGTTTCGGTCAGCGCGGTGTCGTAGGGCAGATGCGGGATCAAGTTCCACGGCGAGAAGGGGTTGCCGTCGATCTTCACCGCCACACCATCCACCAACTTCACCTTGATGCCGCATTGGGTATTGCATTGCTGGCAGATCGAGTAAATTTGGTTAGCGGGATCGGCCAGAGGATAGGCGGCGGCTTCTGCGCCCGAGGCGGCCAGGGCCTTTTGAATGAGAGGCAGGCTGCCGAGGAAGGCGCCCCCGCCGGCCGCGGCGGCGACCTTCAGAAAATCCCGCCGGGAGAGTATGCACTTCTGGGGTTGAGTTACTGTGGATTGAGTCATTTCGTCATCTCCTTGCCGGTGAAGAGGGGCAATCGATCGGTGCCGAGGAGGAAGGCCAATGTGGCCAGGCCAACCACGCCGAAGGTCACCGACCACTCCATCAGGCTGGGGAAGTAGTCAATGTTGAGATGCGGGCCGGTGAAGGCGGAGATCAGGCCCTTCAACTCGGGGACGGCCAGCGCCGGAAAGACAATGTTGGCACGAGCTACCGCGAAGCCAACCAGGATTAGGGCGCCCATCAGCCCGGCCCAGGCGCCGTTCTTTGCCAGTTTCGGCTGGATGAGCACCAAGATGGGTACCACCGTGCCCAGTGCGATTTGCAAACCCCAGAATGCCCAGGCATACGGCCCAAACAGTACGAGGTTCACGGCTTTAATATTGTCGGGAATACCGCTATAGAGCGATTGCGAGAAGTCGGCCCACAGGAAGTAGACTTTGACCAGCCCCAGCACGATGGAGAGCACCGCCAACACCCACAATCGTTGAGTGCGGTGGGCGTCATCTTCACCGCCAAACCAGCCGGTGACGATGAGCATGAGGGCTACGCCCGAAGCCAGAGAGAAGACCGGGAATTGGGCGGGCAACAGGCCAATGTGCCAATAGGCGCGGTTGGCGTTGACGCCGAGTAGGGCGCCCACGCCGCCACTCAGGAAGATGCCGAAGAACAGGCCGACAGCCATCATCACTTTCATGGCTCGATCGCGCCGATCGCGCATGGCGAACCACAGCGAGACGGCGACCACGAGGATGAAGATTGTGTAACCCCATACCATCTGCGCCAACAGCGAGAAGGGGTTGGGTTGCAGATACACTTTCCAGATGCGCTCCATGTGGCCGAGATCCATGCCAATCGTCATCAGTGCGGCGGGCATCGTGACGAGCGCGCCCCACAGAGCGAACTTGCCAGTGCCTTTGAAGAGCGACATCTCAAACAAATAGTCGAGGGTAGCGAGCATGTACGCGCCGGTGGCAATGCCGGCGAAGAACAAATACATCGCCACCCACAAGCCCCAGGTCACATACGAACCGTAGTTCACATCGCGCTCGCCGACAAATAAGCGGATGTAGAAACCGTACAGGCCAAAGAGCAACGCCAGAACGCCAAGGGTGTAGAGGGTTTTCTTGATCATGGCTGGTCTCCGCTATACGAGGTAGTAGACGCGCGGCTCAGTGCCCTGCTCTTCTTTGAGCCGCATCACGTTAGGCTTATGGATCATCTCGGCCACCACACCATCGGGATCGTTGGCATCGCCGAACAGGGTGGCGCGGCCAATGCAGGTGGTCACACATTCGGGCAACATGCCTTGCTTCACGCGGTGCAGGCAGAAGTGGCACTTGCGGGCGTTGCCCATTGGCGAGCCGTGTTCTGCCCGATCCCACTCTTTACCGTATTCGTAATTGGCGGCGCGTTCGTAATCGTCGGCGATGTTCTGGCCCACAATCAGGCCGTCGGCCACCGGCGTGTTTTCGGTGTAGGTGTAACCGAAGTCGAAAGTGCGCGCACCGTAAGGGCAGGCGGTGATGCAGGCGCGGCAACCGATGCACTGGTTGTAATCCACTTGCACCACGCCTTCTTCGTTTTTGTAAGTGGCGTTGACGGGACAGACCGGCGTGCAGGGCGGGTTATCGCATTGCATGCACGGGCGCGGGATGAAGCGGCGCGTCACCAGTGGATAGGTGCCGATCTCTTCTTCCAGCACCGGGCGATAGACGACGCCGGGCGGTAGTTTGTTTTCGGCCACGCAGGCAATGGTGCAGGCATGACAACCCACACACTTGCGTAAGTCAATGGCCATCACCCAACGTCGCTCCTCCGGTTTTTTCCGGAGCGCGCGACGCACATCGCCTTGCATGCGAATAATGAGATCAGCATTGGGGCCATCGCCGGGAACATCCCCCAACAGGGGCGCCATCACCGGCAAAGCGGCCGCCACTTGTTGGGGGGCGGCTTCGAGCGCGGCCAAAAAGCCGAGCGCTGCGCCGGTGGCCTTGAGAAAACCCCGGCGATCAACAGTAGTCTTTGGCGTTTTTTCCATAGGAGTCCTCCTGACTCAGAGAATCAGTCTTCGCCTTCTGTGACTACTATAGGGTTTATGCGGTTGGGCTGGTAGCGGGGAAAGTTGGAGACTTGCAAGCAGGTTGTCGGGGAAACCCTGACAGGATGTCTTTGAGCAGATTTCTAACATTGCCCGGAATAAGGGTAGTTGTAACGTTTTCAGTTGTTTGTAACGAAGCGGGCTTTACAGGGAACGGTTGTCAGAAAGCAGGCCCCGGGCCATGGCGAACTGCACCAGCGCGGCGCGTGAGCGCAAGCCAAGTTTCTCCATGCCGCGGGCGCGATAGGTCTCGACCGTCTTCACACTGAGACTCAATCGCTCAGCAATCTCGGCGGAGGTGTAGCCGAGGGCGACGAGCGTTAGCACTTCCTGCTCCCGTTCGCTCAACTCATCCCACGGGTCACCAGCGGAGGCCGCCGACTCGTTTGGCAACAGATCGCCCAGCAGGGCTTTGGTCATGGAGGGATGCACGTACACTTCGCCGCGCATCACCGCTCGCACGGCGGAGATCAATTCGGCGTCGGCGGCTTTCTTTAGCACATAGCCCGATGCGCCGTTCCGAAGTGCCTGCCGCAAATAGCCTTCGTCATCGTGCATCGTGAGAATGAGAACTCGGGCCGAAGGGATTATTTTGCGAAGCGCGGGTAGCGCTTCGAGGCCGCCGAGTCCGGGCATCGTCAGGTCGAGCAAAATCAGATCAGGTTGGGCAGACGCAGCCAGGGCTAATGCCTCGCGGCCATCACTGGCTTCGGCGACAACGTGAAAGTCGGGCTGGGCATCGAGCAAGAAGCGCAGACCGGCCCGGAGCACGGCGTGATCATCAGCCAACAAGATTCGAGTTTCAGTCATCGTGTGCCACCTGCACCTCATCGGCTCGCACTGGTATTTCGACAAACAGACTTGATCCATGTCCGGGTGTCGATTCGATGGTCAACGTGCCGCCGAGCAATTCAGCCCGTTCCCGAATCCCATACAGGCCCAACCGTCGTTCGGCTTTGCCCGCCGTCACCGGGTCGAATCCTCGCCCGTCATCTTCGATAATGGCCCGCACCGAGCCGTTGCGCCGCTCGATGAGAATACTGGCCGTGGTGGCCTGCGCGTGGCGGGCGACATTGGCGAGAGACTCTTGCGCGATGCGATACAACGCCGTTTCCACTTCCGCCGGTAAACGTTGCTCGTTGAAGCCGTGCACGGCCAGATCAATTTGCAAATTGTAGCGCTGGGTACAATCATTCACATAGCGCTCAAGGGCGGCTGGTAAACCCAAATCATCCAACACGCTGGGCCGCAACTGCAAGGCCAGGTTATGGACTTCATCCAGCGTGCGACCGGCGACGCCACGCAAGTCTTCGGCGCGCTGGCGAATCGCGGGCGAGTTGCACTCATCACTTAATGCTTTCATACCCACCAATAATGAGGTAAGTGATTGGCTGGTGCCGTCGTGCAGTTCGCGGGCGATACGCTTGCGTTCCTCTTCTTGCGCGGCGATCACGCCGCTGACATAGCGGGCGCGCAACTGCTCGCGCCCGGCGCGCTCTTCTTCGGCCTGCGCCAGGGCCTCGGTCATGTTGTTGAACGACTCAGCCAGGTCGCCAATTTCATCGTTGGCCCAGCGCGGCACACGCTGGGCGAGATCGCCGCGCCCCACCGCTTGCGCGGCCTGGGCGAGACGCAGAATGGGACGGGTGAGAACCCAGGTGAGACTGGCGGCGGCGGTGATGCCGACGATGGATACCAGCACCGTGGTAATCAATAGTTGGCCGGTGACCGAGTCGACCGTTCGCTGCACGGCGGATTCAGAAAGACCGACCCGGGCCACCCCGGCGCGCCCGTCGAAGATCGGCACGGCCGTGTCCCAGACCTTGCCCTCATCAGTGGTGATGATGGTCGTGCGATGATGGTCATCCGAGTCGACTGAATTGGTGTCCAACAATCCCGCCGGGAAGCCCTCGCCAAAGGTGTGCGCCAGAATCTGCCCCTGCGCATCCACAATGAATGCATAGCGCACATTGGTGTTGTTGGTTTGCGTTTCGCGCAGTAACTGGTGAAGCGCATAAAGGTCGTTAGTGAGGATGAGATCGGTTGCCCGCGCCGCGAGGTCATGAGTCACCGATGACCCTTGTTCTTCAAGCTGGCGCTCCATGGCCTGGCTCAAAATTGCCCGGACCTGCACCGTGACGCCGAGGCCGAGTAACAATACCAAACCCAGCACAATGCCCAGTATTTTGGCGCGGATGCTAACCGCCCCCGCAAAAGCCCAAAAGCGTTGGAAGCAATACTGGGCGAACGGTTTCATGGCGCAGGGGAGCCGACCGCCGCCAGCAACTCGCGGGCGGAGTTGTAAGCATCGTCGTCTATCAGCACAAATTTATCGACGCCGATGGCTTGTAAGGCCTGCCGTCCTTCGGCCTCGCTGGCCATATCAAACAGAAGGCTTTGCAGTTCGACTTTGAGTTGAGGGCGCAGGGCCGGACTGACGACAACGGGCGGAATACCAAACGGCGGCGAACGATGGATAATACGCGTTTGCGTGGCGAGTTCGGGTTCACGCAATATGGCGAAGTCGTAGACCAAACTATCCACCGACGCACCATCGGCCAACCCATCAGCCACGGCTCGAATGGCGTCGTCATGGCTGTAGGTGAAAAAGGTTCGGGCGAAGAACTGTTCAGGGTTGCTACCCAATTCTTGAACCAGAAAGGTCGGGTAATTGCGGCCAGTGTTGGATATGGGGTCGGTGAAGGCAAAGACCTTGCTCTGCAAGTCGGCCATGCTTTGCGCCGGGCTGTCGGCAGGGACAATGAGAAGGGAATAGTAGACGGTTTCGCCATTGACCTGTGGCGCGGCCAGAAGTTCCATCCCAAACTTATCATGACCGGCCACATAAGCGCTAGTGCAAACGAAGGCCATGTCCACAAAACCACTTTCGACCAAATCGTTAATTTCGGCATACGTCCGCCGTTGAATGAGTTCGACTGGGCGATCTAATTTCGCGGCCAGATAGTCGAGCAGTGGCTGGTAACTTTCAACCGTGCCTTTGGGAGAGATCACGGCGGCGACCGCCACACGCAATGGAATGACGGCGCCCGACGGGATGACGGGTAGGGGCTGGAGGTCGGAGAGGCGAATGACTTTTCCGGCCGGCGCGGAAGCACAGGCAACCAGCAAGGAGCATAACCAGAGAGAGAGTCGCTTCATACCCTAAACTCGTTTCATCTATATCAGCGTTACCACAATATCGGCGGCCACACTACGTTCGACGGAGAGTTCGGTTTCGTCTACGCGAAAGATGATGGCGGGCGACCGTTGCTCCATACGCACCACACTTCCCGGAACCAAACCGTACGCGCTCAAGCGGTCAAGGCGGGCCGGGTTCGACGACCGCAGTTCGACGATCCGGGCCGACTGTCCGGCGTGTAGATGGTCAAGAGTTAGTGTCATGAGATATCTCCGGCTTGTGAGACTCAGCGTTGGTCAACCGCCGGGTCTGCAAGAGTCGTCGCAATAGTTTCGCCATCCCCGATTTCCTCTCATCTACCATTTGATAACCGCAATTTGGGCAACACACGATGGCACAGCCTTTGGCGAGCGGGCAGGCAACGTGGCAGGCCAATTGCTGTTCGTCATATTCGTAGCCACAGAGCGGGCAATTCATCACTTGCCTTTCAGAACAACCCGCCCAAAACGCGCAGGGCAAGATTGAGCAGCGCGCCCACGCCAAAGGCAAATGGAAAGATGAAAGCCACCACCCGCATGGCGGTTACCCAGCCATGTTCTTTCACCATCACCATCACATTGGCAATACAGGGGACGAACAGAGTGATAACGACCAGGCTGATCAGCAGTTGCATTTCGGTCAACCGCCCGGCCCGCGCCATTTGAAACAGTCCGGCCGCGCCGTAATCACGGCGCAAGAAGCCGATGATGAACGCCCCGGTAGTTTCTTGCGGCAGGCCCAAGCCGTTGACGACCAGCGGCGAAGCCCATTGCTCCAGCAGGGCGAGGGCGCCGGAGCGACTCAATACAAACAAAATGAGCGTGCCTAGCAGAAAAAGCGGTAACACTTCTTTCAGATACCATTCCAGACGAGCGGCGGTCTTGATTAGAATATTGCTAAGTTGCGGCATCCGAATAGGCGGCAGTTCGAGAATAAAATCGGAGCGTGCGCCGGGGATGAGTTTGGCGGCCAGCCAACCGACCACGAACATGGTGCTGGCGATAATGCCAGCCCAGGCCGCCACCGCCGCGGGGGACAGCATCGCCATCATTCCCAGCAATACACCTAACTGGGCTGAACAGGGCACGCCGAGCGCGAGCAATAGGGTGACCATCACCCGCTCTTTGCGGGTTTCGAGAATGCGCGTGGTCAGCGTCGCCATTGTGTCGCACCCCAAACCCAGCACCATCGGCAGAACGGCTTTGCCATTGAGACCCATCGTTTTGAACGGGCGATCCAGCATCACCGCCAGGCGAGGCAGATAGCCCGAATCCTCAAGGAAGCCGAAAGCGATGAAGAAGGTGAGCACGATTGGCATCACAATGGCCAGGCCATACGATAACGCCATCGTGATCAGGCCGTAGTCGCCCACCAGTAACTCAACCACCAGCGGTATTGGGATGTAATTGACAAAACGCTCAGCCAGGGGGAGCAGCCACTGCCCGAAGAAAACTCTTTCCATCCAATCCACCAGCACCCCGGCGCCGAGCTTGCCAACGAAAAGATACAGGCCAGTCAATACTGCCGCCAATATCGGCCAGCCCCAAATCGGATGTACAGCGAGTCGCCCCAAAGTCTCAGCCCAGCCGTGGCGCGGCCTATGCGTTCTATGAACTACCTGCGCCAGCAAACAGTCAACACAGCGCAAGCGCTGTTGAGTGATCACAAAACTCAGAGGTTGTTCGTAACGGGCCGCTGTTCGGGCAATAATGTCTCGGGCTGCAGCCGTATCTTGGGCCTGAAGCAGATACCGTTGCAATACCTGCTCGTCGCCGCTAACTATCATCAGCGCCACGGCCCGCGCGCCGGGGAGTCCGGGTGGCAGTAGCGAGACCATCTCCTCCAGGGCAGACTCGATTGCGCCATCGTAATGAATGCGGTAACTGATCGGCGCCGGCGACTCAAGACGCGCCCGCAGGGCATTGACGCCAACTTTGCGAATGGCAATGGTCTCGACGATCTCCGCGCCAAGAATCTGAGAAAGCCGTTTGAGGTCAAGCGTCAGGCCGAGGGCCCCGGCTTCGTCGGCCAAGTTGACATCCAAGATGAAGGGATGGCCGAATTCGGCCAGTTGCAGGGTCAGGAGCAAACTGCGCCGCAGGTTGCGGGCATCGGCGACCTGCACGACAACGCGGGGTGTTTGGTTTAGCAGAATGTTGCGGGTCACTCGCTCGTCATCGGAGCGAGCAGTTAGAGAATACACTCCGGGCGTATCAATGACCGGCCAGTTGCCAACAACACCCGTGCTGATCTCGACCGTAGTGCCCGGAAAATTAGACACATCCACGTAGCGGCCTGTGAGCGCGCCAAAGATGGCGCTCTTGCCGACGTTAGGATTGCCCACGAGGATGATGGGCGCAGATGAAACATCACTGTTGGCGGGAGTGTGGCAGGTCATAATCAGCCCAAGCAAAGAATCCAGAGGTGCATCCTAAACAAAATGGCTCTGAACTGAATTGTTCAGTTGATTTGAGTCGTGGGGTAGCGTAGTTTGTAACTGAATTGGCGTGACGGTTGTCCGGAAAATGTGAAGGTGCGGAGTTTCGCGCCGTTTGCGAAACTCAATTGAAGGATGCTATCCCCTGCTACGGCACAACATCCAACTTAAACGTCGTCGGGTAAAAGTGGACGAAGGTGTTGCCGGGGTGAAGCGCCATTGTCGAGCCGTCGGCCAGAGTGAGGGTGAACCAATCGGTTACGGCGTCGCGCTTCCAAGCGCCAGTGAACACCTGGCCGTCGCGCAAGAGCGTCGCTGTGCCCGTGCCGGTCAATTGCACCTGAACCGATTTCGAGTTCAAGCTGTCCTCAAGGATGTCGGTCTGTTCGTGCACCGCCTGGAGGATCAACACATTGGCCGCCGTGAGGGGGCGGCCTGTGGCCGCGTCCACGTGCGGCGCGTCGGTCGTCGGGGCAGTATCGTTGGTGACATAGCGCATCCAGATGTTCGCGCTCGCGTCCCACTTCCAGCGCACCCAATAACTGGAGTGGTGGCGGATCGTCACCGAGCTTACCGGCGCGCCGCCTGCCGGCGGCGTGTCAGAGAAACTCAACTGCGGCGCTGGGCGGTCGCCGGGGACCGGAATGTTGCGTTCGCGGGCGGCAGTATACAACGCCTCGGTGCTGGTGAACACGTCGAACGGCGCGCGCCGTCGATCCGGTTGCAGAGTGAAACCGGGATGATTACGGAAGAAATCCAAGCTCGTGTCGCGAATATGCCTGTCATCCTCAAACAACTTCTGCACCTGCTCACTGGCGCCTACGTGGACGAAGATCGCGTCGAACATCGGCAGGAGTTGCAAATCGATCAGCCGTCCCGAGCGCACCCCCGCAATCTCCGGCGCATCCTGACACAGATAAATCGCCGAGAAGCGGGTGATGCCGCCTTCGGCAATCGTCTCAAACACCAAATCGGCCTGCATCAAACCAAACTGTGGCCGCTCCGGATTCGAGTTGCCGATTTGAACCAGGATCGGGCGGCGCGACTCTAGCAAGGACTTGGAAACCGGCAAGCCGGAAAGAGGACAGGGGACATCGTCAGGCGCAGGGGTGGCCGTAGGACTCTGCGTCGCTGTCACCGGCAACGGGGTCGCCGTCTCTACCGGCGCGACAGCGGGAATTTCTGTGGCTGGAGCCGCCGTTTCGCCCGGGGCCAGAGTCGGGGGCAGGCTGAGAGTCGGCGGCGGGGACGAGCAGGCGGCGGCCGCCAGAATCAGAGTCAAATTGAGAAGTAAGCGTTTCATGTCAGAGCCTCCATCGCGGCAATGAGTTCAGAGGGATCAGGGCCGATTGTCAACTGATGCAGTGTGGCCACCTGAAGCAAATGATGCAGGATCATGGTGTTGTGCTCCAGCTTCGCCGGCTCGTCCCAAAAAACTGTGTTCGGTGTTAGAAGTTTCAACGCCTCCTCCGAAGGAAGCGGCGCTACTTTCGACAGCGCCCCCCGCTCCACAAAACACAGGTGGGCCTGCGATGGCGCAAGCAGGGAGTCAGCCATTTGATTTAGGTGCCTGGTCCGAAGATTGACAACCGTCTTCAGGTGCTCGCGGACTCTCACCGTCTCGCCAGCATATTCGGGAAACGACGCCAGAACATCATCGCGCAATTTGACTTCACCCACCGGATAGCCGCCGACGATCAGCCGGCCGCCTTTCAATTGCAGAAGCGCCATACCGTCGGCCAGGAATGAGTAGCCGGTGTGAAGGAGGCGCAAGGCCGTTGTTGATTTGCCGGTGTTGTGCGGCGCGACCATAATGATCAGATGTTTGCCGGTCGGATCGAGCACGCACGAAGCGTGCAACATCGCCCATTCGGTGATGAGGAAGTTGAGCAGGTAATGGTCGATGAAGTAACGGCTGACCAGGCGAGTCTCTTCGGCCAAGGCGGGCGAGAGGAAAACCAATGCCGTGCGCGCTGGCAAATTAGCAAAGCCATGCCCCCACTCGCCCGCCGCAACCGTAATCCACTCGCCCACGCCCGAATAGGCCAGTCGTTCCGGCAAATCAGCCGGCACAGGCGCGGTTGCCTGCTGACCAACCACAATTTGAATGTGAATATTTTTTCCTCCTGGTTCAGTCGTCCGGCTGAAGCGCTTAGACGACAACTGGGCGGCAGTGAGCGCCGCCGGATCGTTGGCCATGATCTCGGTGGGCACGCCGAACGGCGCAAAGTCGAACGAAAATTTTTGAGCGTTGGCTTGGCGCGACCAGAAGTCGTTGGGAGGGAGGATGGGAGTGGACATTGGAGATTAGAGAATTAGAGAATTAGACGCGAAGCGTGGAGATTGAGGGCGACTCAAGTCAAACTCGGCGACGAGCGGAAAATGATCCGAGGCAATGTTTACGGCTTCAACATCGTCCACGACACAGCACGTTCGCAACGCCGAAGCCATCGCCGGGTCGGCCAGCATATAATCGTAGCGCGTGGTGCGGTTGCCGGGCATCCAGGTAAAGCCGTCATCGCGCGGATGTAATTTACGAAAGCAGTCCACATAGCCAGCTTTGATCAGCCTGGGAAGCGCCAGCTTGAAAATCAACCCTAACTGCAACATCATCACCTGCCGCATCCGGGATGGGTTGTTATGTTGCAGGACCCGGTCGCCGCTGGCAATCGCGTTCAAGTCGCCCATGATCAAATGTGGCCCCGGCTGTCGGGCGCGAATCACTTCCAATAGTTTGCCCGCCGCTTGCCAGCGGCGAAGCTCAAAGGGCAGAAGGAGGTAGGGCAGGAAGTGAACGTTGTAGATTGTGATGTGCCTCATCCCCCCGGCCCCCCTCTCCTGACAACTGCTTCGCGAAACGTCATCAGGAGAGGGGGGAGATATTTCTAACTTCGTCTCCAACACTGCCTGCGTCAATGGCGGCTTATTGTAGATATTCCACTCGGCAATTGGGAAGCGTGAGAGGGTGGCGATGTGGCGGTCGCCACTACCTTTAGCCCAAACGTGGTGCAAGCCCAGCCGCCCGGCCAGTGTCTCAACCACCTTTTTGTCATCGGCCTCGGTGAGGGCTACAACATCGGCGTTGACGTGGGCCAGCACCTCATGAATCGCCTCGACTCGATCCGCACCGCCGAAGTAGAGATTGTAGGCCAGCACTCGTAATCGCATAGATTGTTTCACTACAACTTTGTAGCGCGATTTGGCCGCTTCGCGTCGCGCTACATAAACGCCTCATGCCATAATTGCGTTGTCAACACGCCGGTCAGTAAGCGTGACGCCTCGGCGCGGCGCGAACGGTGAGTCTCGCGCAGGCGAGAGACTTCGGCGGCATTGAAGTAGCCAGTCTCGGCCAGCGCGGTTGGGTGCAATGCCTCTTCGGCCCAAGCGGGCAAATGCTCAGAGCGCCACCACCCGGCGTGCGGCGCGGCTAATCCGCGTTTGGGTTGAGTCAACATAGCAGGTGACAAACGATTCTTCATGCCTACCCGTAGTAGCAGCTTGTTGCCATTCGGACTGAGTTTACACTCGGGCGGCAGGTTGGCGCAAAACTCCCAAAGCTGATGATCGAGAAACGGCGGGCGGGCTTCCACCGAGTTCGCCATGCTCAGGCGATCCACTTCAAAGTTAATGAAGTCAATCATCCGGGTCTGGGATTCGAGGAAGAGAAATTGATCGAGGGGATGCCAGCCCCCATCCCCTGACCCCTTCCCCCGTTGGACTTGCTCCAACAGGGGAAGGGGAGAATCCTCTTTGAACAAGCGCGAAAGTTGAGTAGGGCTGGCAACTTGTTGCCAGAGCCAGTAGCGTTGAGTGTGATCAAGCGTGCCATGAGCAAGAACGCGGCGGGCGGCGGTGGAGGCCGGGAGGGGCATTCGGGCGATGATGGCCCGGAGGGGTTGGGGAAGAAAAAGCAACGAGCGCACCCGGCGGTCGCCGTCGAACCAGTGGTAGCCGCCCAGCAATTCGTCGGCCCCTTCCCCGGTCATGATCACTTTGAACCCGGCCTCGCGGCAGGCCTTGTAGAGCATATAAATCGGCACGCTGGTGGCCGAACACTGAGGTTCTTCAAGATGGCCCAACACTTCTGGCAAACGATCAAAATCGGCAGGTGAAAATGTAAGCTCATGATGATGACTGCCAATGGCCCGCGCCGTCTCACGGGCCAGGGCCGACTCATCGTGGGTGGCGGCAGTGAAACCAATGGTGAAGGTGTGAATCCGGCCGCCGCTAAGCTCCGCCAGCAGGGCCGCGAGTGAGGCCGAGTCCACGCCGCCACTGAGGAGCGAGCCGACCGGCACGTCACTCAGCCGCCAGGCGCCCACCGTCTCTTTTAGTTGAGCGACAAACTGTTCGGCGGCAGTGTGCGAGTCGATCTTCAAGTGTTTGCCATCTGGCGGATAGTGCAACTGCCAGTAGGGCCGGATCGTGGTTGACCCGTTTTCACAAATGAGTAAATGCGCCGCCGGGAGTTTGCGCACGCCATCAAACGCCGAAAGCGGCGAAGGGATGAAACCAAACGCAAACAGTTGCTGAAGCGCATTCAAGTCAGCGCGGCGAGGCAGGCCGGGCAAAGCTTCCAGCACCGGGCGCACTTCGGAGGCGAAGGCGAAGCGCCCTGCCTGGTGAGCATAATACAACGGCTTGATGCCAAAGCGGTCGCGGGCGAGGAGCAAGCGGTGACGTTTCGAGTCCCATACCGCAAAAGCGAACATGCCGCGCAGGCGGGATACAAAATCGTCGCCCCACTGCTCGTAAGCGTGAACGATGGTTTCGGTGTCGGTCTGAGTCTTGAAGCAGTGGCCGGCGGCTTCAAGCTCGGCGCGGAGGGCAGGCGCGTTGTAGACTTCGCCGTTGTAGGCCAGCCACACACTGCCGTCTTCGTTGCCCAACGGTTGGTGGCCGCCGCCGAGGTCAATGATGCTCAGGCGGCGAACGGCCAGCCCAACGCCGTCGCCGATGTAAACGCCAGCATCGTCCGGGCCACGATGGGCGAGAAGATTATTGACCCGCTCAAGATTGGCCCGAGTGAGGTCAGGGGCGAGGAGGCCGACGATGCCACACATCAGGGCGTGACAATCACTGTCGCTACCATTTTACTATGATAGCCGCAACGAATGGTGACAGTGCCCGGCTCGTTGAAAGTGTAGGCCCAGCTTGTGCTGTCGCTAAGCCCGGCTGGGGATTCAAACGTGTCGGGTGGATCAAAATTGTATGGCTGGTGAAGGTGGCCTTTGATCAAGAACACAACGGTGGCGCCAATCGAAATAGTGACTTGCCCGGGCACAATTTCAAAATCCTGGTACGTGATAAAGATCGTGCCGGGAGTTGCGGTAGGAACCAGAGTCGGGACCAACGTCGGCGGCTCGGTGGGCGCTTGTGTCGGCGATTCGGTCGGCGCGCTCGTTGCCGCTTCCGTTGCGGTTGGAGCTGACGGCTGAGTCTCAAGGGCGGGGGTGGCTGAAGGAGGCGCCTGAGTCGGTTCTACCGTTGGCTGTGGCGCTAGGGTAGGAATCGCCGGAGACGAGATCGGAGTCGGGGCCGTTGCCAGCGGCAGATCATCACATCCAGCCAACGCGAGAGAGGCAATAATAAGAATGGCGAGAAGGCGCTTCATAAACTCGTAACTGAATCTCCTGATCCGTTTGGATATGAAAACATGACGACAAAGCCGCGCCAGTTTTCGTCAGCTTCGTAATAGGGTTGGCCGTCAAGGGTGAGCCAGGCATGGCCGGTCAGGTCGCGGTCGGGCTTGCCGGCCACAAACTTTGCGCCGAACTGCAAAACGACCGGCAAGCCCTCGCGGCGCAAGAAGTGATAACGCGCCAGCGAACGCCGCAGGCACAGGCCAAGCGGCGAGCGGCGCTCGAGCAGGGCGGCAACATCGGCTAAATCACGAACATGATTTACTGAGTAGAGCGAATTGCCAATTCGCTCCACCGGAGTCAACTTCTGCAAAGTTTCAGGCAGGGGCCCTTTGATCGCGGCTGGCAGGTTGCGGCAGAAGGCCTGCATCTCACGAAAGAGAGTCTGGCGGCGCGACTCAACAAGCAAAACTGGCAAGGTGACGAGCGCCAGCCACAGGTGATAGAGGCGGGTCACCCCGGCCCTCTCCCGGCGGGAGCCTCGTCCACCAAATTATCCGCCGCCATCTTCTCGGCCAATTCCAGCAAATCGGCGGCCACTATCGCCGCCTCCACGTTATACTTGGCGGCCAGCGTTTCGGCGTGCTCTTGTATTGTGTGCTCGCCGTCGAGCATTTGCCAGAACTCGGTGCCCACTTTATTGAGCGAGAAATACGTTCCGGTGTTGAGGTGAATCAAAATCGCCTCGTCGGCCACCACCTGAAAGGTTGTATTGGTATTACGTCGCAAGCAAGTGGATGAATCCATTTTGTTCACGGTATACTTTCCGTCATGATCTGGAATTTTCACAACTTGATTATTGAGGGCACGACCAACGACCCGGCCTTGCGTGACCACTGGCAGGCGTCGTTTGCTTCCCGACCCGTTGTCTTGGCCCCGCCCGACATCCGGTGCGCCCTGAACATCGTTGCCAAGATTTCCCCCGCCCCGCCCGGCGAGTCAAACTTCCGGCAGGGCGACTTGCTTGAATATTATCTCGACGGCGACATTGTCATTGCCCACTTTCCGCGCTACGGCCAACTGCGGCTCGATTTAGCCAACGGCGCGACGGAAGGCCAGATCGTTTCGCCGGCGCTTCATACATACGGCGTGCTTGAAGATTTGATCGCCATCGGACTCTCACCACATTTGCGGCGGCGAGGGATGTTTTTGGTTCATGCGTTTGCGGCGGCGGCCCCCACCCCACCCTCACCCCCGGCCCGCCCTTTGGGCGTCCCGTCGGACGCTTCGCGACGCCGACAGGAGAGGGGAGTCTTAATCGTCGGCAACATTGGCGCTGGCAAGACGACGACGGGCATGTCCCTGCTCAACGCCGGCTGGAAACTGCTGTCGAACGACTCGCCCATCATCAGCGCGGGCGGCCAGGTGTTGAGTTATCCCGGCGTGCTGGCCGCCTATCCGAATACCTTTGCCCGTTTTCTAGCCACCGCCCATCTTGCCGAAAATGCCGAACCGGACAAAAAATTGATCGTTCCCGCCGAGCAAGTTTGGCCGGGCGTGTGGCTTGATCGCGCGCCTGCCGCCGCCATCTTCTTCCCGCAAATCGAGCCTCGCGCTGAACATGCTGTTGAGCCGCTCACTCAGCCCGAAGCGTTACGTTTGATTCTGCCTCACGCCATCGAACAATGGGACAAGGCGATGATCCCGGCGCACCTGGCTTTGCTCAACCAACTCATCCAGACCGCACCGGCATATCGCTTGAGGCTGGGGCCGGATACGAGCACCATTCCTACAACTATCACTGCCGTACTGGCCTGACTGTTTTCACCGCAGGGCGCGAAGGACGCAAAGGAATCACGGACCTGAAACATTTCGCATCAACTCAGGATATGCCACTGCTAGAAAGACATCGGTCTGGCGCAGGCGGTTGGGCGCAGTTTTGCCGCGGGTGATCTGGCCGAGGGGTTTGGCTTGGACTGTGGACAGCATCAATCTCCCGCCAAGCCGCTTGCCTCAGCCGCCGGGCCTTTGTGGGTGATGGGGTTGAACTCGACCGTGCGCTTGATGATCCAGGCCAGCGCGCCGCGCAATGGCGAGTTGGCAATTGTCTTTTTGATCGCGCCTTCCCAGTAATGCTTGAAGTAACGGTTGCGCCAGCGCCAGCGAAGCAGGGCATAGTACGGTTTGAGAAGCCAGTGGCCCTTCGAGCGGCCCACAAACAAAATATCGTTGATGTCGCTCATCACCTGCGCTTCGGCGTCGTCCATCCAGGGCGTGTTGCCGCGATTGAGGTCGAGGTCGCACCAGCCTTCCTGATGCGCGGGCGGCACGTAGCCTTGCGCCAGCGCCTGCGGCCACAGCGGCGTGCCGGGATACGGCATGTAGACGCAGACTGAGCATCGCGCCTTCTCGTTCATATCGCAGATTTTTTCGATGATGTCGAACGTGATCCTGGTGTCTTCCGGTTTCTCGCCGGGGAGGCCGATGATGAACGACAGATTGGCTTCGATGTGCGACGCGCCGTCCGTCAGATTCTTCATGCCCCACTCGATCTGCCACGCCTTTTGATCTTTATGGATGTTATCCAGCACAGCCTGCGAGCCGGACTCGGCCCCGATGTTCACCCACTGGCAACCGGTGTCGTTCATCCATTTCACAAATTCCGGCGAGAGCAATTGGACTCGCACCTGGCCGCTCCACGGCATGCCCACTTTTTCCACCAGACGTTGCATGGGTTTGATCCGGCCAAACAAATAATCGTCGGCGTAATCAATGGCCTCAATCTGATAGTTATCTTTGAGCCACTGGATTTGATTCAGAATAACGTCGTCCGAGTGTTGCCGCCACGTCCGCTTCATCACCACTTCGTTGTAGCAAAAGCCGCAACGGAACGGGCAACCGCGCGAGATGTAAACCGGGATGGCGCGGGTGTAGGGGCCGCTTGGGATCAGATACTGCTCGACCGGAATCTTGTCCCAGCGCGGGCGGAAGCGATCCAGGTCTTGAATAAAAGGCCGCTCGGCGTGAAACTGCGGCTGGCCGTTTTCGTCCTTGTAAGCCAGCCCCTTCACGCCCGGCCAAAATGCAAGCTCCTGCCCGGCCAAAATCTTCGCTAACTCCTGCGCCGTCTCTTCACCCTCGTTGACGATCACAAAGTCAACGTATTTTTCTTTCAACACTTCTTCAGGCATGATGGTGGCATGCACCCCGCCCCACACCACCGGCACGCCGAGATCGTGAACCAGCTTGGAGGCGTCAATCGTCGGCTTGAGTTGCGGCCCGGTGATGGTGCTGAAGCCGACGAACAGCGGGCGCTCGTCGGCCACCTGGCGCACAAACTCAGTCACAAATTCTTCGGTATCGTGAAAAATCTTCGTCTTGAAGCCAATCTGCTCCAGCGCGTCGGCCACGTACATGATGCCAAACGGCGGATACATGTCGCGGTGATTGCGAAAGTTGATGAGAAAGATTGTGTCGTTAGCCATGAGAACCTCACTTCAAACAATCGCCACTCGAAAGCCTGTCCCCGGCGCGTGATAGTCGCAGCTTGGAATGGTAACACTGCACGCCGAGCGCACGTTGAGCCTGGTGTGATGAATACTATATCCCCACGACCCGCCTTTGACAACATGAAAATCGGGCAAGGCCGGATTATACAAACTGCACGTCCATTCCCAGATGTTGCCACTCATATCTACGCACCCGTAGGGCGAAAGATTCTGGGGACGAGCGCCGACGTGAAGTGGATGGCCGTTTCGCCAGTACCACCCCGCCCGCGCCCACTCGCGGCGCGGCTTCACCAGCAAACTAAAAAAGTACGTCTCCAGCCCGACCGGAAATTTCTTCTGCCACTGAATTTCGGGCCGGGGCGGCTGGTTGCCCCAGGGATACAACCGCCCATCTCCTGACGCGAAGCGTGTCGAAGGACCCCGCGCCGCCTTCTCCCATTGCTCCTCGGTCGGCAAAGTGCAATGCCGATTCAGTTTACCCGACAACCACTCACAATAAGCATAGGCATCGCGTTGAGTGACATCCACGATCGGCAGGTCGTCGTGATTCTCAGGGTAAGCCGCCACTGGCGCAAAGGCCCGGAGAAAAATCCCCCGCCACCCCTGCACTACTTGATACCACGCCCCACCCCAGTTGTAGCCCGTCTCCTCTAAAAACGTCCGCCATTGCAAATAAGTCACCGGCTTCTTCGCCAGCCAAAACTCCGGCAGGTCAATCGTCTGTAGTGGCTTGAGCGGCGGGCATTGCTCCAATCGCTCATAGCATTCTTCCGGGCCGTAGATGAACGGGCCAGCCGGGATGTGGGCGAAATCATCGTCCTTCATTCAAGCCAACGGCCTGCGCGAACGATCCCCTCAGACCACCGCTCCATTTCATTGCACGCCCGTTCGCGCACTGCGGAATCATCCGACTGTGTGCCCAGCGCCTTTTGCCACCCAACCCGCATCGCGCCGCCCGCCAGCAGGCCAACGGCAAGATCGCGCTCCCACGTCCGAGGCGGCCAAACCCAGTTATGCCCGGCCAGCGAGTCGCGATACATTTGGATCGTTTCTTCCTTCGAGACCGGCAGGAAGGCTGAATTGATGGCCAGAAAATAGCCGATGTCCAACAGAGGCGAGCTGAAGGTTGCGTCCTGCCAATCCAAAATAATAGTGCGTGGCTCAGTCCCCACTTGCGCGCCGCTCTGCGGGGGAGGGAGAGAGCCAAGATTGGCAAGCTTGAAGTCGCCATGAACCAACGTTCGCGGTGCGCACGTCACTGCCGCTAACAGCGGGCGCAAATCCTTCTGCGTGTTCCTGATGATTTGCACTGCCTCAGGTCGGGCCACCTCTTCAAAAACCTCCCAGCCGCGAATTGCCATCTCAAGAATGGGGTGCGCCCGACCCTCTTCAACTTCACGACGAGCGTTGGCGGGCGAAAGAATCATAACGAAGTCTTCCAGCGTACTCAGCCCAAATTCAGGGTTGAGCAGGGTTTCGTCATTCATAAAACGCGCATGCACTGCCGCCAGATGATCAAGATAGCACTTCAGATCGAAGGCGGGGATGGATTGATTGACGGATAGCACAAGCCAGGGCGAGACATCCATCATCAAGCTGGCCCACGAGTCGCCATCGCGCGCCGCCGCAATGACTGGCACGTAAACCTGCTCAGGCATTCGGTCATAGACGCCGCCGCGAAAGAGCGCCACTTCGCGCACCGACGTGTCGTGCGTCAGCCGCATGATCCAATCGCGCTCAATAGAAAAATGCTTGAGCACCAGGTTGACCTCTTGCCCGTTGCGCATCACCCTCACCCGCTCCAGCGTGTTGCCGGAAAAATGCTCAGCCTCCAGCGGCCCACGCTCGACAGACTTGACTCTGACGCCGAGGAGGGTTGAGAGCATGGAAGGGGCAAGCAGTTGAGCAACGGAGTCGAAAAGGATAGCTTTCACTCTTTTGTTTCGCTCGAAATGTGAACTGACCCGTACTCAAGCACTTCTTCTATGACTGAGTCACCAAAGCGATTGTGGGTTTCAAGAGCCGTCAATTCGACCAGTGAAGTAGAGCGCTCAGAAACAAGGCGAAGGAGTCGTTCTTCCGGGTAATAGTAAAACTTCTTCTGGCATCGAGTGGCAACTTCGCAACTGAGTTCTGCTGGAGGCAAAGCATCAAGGGCGCTCCGATCTTGTTTGCGAACCAACTCGTCAAAGTTCGAATATATATCGAAGTAAGTATCCCGCCATCTCTCACTTCCAAAGATACTCTTAAGCGCTTCGTCGTTATCCCTCAAAATTGAAAACGCCTCCCAAAGTGTCATTAGGCGCAGCCTCGCTTAAGTTATTCCCGTTTGAATGCAAGCAACATCAACAATCCCACCAGCACCCCGGCCCCCAAACCCGGCAGGGCTTCTCTTGCGGTCACGGCCAGCGCGCGCTCCGGCCTGCGCCAACCCACGAGGCCCAGTGCGTTTCCAGCCGCGCCCACGAACGCCGCCCCGGCGGCCAAACCTTTGTGGCCGCGACTCTTTAGCACCAAACTCAACGCCGTCCCTGCTGCGCCGAGGCCGAGCCACTTGCGGGCCGGTTGCGGGCCGAGCGCGATCTTCGCGTCGCCAATCAAACGCGCCGCCGCCGAGAGATGATGGGTGTGACCCTCGGCGGGTGCAGGGTCGAGCTTCGCTAGCAAGTCAAGTCCCTGTTGATTGCAAACTGCCCACAGTCCGGCCAGCCCGGCCAGCGCGCCAACGCGCAACGCTCGATCCGGAATTGACAACGCCGCCGCCGCCAGTGGCAACAACCAATCCAACCCGAAGCCGCGATATTCCTCAATTCGCAAGTGATAGTCCTGCCCGCTGGTGAGCGCGGCTAGCGCCGCCGCCGCCCCAGCCTGCAATAACGCGCCTTCAATCCAGTCCATCGGGTCGTCGGCGTTCAATGCCGCAACTGGCGCTAAACTGGCGGCCAGCGCCAGCAACTTGGGCGCATACGACGGTGGGTATTGTTCTTCGAGATGGCCGCGCGGCTGTTCGAGATAGGGCAATGAGGCGGTGACGGCGGCAGAGGCGAGGACCAGCGGGATGGCGGCTATTTCGGGGAGACCGACGACGACGGCGGCCGCCGCCGAGGCGGCCCCGGCTGAGGTCAAGCCGATCATTGCCAGATCATCTTTGGTCGGAGCAGGAACGGGAGCCGGAAGTCCAACATCGGGCGTCACCACAAACCCGTCATGTTCCAACGCCTCTTTAATGTGCTCGACGTAGTGCAAGCCTTCGAGCGGCGCGGTGGCGTGCAGAACCTTGAAGAAGTTGACGTAGCAAAAACGGATGCCGCGCTCGCGGGCCAGGTAAGCCCAGTGGTGAGCCGCCGCATGGAAGTCGAGCGGGATCATCTCGGCGGGCGTGAAGCGATACCCAAGGACGACGTTTGGCGACCGCCGCTTGGCCACAAACCAGTCGCCCTTTTGGTGGCGCGACTCGGAGAAGTAGACGAGGGCGAGGCCGTGCGTTTCCATCGCCGTGTGCGTGGCTTCAAGGTGCATCTCGTGGCCGAGAATCATGTCGCCGCCGAAAGCGACGAGCTTGCCGAACACGCCCGCCTGGGCCAGCGTGAGAGTAATCAGGGTGTCTTCGGGCCAGGCGTAGCTCACCGGGCGCGGCACAAGTTGAAGGCCCTGCAAGGTGATGCGCTGGGCCATAAAGGCATCAAAGCCCAAACCGATCTCGCCAATGGTGGGCAGGTCGCCGGCGAAGGTCAGCGTGCAATTGCCAATTACCTGCGCTTCAGCGTAGGGCAAACGGGCGACAAGTTCAGAGGCAAGTTGTGAGACAAGATCGGCCTCGCCGTGCAGGTAATTCCAGTGGCCCACGCGAGGCCGGGTTGAAATTGGAATGGCGGGTGACTGCGGAGTCAATTGGCCTGATTTCAGCAGGCGATTGAGCGTGAGTTCTGGCAGAGAGAGGTGAGTTGCGCCATGATGGCCGAGTTCGTGGAGCAGTTTGTCAAACGGCATCCCGGCGCGGATAGCGGCGGTGTAAGCGTCGTCGTAATCAACGCAGATGGCGACTCTGTTATGGGCGGCTTCCCACTGCTGGCGACGTCCCAGAACGCGAGTGGCGGCAACACTGCCAGCGGCGGCGAGCGATAGCGAGAGGAGGCGGGAGAGTTTCATGAAGTCAGAGATTAGAGATTAGAGATTGGAGATTAGAGATTGGGATTGGAAGTTGGGATTTTGGGGTTTTGGGATTTTGGGCTTTCTAGCTTTTCAGTTTGCGGCCAAGCAACATCCGGCCTGTGTCAGTTCGGGTAACATCGAAGGCAGTCTGCCACACTTGCCAGCGGCTTTTCCAGTCTACAGCCCAGCTTGCGGTTTCGGCCCGATCGGCGAGGCCGCGACGGATACGCTGAGTGATTGAAGTGAGCGGTTTCTGCTGGGTGCGTTTGAGGATGTCGGGCAGGTCGAGGGCTGAGATGCGGTGGGCGAGCGGCGCGGGCGTGGCCGAGGCCAGCGCCGTAAAAACCGAATCCGGGACGGGCGCAGACAAAAGCTTGTTGGCGAGGGTGAGGGCGGCCAAAGCGTAGGGCGCGGCGTGACAGGTGATGGCCCGTTTGACGAAAGTGGGCCAATGAAAGGGCGGTTGCGCGACAGCGGTGGAGTGGTTAGAGTGCGTAACGGTTAGCAAGTCAGTGAGTTGCACCATTGAGGGCGCGCCCATGATCAGGTGAAAGCAGAAGTGAACGCAGAGATGCAGGAGCAAATCTTCCTGCGCCAATACCCGGCACGGTTGGCCGCCGAGCGTTGTCTCAATCGCGCGCTCACGCACCCCGGGCGTGATGTCCGCTTTAAGACCGAACCACGATTCTTCGAGAGAGACATGCGGCTCAATCATCCGGTCGGAATCGCTGGAGAGGTAAGGGTTGGGGGTGGGTTTGCTTAGACCCTTCCGGTCTTGAAGACCCGAGGGGTTTGCAGAGGCACGTTGAAAGGTGCTGGTGTGTTTGGTGACGCCCGCGCCCAGTTCGGCGGGCTTGTGCTTGCCGCCGTAGCCGAGCGACTCGAGCAGGTGTTCGGCCTTCGGCAGTTCGTCGGGTGTGAAGAGCAAGTCAATGTCGTTCATGGGCCGCAACGCCGGGTCGGCGTACACGGCGGCGGCCAGGTGAACGCCTTTGAGGGCGATGGGACGCAAGCCGAGGCTGGCGCAGGCGGCCAGCACCTCGCTAAGTTGGGCGTAAATGGCCTCGTTGCGTTTGGCGTTGGCCTGGTAGGTGACGGCCAGCTTGGCGGCGGGTCGGGGCGGGATGGACACTGCCCCGCCAGAGGCGGCCGCCCAGTCGGTTAGCCGCCGGTGCAGTTGGGGCGCGAGTCCAAACACAATCGCCCGCACGGTTAGATCATCCCAATCCATCCCAAGCTGAATACAACCAGACTCCCACATTGTGGGAGTCTGGTTGGGTCGAAGGGCGTCGAGCATCAATTTTGCTGTTTCAGTCGCCAACATACGTTATTGCCAGAGGGAGGCGCGTTACGAGCGATATTTGTAACACGTACAACAGCCGGGCCGTGGGGGTAAAGCACGGTGAAGCGGCCCAGCCATAAGCAGATTAGTGGCTGCTGAAGGTGATTTGGGACA
>CAYSIV010000027.1:0-2914 GCA_964431175.1 uncultured Anaerolineales bacterium
AACTGTTCTCTTCGCGCACGGCGTCAATTTCTTCTTTGTTATCGTGGTAGTACGCCAGTGCGCTGAACACCTGAGCCGGTTTGAGATAGCTCCACTCGGCCAGAATATCTTCGGCGGACATACCCACTTTGTAGTAGTAGCCGACAATATGCCACACAGCAATGCGCGTGCCTTCGATAATGGCCTGCCCGCCTAACACACCATCAATCTTTACAATATGAGGATAGGCGGTTGGATGGACTGCTCGATTTTTGGCGCTCATGCTACACCTGCCTTTCTAGCCTTCGGGCTTGATTATAAGCCTGCATTGAAGTAGTAGCAAAGGCCTTTAGGCGGCAGTACGGTTTTAGGGGCGA
Source organism: uncultured Anaerolineales bacterium (assembly GCA_964431175.1). Lineage (GTDB taxonomy): Bacteria > Chloroflexota > Anaerolineae > Anaerolineales > VGOW01 > VGOW01. The sequence continues at coordinate 357 of CAYSIV010000027.1, forward strand.
CGAATGCCGTTCAGCCGCCAGCGCCAGCCCGTTCTGGTTCCGGCTGGCGTTCCTCATCGCCCTGATTCCCGGCGGCGTGCCGGGCTTCAGCCTCTATCTGCTGTTTTGGCTGATTCACGAACACCTTGAAAGGCGGCGAGGGTACACATCGAACACGGGCGGGTTCCAGGTTGAGCCTTGAATCCTTTCAGGAGCATTCTCCTGTCATGGGGCGGGTCAACGTGGCGCACCCTAAGATCCGTGGAACAACTTACGCTCCTCTACGGTCATCAACTTGATGAACCTTGTATTACCCTTTGACAATCTGCTTGAAATGGCTTTCTGTGCGTTTTCTAGGCTTTGGCGACGACCGACAACTAAGGCAGCTTGCAGCCGGCTATTGGCACAGTAATGTACATCTTTTCGCTCGCAGAATAATTGAAATCACCATACACAGAGTCGCGCAGCCGCAGTATCAACTTAGAAGCATATGCTGAGATGAGATTGGCACTCGTAATCGATTGGCTATACTCGCCCCACGCCACAGTCTGCGTATCAGTAAGTGTCATTCCTGGCTTTAGATTGAAGCTGACACCGTACCCAAGGACTTCTGCTGAAAACGTTTTTCTTATAGTATCTCCCAAGTGAGAGTAGACCATGGAAGTATCATCGAAGAGAGCATCAACGATGTGCTCATGAGTATCTGTATTGGTCAGGGAGATATCGCACTTAAGTTGGGCATTGTCCAATCGCGGATTGCTCGCCTGATACCCAATCAACCCGAGTATCTGATCAACCCCTATTGGATTGCCATCCACAGCGAGAATCCGAGTTGCTCTATCTCTAACATTCTCGATCTTGTTGTGGCTATCGTAAGGCTTGGCAACAACCTTATAATCTTGTGTCGAGTTTGGCTCGATTGTCAACTCATCTACGTGATTGTCTTCCTCATTCGGATTAAGATGCCCCATAAAATCTGTATGCGCCTGATTCCATACAGATAAAACCGCAACTCGGTGCTGACTCTGAGTGGGATTTTGGATTGAGACAGTCCAATAATACGCTCCTTCAGCATCGTCATAAACGATGTCTGTTAGTCCTACAACTTTGATGAGCTTGATACCTTCCTCAATGGCAATTTGTGTGCTTGCCGCATTGGCAGTTTTTGCCAGCGCAGTCGCCGTAGCCATCGATTCCACATTCGCTTCTTGCCTTTGCTGCTCCGCAGGTGAAAGAGCGAAGGATAGAAAAGATAATAATCCGCAAGTCCACTTGCCTCCAACGCGGCTACATTGTGTTCGCGCCATGTATTCCTGCCAGGCACTATTGGTGGAAACCTTATATTCGACAGCAACTTGCACTGTTGCGAAGTCGCCGTCGTTGGTCAAAACTTCGTAGCGATCGTTTCGATAAGGTAGCCCCACTTCAGTTGCAAAATTCTGAAATGCAGCACGTGCCGCACTTTGGAGCGGATCTAAGGAGATATAAACTCCATTGCTACTCTCGCGGTTTGTCTTCAGGAAAACTACTGCTGTTATAAGAGCTATGGCGCCTATTATTAGAACGACTCCCCCTACATATCTCCACACTAGAAAACCGGGTCTATGCGCTGACGCAACTAACTTGCCCTCAGAATGACTATGTTGCGATGGTGTGTGAACCGTCTCGCCTTCTAATGGCCTAGAGGTCACAATTTGCCCTGGGCTAGAAAGCGATTTCCCGCAAGAGCCGCAGAACTTGTGATTGGGTGGATTGCGATAGCCACAGTTTGAACAACGGATAGTATAAGACATGATGAATCATTCCTTTCTGCCTATCGCCTATTGTGCGACACGACTTTTATTCGCGCGGAAATACCCCGTTGCTTGCGGCGGGGATGAGAGCGCAAGGGTCTTGAACTTGGTTTTCGATACCGCGCGGCTTGCCGCGCGGAGGTTCATTGTCGTCACCGCCTTCGCTTGTGGTAAGCGGCACAACGGTTACGGTCGGCAAGGGGAGCGATCCCCTCGCCGCCGCTTCAGAACCGGACATGAGACCCTCCGGCAGGCTCAGGGCAGGCTTTTCGCACTCATCCGGCTCCTCAGTACAAGGGCTGTTGTCACTAGCACCGCGATGAGTCATGCTTGTCTCATCGCGGCTTGGTCAACGTCATTTTGGAGATAGAGAGTTATCTCCCTGGTTTTCAGTGCATCCGAAGACGCCTGTCATAAAGCCCAGTCTCCGCCAGTTCCTTGACCGTCCCTTGTACCCGCTTCGCGTCATGTCAGCCTATCCTTGACGTTACTCAAGGCGTTTGCTTCTTGAGGCATCCTTCTCCTCAGTGGCTTATGGCTGGTTGCCTACTCTTAGGAGAGCCACTGAAGGTTGCCCCGTTCCGTGTGTCCATTTTCCGTGACGGTAGGACGACACTCTACGCCGCGCCCTTCGTATCGGGTGGAAACCACGTACCTTAATACTACGTGGCCGAATGAGGGCGTTTCCCGTTTGGGCTTGCCGTCTGCTCAACAAGCAGGTAGCTGTTCGGCAAGTTATTAATCACGACGCTTACGTGCCTTTGTCGAACATCCTGTCCTTAGTCA
>CAYSIV010000027.1:2924-3345 GCA_964431175.1 uncultured Anaerolineales bacterium
TCACTTGCTTGGGGCAGTCACCACTTTCGGCTAGCAGTTTATCCCCTTTTCACCCTTGCACTCCCACCCTGAGCTACATCCTGAGCGAAGTCGAAGGAGAAGCCGAAGGGTTGAGAACCAGTCGCACGCAGTAGGGTGATGCTTTCGCGCCTCCACTTGGAGGATAGGAGTAGGTCATTCAGTTGGTTGGGCTGAAAGTCCGCACCTATTTGGACACCCAGTTGTCAAAGTCCTTGTCAACCCGCCGAAGCGGTTGACGCCTGCTTTGCCGCTCATCTTCCCATCACTGACCTTGCAGGATGGTTTCGAGCGAACGGGTCGCACATTAAGCATTAATGCGGCGCGGCGAGTACGAGATCGACTGTGGCTCAGGCTGGCCGCCGCCGCCGCATAATCCAAAGTTGAACTAAGCCGCCGTCGG
>CAYSIV010000027.1:3369-31034 GCA_964431175.1 uncultured Anaerolineales bacterium
AGTTTATGCCCGCTTGGGGATTAAGGAAAGCCCGGTCAAAAGTCCTACCAGAGCAATATCTCACCTCGCATACCTCAACATCGTCCGCAAAATAAAATAAGCCGCCAGGGCAGAGCCGCGCACTGTGCCGCTCACCTTCGACTTTCCGGCCAGGCGCGGGTGGTGGCTCACTGCCACTTCCAGGATGCGCGCGCCGCGACGGGCGGCCTTGACCATCATCTCAGTCGGCCAGCCGAACGTCATCTCGCGCATGTCAAGCTCCGCCAGCAGGCCGGCGCGAATGGCGCGGTAAGGGCCTAAATCGGTGACGGCTACTTCGTAGAGTCGGCGCATCAACCGCGCTGTCAGCCAGTTGCCGAAGCGCTGGTGGGGCAACATCGCTTCGCGTTTGCCGCCAAGCAAGCGCGAGCCTAGCACCAGATCGGCGGAGCCGTTCCGCAGAGGCGCGAGCAGGGCGGGCATCTCCGCCGGGTCGGAACTGCCATCGCCGTCGAGAAAGACAATGACTTCAGCCCGCTCGGCGGCGCGGACTCCGGCGGCGCAGGCGAAACCGTAACCCCGGCGCGGCTCGCTCACCACGCGCGCGGCGGCGGCGGCGGCAACCGCCGCCGTGTCGTCCGTCGAGCCGTTGTCGGCCAGGATCACTTCCACCTGATCATCGGCCAAAATTGGAATCGTAGCGATCAGTTTTGGCAAGTTCTCGGCTTCGTTGAGGGCGGGGATGATGATGGCGATGTTCATTGTTGGCGCATCTTTGAGAACAACGGATCACTCGAATTCAACGGATCGATCCGTTAAATTCGGCGAATCCGTTGTTCTTATGTGGCTGGGCAGAGTGATTACCAAAATCTTACGGGCCACTCTGCCGCTATGATAAACTAACTTCATGAACACGCTCACTCTTCTTGCTCTTGGTGCTCTCGTCGGCCTGCCACTCGGCTACGTGATGCAACGCACACGGCTGTGCTTCAACTCGGCCTACCGCACCGCGCTCCTGCAAAAAGACTTCACCCTCCTGCGAATGATTCTATTGGCTATCGTCATTCAAATGGTCGGGCTGTACGCGCTGGCTCAGTTCGGCCTGGGCGGGGTGAGCGTGAACGTCGTGCCGTTCTTTGTCGTGGCCAACATCCTCGGCGGCTTCGTCTTCGGCGTGGCGATGACGTTCGCCGAAGGTTGCTCCAGCACGGTCTGGTATCGGGTGGGCAACGGCAACCTCGGCGCGCTGGTCACGCTGATTGGCTTCGCGGTCGGCGAGTGGATCGTGGAAACATGGGATCCGCTGGCCGCCATTCGTGGCCCGGAATTAAAACCTGACTCCAGGGCCGCCGCCACTCTTCCCAACTTCCTCAACCTCTCGCCCTGGCTCATCGTGATCCCGCTGGTGCTCCTCGCCGCCGCCTGGCTGTGGCGCGGGCGCGCTTCAAATTATCTCGGCGGCTGGAATTGGCGAATAGGCGGACTCTTGCTTGGACTGATCGGCACAGCGGCCTGGCTCGTGGCCTGGCCGACCGGCTGGCATTACGGCATCGGCGTGGTCGGCGCGACCGGGCCCTGGGTATCGGCCTTGTTCAACGGGCCAGCCGTCTTGAACTGGGGAAGCTTCATGATCGCCTCGATGCCGTTCGGCGCGCTCATTGCCGCCCTGCAATATCGCGAATTCAAATGGCAAGTGCCGAACGCGCCCAGCACCGTTCGCCTGACGCTGGCCGGGCTGATCATGGGCGCGAGCGCGACGTTTGCCGGCGGGTGCAACATCGGCCACGGCTTCAGCGGTTTGCCTACGCTGGCGCTGTCGTCCATCACCGCCACCCTGTTCACCTTCCTCGGCGCGGCGATTGGAGTCTATTGGCGGTTCGCGCGAAGCGGGCCACAGCCGGTGCGGTTGGACATCAAAGCGTCCTCATAAAAGTGGGAGCGGGTTGCACCCGCGATTAGGCCCAAATGCCAGCTCGCATCGCGGTTATAAACCGCTCCCACTATTTTCTGCAGCTCTTAGCCCTCGCCCTCCTGGGCCTGGCCAGCCTTGCCATTTGGGTGAGCGTGCCAGCCTTAGCGCCTCTGCGCGGCCCGTCGCTCCTCGATTACGCCCTGCGCTACTTTGCCGCCTTCGCCCTCTACCTCGCCGCTCTCCTCATTCTCTCCCTTTCGTCCCCGCTCCCCCGCACCCCTGTCCTCATCTTCACCTTCGCCATTCTCTTCCGCCTCCCGCTCCTCACCACGCCACCCACCCTCTCCGACGACGTCTATCGTTATCTCTGGGACGGCCACCTCCAAAATGCGGGCCTCAACCCTTACGCGCATCGCGTCGACTCACCCGCGCTTGACGATCTCGCCACGCCGGGCCGCCCCCTCGTCAACAACCCGCAAATGGCCTCGCCCTACTTGCCCGCCGCGCAAATCACTTTTGCTGTGATCTACCGCCTCGTGCCAGAATCGGTGACGGCCTTTCAAATTGCGGCAATGATCTTCGATCTGATCACCGGCCTGTTGATCATGATCCTGCTTCGCCGCCTGGGCCGCCAGCCCGCGTGGGCGCTTGTCTACTTGTGGAACCCGCTCGTCGTCGTTGAGTTTGCGCACGGCGCGCACATTGATTCGTTGATGACGATGTTGATGATGGCGGCGTTATTGGCCGACGACGGGCGACAGGCTACAGACGACTATCTGCCGTCCATCGTCCATCGTCTATCGCCTCCGTTTCTGCTTGCCCTCGCCACTCTCGTCAAACCGATTCCAGTTTTACTCCTTCCCATTCTTGTTCCGCGCTGGGGCTGGAAGCGAACGGCGATTTATGGGCTGACGATCTTCGTCGGGTTGGCGGCCTACTCAGGGGCAGGGTGGGGGCTGACGACTGACCTCTCGGCAGGAACCGGCCTCTTTGGCGCAACGCGAATCTATTTGCAGTTGTGGAACTTCAACGGCGGCTTGTATCACTGGCTGGAAGTTTTGCTCACCGGCTATCGCACCGAAGGCGCTGTGCCAGCCGGGACGCCGGGAATTGAATTGGCAAAGATGATATGCGCCGGGTTGTTATTAGTCGTATTGGTTATTGTGTTTTGGCGGAGCCGCTCCGCGAAGTTTTCCACAGCAGAGACGGCCAAACTCTGGATCATTCCCGTCTTTGCCTACTTGCTCCTCACGCCAACGGTCAATCCCTGGTATCTTGCGCCGCTGGTCGCACTCTTGGTTTTCTCAATCCCTGAAACACAAGGAGACAAGGAGACAGGACGACAAGGAGTCCTCTCCCTTTCTCCCCTTCTCCTTGTCTCCCTCTCTGTTCTCTACTTCTCCGCCTCAGTTGCCCTCTCTTATTTCACCTATCTCGATCTGCTCAACTTGCGCGAGACGGAGTTCGTCCGGCGCTGGGAATACTTGCCCGTCTACGCGCTGTTGCTGTTGAGCATGTTGGCGGGCGGATTGAATCAGCGTGACCGCGGCCACGTAGCCAAAACTTAACATATAAACGGCCAGCCAGGGGACGAAACCCCATCGCCCCTCGGCCTGGATGAGTAAGATGCTCCACAGGGCAAACAAGCCAGCCGCCACTTCGCCCCATACCCACCGATCCTGTTTCAGGGCATAGCCGCTAAGCTCCCAGCGCTCGCCTGAATTGCGCACCGCGAATTTTGGCGTGCGCTGAAACGCGCCTCGCCCCGGCAGGAACAGCCCGACCAGCGCGGCCCGGCTGTTGTTGAGCGAGAGGCCGATGCCCAACAGGATCAGGCCGGGGATCAGTTTCAACCGCCCCGGCCAGTTTGGGCCGTCGGGCGTGGCGGCGGCCAGAAACAACAGCGGCGGCCCGGCCGCCGAGATCATCAGAAGCGGAACCCAGTGCAACAGCGGCGAGTTTGAAAAGCTGATCGGCAGAGACAAGATCATCACCAACAGAATCAGCGGATGCACCAGATAGGCGGTGAGATGCAGAGCGCCTTCGAGTTTGATTCGTAAAGGCTGGTTCGAGCGCAACAGCGGCCAGAGCAATTTGCGCGCCGTTTGCAGACTGCCTTTGGCCCAGCGCGCCTGCTGGTTTTTGTAGGCCGCCATTTGCGCCGGAAGCTCGCCGGGCACGGACAGGGTTGGCAGGAACTCGATACGCCAGCCCTTGAGTTGCGCCCGGTAGCTCAAGTCCAAATCTTCGGTGAGAGTGTCGCCCTGCCAGCCGCCCGCGTCTTCAATGCTGGCCCGCCGCCAGATGCCGCCGGTGCCATTGAAGTTAAGGAACAAGTCGCCTCGCGCCCGCGCCGTTTGCTCGACGACAAAGTGGCCGTCCACGCCGAGCGCTTGCAGCTGGGTGAGCAGTGAGTAATTACGATTGAGATGCGTCCAGCGCGCCTGGACACACCCCACGCGCGAGTCGGCGAACCAGGGCAGGGCGCGGCGCAGGAAATCCGGCGGCGGCACGAAGTCGGCGTCGAAGATGGAGATGAACTCGCCGCGCGCTTTTTGTAGTCCGGCGGCCAGCGCCCCGGCTTTGTAGCCGTCGCGTTTGGCGCGATGCAGGTGGACGATGTTGAGGCCGTTGGCTTGGGCGCGAGCGACGAGCGAGGCCGCCAACTCGGTGGTGTCGTCGGCCGAGTCGTCCAGCACTTGCACTTCAAGCAAGTCTGGCGGATAGTCGAGCGCGCCGATGGCGGCGATCAGCCGCTCAATCGTGTGCAGTTCGTTGAAGATGGGAAGCTGAACTGTAACCCGAGGCCAAACCTCCGGCGGCGGCGGCTCAACCGGAGTCGAGGCGCGATGATATAACCAAAGCAGGTAAAGGCTGTTCAGGCCGTAGCCGGCGAGCAGGATCGAGGCGATCAAATAGAGAATTTCAACTGCGATCATATGGCATCAACCAGATCCGCTCACGCGGCAGGTGCAGGGTGATGGTTTCGCCGGGACGGCAAACGAGATGAGGCGGCGAAACGATTTCTACGGGGACGCCGCCGACGAGCACCCGGCACCGCGCCGACTCGCCCTGATACGTCCACCGCGCCACTTGCCCGGTAAGAGAGTTTGCGCCATTGGCCCCAAACTGAATCGCCTCGGGCCGAATCGTCGCCAGCACCGGCCCATCGGGAAGCGGGCTGGCGTTGATCGAAAGAACGCCCCAATCCGTTTCGATCAGGTCGCCGCGCTTGCGCGCTGGAAAGATGTTGGCCCCGCCAAAGAATCGCGCCACTCGCGCTTCCGCCGGACGCTCGTAAAAGTCTTGCGGTCTGCCAACTTGGATCACTGTCCCTTCCATCATCAGCGCTACCCGGTCGGTCACGGCCACGGCCTCAGATTGATCGTGAGTGACAAACAGAGTGGTGATCCCCACTTGTTTTTGCAGGCGGGTGATCTCGGTTCGCAATTCTTCGCGCAGTTCAGGATCGAGATTGCTGAGAGGTTCGTCGAGCAAAAGCAGTTTGGGCCGCACCACCAGCGCCCGGGCCAGGGCCACGCGCTGGCGTTGCCCGCCGGAAAGTTCGTCAGCCCAGCGCCCCTCGAGGCCCGATAGTTGCACCAGCGCCAGCGCCTCAGCCACGCGCCGCCGGGTCTCCTCGCGTCCAACGCCCCGCATCTTCAGACCGAAAGCCACGTTTTCGGCGACAGACATAAACGGGAAGAGGAGATGCCCTTGAAACACCATCACTGCCCCGCGCTTTTCGGGCGGCACGCGCAGAACCGACTCGCCGTCAAAGGCAATGTCGCCGGAGGTTGGATCGAGTAGTCCGGCGATCAGGCGAAGCGCCGTCGTCTTGCCACACCCCGAAGGGCCGAGGAGAGCCACCAACTCGCCCTCCTCGACGCGCAAAGACAACTCGCGCAAGGCGGGCACTGCCCCGTTGCGCGAAGGGAAGTCTTTAGAGAGGCGGGTGAGGGTGAGAGCGGTCATGCTAGGGGAAGCTGGAAGTTAGAAGTTGGAATCGCAATCTTCCAATCTCCAATCTCCAATTTCCAATTTCAAACTCAAGGCCAAATTTCCATTTGCCCGCCAAGCGGCAATTGCACATCGGCGTTCGGGCCAAGCCACTTGTCGTAGATGGTTGCGTACGCTCCATCTTTCCACATTTCTTGCAAAGCGTAATTCACAGCGTCGCGCCAGGCCGAGTCGTTCACCGGCAGGCCAATGCCGAACTGCACCGGGTTGATACCGCCGGGCAGAAGCACAAGATTGGGATCGCCTGCGGCAAGGGCCAACAGGGTGATGCCGTCTTCGGCATAGCCGTCCACCGCGCCGTCGCGTAAGGCCTGAACCGCCGCCACTTTGTCGGTGAACTCGACGATCTCCGTTGCCGGCCGGCCATGCTCGGCCACGAATTTCTTCCAGGCATCCACCGCCGAGCTTCCGGCGTTGAGGGCCACCTTCTTGCCGAACAAATCTTCAAGTTTGGCGATGCCGCTGTCTTTACGCACCATAAATGTCTGGCTGTCCCAGAAATAAGTGATGCTGAAGTCAACGGCGTCTTCACGACTGCGGGTGTGGTTCATGCTCGCCACCGCCATGTCAATTTTGCCCTCCTGCAAAAAACTGATGCGCGTCGTCTCGTCCACTTTCACCTGTTCGATCTTCAGGCCGAGTCGCTTGGCCAAGTCGTTCGCCAGGTCAACGTCAAAGCCAACCCAGTTGCCGCCGGAGTCAATGTAACTCAGCGGCGGGTTATCAAAGCGGATGCCAACCCGCACCAGGCCGGCGGCCTTCACCTTGTCCAACGTGGACTGAGGTGTGGCCGGTTGAGCCAGCGATTGGCAGGCGGCCAACACCATCATCAAGCTCAACGCTACTATCAAAGTTTTACGCGACTTCATCCTTCTTCTCCCGTGGTGAGTGTTGTTGTAACTTTTCTATAGACGACCTGACTCTTTGATCTCTTACTTTCCATCACAAATTCGCGGGAGCGGTTTGCAACCGCGACCCGGTTTGGCCCGTCGCGCGTACAACGCGCTCCTACGATGGGTATGCAATCATAAGTTAGCCAGCGTGCTCAATTGATCAGCCAGCCGCCCGCGTCGCTCCCAACGGGCGGCCAGGCGCGAAGCGGCCAGCGCCACCAGGGCGTACATCAGCCCGACGGTGAGATAGACAGGAATCCAGTAGATCGAATTGCGAACGTCGCTTCCCAATGCCGAACGAGCGACCGTCATCAATTCCCCCACCCCCAACACGACGACCACCGATGAGTCCTTGAACAGCGAGATGGCTTGCCCGGTGAAGGCCGGGATCATGGCCTGCAAGGCGTAACCCAAGCGGACGAAAAAGAAAATTTGCCAGCGGTTCGCGCCCATCAGCCGGGCCGAGTCGATCAGCGTCGGCGGCACGGCCAGCAACCCGGCACGCACAATCTCGGCCTGATAGGCCGAAGTGTAGAGCGTAAGCGCGATCAAGGTCGAAGTCAGCGGGCTGAAATCCAGCCCGAAACGCCTGCCGCCGATCACTTGATGGATGAGCAGAAGCAGTAACACCAGCGGCAGGCCTCGAAAGACTCCAACATAAACCGCCGCCGCTTGCCGGGCAACCGCCGATGACAACGAAGCCCGCCCGGCCCCGACAACTAGCGCCAGCAGGAAACCGCACCCAATCGCCAGCGCGGAGAGGACGAGACTCAACACCAGCCCGCCCGGTCGTTGGCCCGGAAAGCCGAAGAGGAGGTTGGGGAGGATGGACTGGATGAAGTCGAAAGATGTCAACTGATTTTTTCAGCCTTTCGCGGCGCTAACAGAACGCGGCGCAACATCCGGGCAAATACCCATGACAACAACCAATACAACACTGACACTAGTAGTAATAATTCTACCGCGTAGAAAGAGCGAGTGATGGATGTTTGCATTGCCTTGAATAATTCAGGGACGGCGACGAATGAGGCCAGCGCCGTGTTCTTCATATTGTGGATCAGCCGGGTGATCAGGGCGGGCGAGGCGGCGCGCAGACCGTGCGGCAAAAGGATGTGCCGGAAGGCCTTGACGGGCGAAGCGCCCAGGGCGCGGGCTGCCTCCCAGTGTTCGCGGGCCAGGGTGCCCACCCCGGCGCGGAAGAGTTCGGCGATGTAGGCGCTGGTGTTGAGCGTCAGGCCGAAAGCCGCCGCCAGCCCATAATACGGAATCGCCAATCCGGTGAACTGGCTCAATCCACTCATCAAGCTGTTGTTAAAGAACAATAGCCGCCTTGTTTCGGGGCCAAAGGCGTTGGGCAAAGCGTAGGCCCAAAAGATGACGCCGACGAGCGCGGGGACGTTGCGGAAGACTTCGACGTAAATCGTCCCCAGACCGCGCGCCACGGGCGAGGCCGAAATTTTCAGCCAGCCCACACTCAAGCCCAACATCAACGCGGCGGCAGAGGTGATGAGGGTGAGGGCGATGGTGACGGCCAACCCGTTGAGGAGCAGGGAAATGATTTCTGAGGTGAGCCAGGGTGGCATAAAAGTCAGCGGCTTACAGGCGGAGCCAGCATCCCCAGATGCGGCACAGCTCGGCACGTGGGCGTGCCTCGCTCCTCCAAATTCAGATTACCACAACGGCCATTTGGGCTCGCCAAAGCGTTTGAGCAAGTAGGCGTCCACGCCCAAACTGCGGCCAGTGCGCGTCAGCAAGCACACGCCGAGAATGCCGATAGGCATCAAATAGGCCCACGGCCAGTCGTGGCCGTAAGTGGCGAGAAAGGTGTTGATGAGAAAGAAGATGCCGGCCAGACTGAAGAGCGGGGTGAAGAAGCCAATCAGCAACGCCAGCCCCAAGAGCAGTTCAGCCACCAGTTGGAACGGGGCGAAGATGGCGCGAACCGGCAGGATGACGTTGTTGATGAAGGCCGCGTACCACGTCAACGGATTGTCGGATTGTGGGAAGACGTTGGTGAAGAAGTTTTGCAAACCGTCGGGAGTGTAAAACCCTTTGGAGAGATTGCTGGCCCAGGTGGTGAGGAACACCAGGCCGGCCATGATTCGCAACAGCGTGAGCCAGAAGAGGGGCGTTTGAGGGTCTTTGAGTGATGATGGAAGTTTCATAAGAAGCTATTCCTTTGGAGCTTTAGACGCGGCAGGCGTCCAAAACCTTACGGCGGGCGTTTGGAAATTCTTGCTTGTAGCGCGACGCGAAGCGGCCAAATCGCGCTGCAAATGCGTTGCCAGAAACGCGCAAGTGTGCTTCGCCCGGTGTGCGGGCAGGGTTGCGAGTTCAGCCCCCAGCCGATCCAGTTCGGCGGCGGTGTCCACGTCGTACCACGTTGGCAATTGTGAGACGGCTAAACCTTCCTCGGCGGCGAGGGCCAGCGTGTCGCGGGCAACATCGGGCGTGCTCATCCGCACTTCGCGCAGGAGTCGCGGGGCGGGGCGCTTGAGGCCAATCAGATAGTAGCCGCCATCGTCGCACGGGCCGAGGACGACATCGGCGGCCTCCAGGGCAGTGAAGGCCCGGGACAAAAACTCGGCGGGCAGGGTGGGGCTGTCGCTATCCATGATCACGGCCCGGTCAAATCCGTGGGTCAGACAGTGCGTAAGAGCGTTGTCCAATCGTTCGCCGAGATCATCGCCTTGTTGTTGGATCAGATCAAAATCCGGCGCCAGGCGGCGAAAATAATCGTCGGCGTCTTCGGGCAGGTAGGACAGGATTGGCTTTGCCTCCTTCACGCCACGCATCAGGTCAAGCGTATCGAGCAGGAAGCGTTCGTAGAGTTGCGCGGCTTCATCTGGCGTAAACGGCGGGGTGAGGCGAGTTTTGGTCTGGCCGGGGGCCGGGCGTTTGGCAACGACGAGTAAGGCATTCATGAATTTATGATTTCAGATTTTGGGATTTTGAATTTGCGGATCAGGGCGTAGACTCCGTAGAACCAGGCCAGGCCCAACGTTATCGGCCCGAGCAGAGTTTCGCGCCAGGCCCGGGGCGGGAGCGGGCCGCCGCGATAGAGAAAGAAATCGAAGACGATGGCTTTCCACAATGCGGCGTAGGAGAGCAGGACGGCGATGCGGCTCGTTTCGCCCTCAGGCAGGAGGGCGGCCAGGGCCAGCGGCCAAAGCGTGTACCAAGATTGGAACCATAGACAGGTGAAGAGCAGATAGAAGAGCAGAACAAAGGTCGAAGCGCGGAGGGGCGAGAGCCAATCTTCTTCCACCCAGGTCCGCCAGGCGGCAGCGGCGGCCACCAGCCCGGTAAGACCCAGCGCCGCCCGGCTAACGATTTGCTGACTTTGCTCGGGGCCGAGCGGCCCCTCCAGTTGCGTCTGAATGACGGCCGGAAGCGAGGACGTGAACATGCTTTGGCGTCGTTTGATGTTCAGGATGTCGCCGCCGCGCCAGAACGGGGCGAAGGCGGCGGCCACCAAACCCAGGCCAGCCAAAGCGGTGACCAGCAGAAATGCCAGCCGATGTTTGAGCGCCGGCTGTGCCCTCAAACCAAGGGCCAGGGCAGCCGGCAACAGCAGAAGCGGGATGAATTTGATGAGCGCCCCGGCAGTCAATGCCAGCGCTCCCAGGGTGAAGCGCCGATTCAGCAACGCAAACAGGCCCAGCAAAATAAAGAAGGCCATGACGATGTCGTTGTGACCATTGCCGGCTGTTTCGTAGATGACAAGCGGATTGAGGGCAAACAGGCACACGCCCTGCAAGGCGCGCTCTGGCGCATGGCGATTGAGGATGCGGGCGATGAGAATCACACAGCCAAAATAGAAAACCAGGTTAAGCAATTTGAAGCCTAGCACGTTGGCCAGCTTGTCGTCGCCGGCCAGGCGGCTGGTTCCGGCGGCCAGCAATTCCCATAATGGCCCGTAGGCCGAGGGAGTCACGCGCCAGGCGATATACGGATAAAAGCGATCCTGGGCATACTCTTTGGGGACGTTGTAGAACGGGTTGCCGCCGTATTTTGCCGAAATACGCCCGCGCACAATGTTGTCAAAAATATCTGCCGCGCCGATAGGGTAAAGCCAGATCACCACCAGATTGATGGCGAGCAGGGCGGTCATGAGCGTGGGCCACATAAGGCGCGACGGTGAGCGGCCGGATGTGGGGCGGCACAGCCGCCAGGCAAGATAGTATAGGCCGGACAGCAAAGCAAATGTCAGCACGAACCCGGCCTGAGCGGCAGGATTATTGCGCGTAAGCTTGGCGATGTTGGCGAGCGGCTTGAGTTGAAGGGCAAATACGCTATAGGGTAGAACCAGGCCAAAGGTGTAGACAACGACGGAGGCGATGGAGGTGAGAGCAAGAGCAGCCGGGCGTGAGAGGGCGCTTGGCGAGCGGCGCGAAACGCCGATCGTCAAAGGAGAAGGTAAAGATGACATTGTATACAGGGCGATAACGGTTTGGCGCATTCAAGATAGGAGTTACGCATTTGTCCTGAAATGTCATTCCGAGCGGCGTTTTTTGCCGCGAGGAATCTCTACGGTTGGCCTAGAGATTCCTCGCTTCGCTCGGAATGACACCTTTCAACTGCTTAAGCCCTACAAGAGTCTCGCCGCAATTGCTAACGAAAGTCTTACGCGGCGCGTTTATCGCCGCGCCCAGACTTCGGCGGCCAGCACCCGCTCGTTTTTGGTACGGGCGTTACGCAGGGTGCACAGCATCGTCACTTCGCTGAACCCGGCTGATCGGAATTCTTCCAGGAAGGCAACGCCTTCTTTGGCGCCGGCAATTCAGGCAAACCAATTTGTTTCGCTGGCTTGCTCTTCGGGCGGGAGTGGCTCGCGCAAGATTATTTCCGCAGAGAACACCTGGCCGCCGGGCCGCAGAACCCGGGCCAACTGGCGAAAAATTTCGGCGCGGGCCGGATTTAAATTGAAGATGCCGTTGACCAGCGCCACGTCGATGGAACCGTCTTCCAGAGGGATCGTTTCGGCGTCGGCCTGCCTAAACTCGACGTTGGCGATCCCGGCCTCGGCGGCAGACTGGCGGGCGCGGTCGAGCATTGCCTGGCTGAAATCAATACCGATGACGCGGCCTTCCGGCTCGACCCGGCGGGCGGCGATTAACGAGTCCAGCCCCGCGCCGCATCCCAGATCGAGCACGATTGCGCCGGGTGGAAGGTTGGCAAAGATGGAGACATTGGACACCCCGGTGAAGGCCTCGGTGGCAGTGGCGGGCAAATCGTCGAGCAAGTCTTTGGGGTAGCCCAACTTTTCGGCAAACAGTGCGCCGACTTGAAAAGGATGGTCGGCGTCAGGTGACCGGGCCACGGTTGAATAGGCGCGGTGCACACCCTCACGAAGTTGAATTGAGTTGCTCATAGCCCTCCTCAGGGGTGATCAGATGCAAGCGATGCACGAACAACTCACCCTCGATGCCTTTGAGTAAGGCGCGGTCGCTCTCCAGCGTTTGGCCGTTTAGCACCGCTTGCGCTTCCGGGTCATTGCGGATGGCATCGGTGAACACCACATCGCCGCCCCGGGAGAGGCCCTGCACCCGGGCCGCAACATTGACGGTGGTGCCGAAGTAGTCGGGGCGGTCGTTGAGGGTGACGCTGAGGCAAGGGCCGCTGTGCAAACCCACTTTGAGGATCAGCGCTTCCTCACGGGTCAGCCGTTCGCGCTTGTTCAAGGCGTCGATAGCGGCTTGCATATCGAGGGCGGCGCGCAGGGCTTCAGCCGGAGTCTGAAAGGCGGCCATAATGGCATCGCCGATGCTCTTCACTACCGTGCCGCCATGCCGGTCGGCTACGGCGAAAAGCTCGTCAAAGTGCAGGCGCACCAGATGGTAAGCGCGCGGGTCGCCGCGCGCGGCGTAGAGGGCGGTTGAGCCGGCCAAATCCGTGAAGATGAGGGCGGCGCGAGCCACTTCCAGACTCTCGTCGGGCAGGAGGCGCTCTTGGGGGAATAACTTCTGGAAGTCGGGCAACAGCAACAGACTTTGGCCCTGAGTAGGGCCGTAACGAGAATCAATTTCCTCGCGGAATGCTTTATCGTTGGCCGCTGGCGGCAATTGGCGCAAGCGATGATGCAAGGTGAAGGTGACGCGCACTTCGTCGTCCAGATGGGGCGCGAACCGGGTGTGGCACATCGAGCATTGCATGTTGTGTTGCAGGTCGTCGAGGCTGTCATTGTTGTTCAACATACCGCAGGCCGGGCACCGCACGTCCCAGTGCAAAGTGACAACGCCTTCATAGAGGGCGGCCACCAGCAACTTCAGCGTCGCACGCTCGTCGATCTTCAGTTTCTCGGCCAGGTAACGCGGGTTGACGTGAAACAGTTCGCGGTCGGGCGCGCTCCTTAGCCAGTTGGTAAAGCCCTCCTTAACAGCGTCCGTAATACCATATTGTCCAAGCCCGGCGGTGACGGTTTTGAAATCGGTTTGGCGGTTGAATAATTTGAACATGGCAACCTCTGCCTCATGCCTCACAGTGTCGGCAACCTTCGCAGGCGCAATCGGCTTTGCAGGGCGATAGGAGCCTGGTTCCAAGCTGCCGAGGCGAGCAATATCCCATATAGCGGCCAATACTCGGCGGCCTGCGCCCAGGGAATGATACGCCACTTAAGGAAGAATAGGTAGGAGAAGGTCACCGCGCCGCTGAACACGAGCCAGGCCGTCATCGGCGCAAGCTTGAAGCCCAACAAGTTACCCGGCTCCACAAATAGAACGATTAACGGCAACAACCACAACAGATACCACGGAAATAGATTCTGGGTGGTGATCGTAAACCAGCCCATCAGCCAGGCGCACCGGGTCAGCGACTCGCGAGGGGAGGCCGCCGGTTTGAAGAGGAATAGCAGACTCAACCCGGCCAGCCCGCCGAAAGTGACGAGGTTGGCGACCGTTGAGGCAGGCCAGTGGTTGGCTTTAGCAAGGTCGAAGATGAAGCGGGCCAGCCCCATGTTGAAATTCTCGCCGAAGTAATTTGGCAAAAAGCCCAGGGCGCTGGCTGAACCAAAACTATAGAGCGCGTAGCCAAGAACCATTACTGCCAGGAACGCGGCAAGGGTTTTGAGCGCGGGGCGCAGTTTGATGGGCAGACTTCCAGTTGATTCAACCGGCAACAGAGCCAGGAGCAAAATAATGGGGAAGAGTTTGATCAACGTTGCCGCGCCCAGGGCGGCTCCCAACAACCAGGGGCGATTCTTGACCCGCGCCCAAAAGGCCAGGATCAGCGCCGGTAACATCAAGCCATCCACATGCCCGGCGTGGGCCACTTCAAACACAAGGAGAGGACTCCACAAGTAAATGACGAGTCGTTGGGGCGGCAGGCCGAACGCCTTGAGCAGCTGAAGGAGAAGCCAGGCGCCAACCAACTCGGCCAGCGCGAAAGCGGCCTTGAATCCGGTCGTGCTGTCGCCAACAATGCGCCAGATTAGAGCGTAAGCCATTTGCGCGCCCGGCGGATAGACTGTGACCACTGGCCTGCGGTTGATATACCGCCAGATAGTGGTGTCGCCCTGACGCAGATTAGCAAGCTCGGCGGCATTTGGCGGATAACGATAGGGGCTGAGGCCGTGGGCCTGCACTCGCCCATCCCAGACATAGCGATACATATCGTCTGAGAGGGTGGGCCGGGTGGGGAGTAGAACGAGGCGGAAGAGGATGGCGAAGCCAATGACGACGACCAGCGCCAGACGGGATGACTCACCTTTTATTAGAAGAGCGGCGGCAGCCAGATAGAGAGCAAAAGCGGCGAGGTAGATGATCTCGAAGCCAATGGTGTTCTTTCGCAAATCACCGAGGCCATTGACGGCGATGTAGGCCACCCAAGAGGCCGCGCCCATTAGAATGAGCAAGAATGCCTGGCGAGTCATGGGGCTGAGTTTAGGTGAGCCAAACCAGGGCCGAGGCCAGCTTATTGCCTTTTTCGGCGGCAACCATCAGCCGGGGGCGGATGAGGCTGTCGAGGCCGAACACTCGGCCCGGCGCGTAAGCCAATGCCAGCAGCGACAGCACTACCATCAAATGGTAAGTCCATTCCCATTCGTTGGGATTGCTAATCCCGGCCAGGCCGATCATCAGTTGCGCCGATTGGGCGATGCCGACCAGCCCGCCGAGGCGGCTGAACAACCCGAAGAACAGGCTGACGAAAATAAAGGCTTCCATACCCCAAACGGCGTAGCCAAACCAGCGAATGTTGGGGATGGCGAAGTTGTTGAGGAAGACGCCGTTGGCAGCGGCCAGGAAGCCGATGTCAATTGAAATTTCCGGTGCGCCTTTATTGTCCAGATTGGCGACAAAGACTGGGTGCGGCCGGGTGGACCACGCCGCCTCAACACCGATCCAGTCGCACAAACCGCTGGTGCGTTTGAGTTTGCCGCCTGTGTCGGCAGTGGTTACTTTGAAGTCTGTTGGACAGCCGAAGCTGGGTGGAACCTTCCACCAGAGTTGAGTGAAGAATAAGTAGGCCAGGGCCACCCGTCCGATGACCAGGGCCGCTTTTTGAATCCAGGCTTCGAGACCAGAGAGCCGTTGCTGGAGCGAAGAAGTTGAGTTCATGATTTCTCCTGTGATCAGGTAGGTTGAGATTGCCTTCGATTAGACGCCGCCGGGGAGAGAAAAGATTCGCCTTATTGACAGTTGAGCAATCGGGCCGCGTGCAGGACAGCGATGACCGTCATGCTGTCACGAATCTCGCTGGCATTGACCATCTTCAGCACATCGGCAAAAGGGATAACGGCGATTTCAAGAAACTCGGTTTCATCGGGCACAGCCAAGACGCGAGTCAAGTTGCGGCCTATAAACAGGTGCCCGATCTCGCGTATGATGGACTTGCTAGTGAAGTAGGTGCTGAGGTGTTGAAGTTCCAACGCATCGTAGCCGGCCTCTTCGCACAATTCGCGGCGGGCGGCCTCTCTCACCGTCTCGCCGGGGTGGACGCCGCCAGTGGGCATTTCCCAGCGATGATCTTCACCGTACACGTAGCGGTATTGGCGCACCATCACCACCTGCTGATCGTCCACGAACGGCAGAACCCCGACGCACTCGGCGCACTCTACCACCCCATAAATCGTCGTCTTGCCGTCAGGCATTTCGGCGATGTCTTCACGCAACCGCATCCATTTGTTTTTGTAGACTTCGCGAGACGTGAGCGTCTTCCAGGGCGAGGGCGGCATCTTGGATCATCCTAATTTGAAAGTGTTACGGAAATCTTGCGAGCGACGATTTCTAGTTTTGCTCTAATTCGACGGGTACGTGGGTGAGCGGCGCGGCGGGAAGGTAGATGGTTTGATCGCCAACTTTGATTGTTGCAGAAGCGTCGTCAGGATCGTAGTCTACGACCACTGCATTTAACTGTTGCCCGAGGCGATAGAGATCGAGGACGAGGGCGCTATCGGCAGAGAGGATGGTACGAGAAGAAGGGAATGAGGGTGAGGAGGAAAAAAAGGGAATTGACGGCGATACCGGAAATTGGCGGGGGGTCGTGAAAGGAAGTTGGACAGCGATTTGCGAATTAAACTTTATAACCGGGATGAGGGGCTGGTTGAAAGCGTAGGCATGTTGGGGCAGGTCGGCAAGCGCCCCGGTGTGAGGCAGATAGGCGTAATGAAACGTATGGGCTTCGGCGTCGGTGACGCCTTCGCGATCTTCGCGGGCGTCGCGGACGAGGAGGAGGTTAAGGTCACCGGCCCCGCCCAGACCTTGAAGCCCGTGAGTGATGAGGGCGAGGCCGCCCGCGTTGTCAGAAACATCACTGAAATAGGTAATTGGATAGAAAATTTTGCGGCGGTAGGTGACGTCGCCGGGAGTGATCGGGCTGTTGTCCATCTCGTGAGTCAGGGACATAAAGCCGAGATCGTCGGCGCGGGAGGTGGTATTGAGATTGGTATGGGTGTGAATGATCGCCGAGGTGTTTTGATTGACGGCAAAGGTGAGTTCGACTTCGACCAGCGGCGAGTCCGCGCGCAGGGTGATGGTTTTGGCAACGGGCTGGCCGTCGAGGGCAAAAGTGATTCGGGCGCGAGCGAGCAACGGCCCTTCGACCAGAATTTCGATTTGAGCGGTAGCGTCCGATTCGCGGCCAAGCGCCTCACCGAAGAATGCCCCGTAGACATCGCCGGAGTCTTGCCAGAACGTGAGGTTGTCGGAGAGATTGGAAATTAGAGACGTTTGGGAAGCCGCAAGATCGGAGATTGCGCCGCCATGCTGTGAGTCGAGGGTGACAGAGACGAGACCGTTGGCGAGGGTGATGCGGTTACCGGTTTGAGAGATGGTTGCCGGGTTGTCAGGCTGTTGGGTGGTTGAGGCAATGGCGGCCCAACCGATGCCGGGGACGGCATCTACCAGAATCGCCCGGGTGGTTTCAGTGAGCGGTTGCCCGACCGGAATTCCCCGGATGTCGGGCGGGACCGTGATCTCTAATACTTCGCTACGGTCCCACGAAGAGGGATTGAAGACGATGAGAGGCGACTCGACGCCGGAGGCAATCGTCGAAAGGGTCGCGGCGAGGTCATCAGCAGATGTTCTGAGTGTATTCTCGAAGCGCGGGCGTTGGGTGTCATCCCAGACGCGGTCGTAACTGACCGCGCCGATGTTGTCGTAATGGGCGCTAATGGCGGCGAGATTCCAGGCGCTGGAGGCTGGCGTGCCCAGGATTGATGAAAACTTATCGTTAGCGGTGAGATAGTAGTCCGATTCTTTGTCAGCGATTTTGGCGAAGGGGCGTGTGGCGTAAAAGGCTTGCCAGATAGGGTTGAGGTCAACAGTGACCGTCGGAATGGTTTGAGTTTCGATGTATTTGAAGGCGGTGGCCGGATCGGCAATGACGAGTTTGGTTTTAGCGTCGGCGGCATTCCAGCGGTCGACGAGCGAGACGACGTTGGGGAGCGGATCGATGAAGTCACTGCCCATCGGAATGAAGGCGAATCTGGAGTCGGTGCGGGCGAATTGCTCGTCGACATATTTGCGGAGGGCCTGGACTTGTTTGTCCTCGTCTGTGAGTTTGTGAATGGAATCCCAGGCGCTGGGGTAAGAGAGATAGGTGACGAGGACTTTCGAGTCGGCGGCGGGCGATTGCCAATAGAAAATGTGCGGGAGCGGCGTGCAATCCTGGAAGTCGGGGTCGCACCGGTGTTGCCAGCGTCCGATGAAGAGGTAAGGGATGTCGCTGGCGGCCAGGAAGGCCGGTAGGGCGGCAGAGTTACCGAAGGCGTCAGACTGCCAGGCGGAGTGAGGAATGAATTCGGGGCCGAAGGTTTCGGCGATCCATTGCTGGCCGAGTTGGAGGTTGCGAACCTGGGTCGCCGGGGCAACCAGGCTGGTTTCAGGTTGCGTAATCCCCGCCCAGGCGAATGTAAACTGACGGTTTTGGACGAAGTGTTTCAGGGTGTCGTGTTGATCGGGGTAGTTCTCCCAGAAGTGCTGGACAAAGAGGACTTGTTCGAAGGTGTAACGAAAGCGCGACTCTTGTTGAGCGAGTTGAATGGCGGCGAGGATGTTGCCGTCACTGCGCTTGGAGTAATTGGCGAAATTTTCGTGCCAGTCGGTGTCCCAATGCGAAAATGGGAGGATGAAGGCGACGCGCTCGGCGGAGGCGATGAGGGCTTGGGTATCGGGGTCGAGGTTGATAGTCGTGGTGTCTTGAGTGGGAGCCGGGGGAGGGGGAGCAGGGGAGGGTGTGACTGAGCGACAGGCGGTAAGCAGGAGGGCAACAACGATGATGGGAGCGGCAGAGCGAGAGATCATGGATGCTTAATCTGGCAAGTATAGATCGCCCGTTGACTCAAGTTGTAGCGCTCAAACACAAAGCCCGCGCAAGCGGGCCTCGGGCGCTGATGCAGTTTACCACACCACCAGCAGTGCTTCAGTTTTTCGGACGCCCACGGCGCCCGCGATGCCTTCGGTAATTCAACGGCCCAGTTGTTGCAGGTCGGGGCTTTCGACGAAGGCGATAAGGTCGTAACGGCCAGTGACGGCGTGCACCTGCTTGATCACCGAACCTTCAAGCTCTATATTCGGCAATTCTTTGAGCAGGTCTTGCACGCGGGTAGGCTCGGCTTCAATCAAAACATAGGCTTGGATCATATCCTTCTCCATTTGGCGGAAGTTATATTTTTACGAACTCAGGGCAATGGCTCCGCACGGGAGCAATCGTATCAGCCTCAGGTAAAGGTCATCAAGGGTGCGGCCCCGGTACGGGCAATTTCGTCGAGCTGGGTTTGCACGCGCTGGACAGCGGTTGCCAGCGGGAAAATCTTCTTGCTCACCTGCATGTCGGCATCGGTAGATAACGGATGCCAGAAAACGCCGTCGAGGTTAACGGTGATTTCCGGCAACAGGTTGTCCATGCCAAGCTCCAGGCCTTCTTTGGAATAACCGCGTTTGGCCAGCGGTCGAATGAAGTGATCTTCATCGGGGATGTCGAGTGAGCGATGGAATTCGCAAATTTCGTGCAGGTGAGCCGAGTTGGCCGGGGTCTCGGTGCTGCCGATGCGGACTCGGAAACCGCGCTCCTGCAGTAACTTGATGCCGTCAACCGTTTTGGCCCATGTTCCCGCGCCCCGATACGGGTCATGGTCTTCCGCCCGCCCGCCGTCGAGACTCACTTGGACGATCAAATTTTCATTGTTGATCGCGCCTAATTTGTCCAGCCGCGCCCCGCGCAGGAGCATGCCGTTGGTCAGGACTGAGGTGATGACACGCGCCGACGAGTAGGCCAGCATCTCGTAAATATCCGGCAGTAGGAAGGGTTCGCCGCCAGTGAAGAAGATGTGGCTGAAGTTGAGGCCGACGGCCTCATCCACCAATTGCCTGACGTTCGCCAGGCCCACGGCCCGGCGCGGCGCATTGGGGCTGGATTTGGCAACACAATATGAGCATTTGAGGTTGCAATCGTAGTTGGTGTAAATCCATAGCTTCCACCGTGAGGCGGCAGTTTGAGAGTCGGGAACAGGCAGTGGCATAGAGCGTCACAGACTCCAGTGCACGCCACAGCCGGCGCAGGCCGGGTGCGGCGCGTTGCTTAACAGTTGCGTGCGCCATTGCTGGTAGCGCTCATCGTTCCACACCTGATCGAAAGGTTGCTCCAAAATGTTGCCTAGTTTGAGGCTCTCGTAGTTGGTCGTGGCAAAAGGCGAAATGCAACAGGGCAGGGCATTGCCGTTGGCAGTGATGTAAGCAGTCGTCCACGGGCGCATGCAGGCCGACCAGGGACGGAGGACAGGGTCGCCGGCCACACTATGTTTGGCAGTGGTAGCTCCGGCGGCGCGAAGCGCTACGCCCAAATCTCCGGCCAGCGCCTCGCTCTCGCCGATGATGCGCTCCACTTCAGCATCAAAACTGCCGAACAGGGCATGGCCCTCGTTCATCATTCCTGGCGCGCCGGCTTCCCCGGCGTAGTACGTCAGGCGTTGCAGATAGACTTCAGGGACACCTATGCGGGCGGCCAGACGGATCACGTCCGGCAACTCACCGATGTTCTCCTTCATGCCCGTCATCCACAGGGAAGGCCGGGGTCTGGCCGCGCCCAATTCCGATTGAATTTCGATAAAGCGTTTGAGGTTGCTCACGACTTTGTGGAAGAGGGGCGCGCCGCGAATGAGGGCATACGTTTTGGCGTCTGCCCCGTCAATCGAGACGCGCAACTCGTCAAGACCCGACTCGATGAGTTTGTGTGCCCACTCGTCGTTGAGCAAGGTGGCATTGGTGTTGAAAAGGACGTAGACATTCCGCGCTTTGAGGTGGGCAATGATGCACGGCAACTCTTTGTTAATCAACGGCTCGCCGATGCCGTGCAATACGGCCCGTTCCATATCGGGAAACTGCTCTACGATGCGCAAAAAAGTTTCCCAGGCCAGAGTCTTTGGCTCTTCGTAAGTATTGAAGGTGCGGGGGCAGGTTTCGCACAACAGGTTGCAGTGGTTGGTGACTTCTATGAAGATGTTGCGGGGACGGGCTTCGGCAACGGCTCCGCGCGTCGCCGGGTCGATGGAGCGGTAGGCGGCAGGCAGGTATTCGCGTCCTTCAACGTCGGGCAGGCGAAAGGCCTCTGGCGGCGGTGATTGACGTTGGATGACAGGGAACATACAGGAGAGGGTAATGATGAATTGTTACAGCAGTATTACAGGACGCTCTTCTAATCCCCAATTTGGGCCGCAGTCTTGGGCAACGCGCCGCGCTCCAACCACAATGTCAGGCTGACGAGGGTGGCAATCAGCGCAATGAGCGCATTGCCTTGCAAGGTCTGGGCCAGGCCGATGTTGTCGGCGGCCAGGCCGCTGAGGTAAGTGCCGAGCGCGCCGACGGCGAACATGGAGCCGAGAATCACGCCTGAGGCCAGGCCGCCCCGGCCCGGCATGGCGCGTTGGGCCATCGTCACCAAAATGCTGTGCGGCGCGCCGTTGAGCAGGCCGGCGACGGTCGCCACCAGATAAAGCCAACCGCCGCTCGCCAGCGGCAGGAAGTAGAAAGGCAGGATGCTCAGGGCGAGCGTCAACACGATCATTCGCCGCTGGCCCCAGCGGTCGGCCATTACCCCGCCGATGACGCCGCCAATGGCCGAGCCGCCCATGAACAGGGCGACGATGGCCCCGTAAATCGTCGGCGACACGCCGAGATCGTGAAAGAATTTCGGGGCGAAGGTCGTCATCACCATCTGGCCCCACACCCGTAACCCGGCTACGATCATGATGATGGCGAGAATAGTGGTTGATGTTTGAGGGGCGGTTGCCCCGGCGGTCTTCTGGTTGGGCGTGGCGGCGGGGCGGGGCGCGGAGGCGGCTCGCAGTTGGTAAGCGGCGAAGAGTCCGACCGGAACGGTTAGGATAGTGACGATGAGCAATCCAGGTCGGCCAAGATGATCCAGGGTGAAGCCGCCGATGGCCGGGCCGAGCGACAGCCCGCCCTGGCCGAAGAGGAAGAACAGGGAAGCCGCCGTTGCGGCCCGACCGGCCATGTGCACATGCCCCACTTGCGTTGCGCTGTTAGCGCCGGGCGGGTGAAACGCCGCCGAGCCGAGCGCGCCGATCACCAAAAAGAAGATGGCCCAGTTGCCGGGGGCGAGGGCGACAAACGAGAAGCAGGCCGCCATCCACAACACGCCGCCCGCTGTTGTCCAGCGCCCGCCGTGGCGATCCGAGAGCCAGCCGAAGACGGGTTGGGCAAGCGCGCCGAACAGGGCATAGATTGTGGCAATGAGGCCGATGTTCTGGTTGGTCAGCCCCAACGGCGTGCTGAGCACCGCCAGCAGAATGCCCATCTGGCCGTTGAGGATATCCACTGTGAAATGGCTGAGGGCCACGGCGAGGAAGAGTGGATGGCGGAGGAGACGCATGGTGGGTTAGTATAACAGAATCAAAAGGGCCGCCGTTTTATTGGCGACCCTTTTTGTGTGAGCGGGTGATGGGATTCGAACCCACAACCTTAATCTTGGGAAGATTCTGCGCTACCGTTGCGCCACACCCGCTTGTAACGACCTTCTCGTCCGCGTCCCTTGTTCAAGCTACCATAGTTTTCAGTCAAACTATGACAGGCGGGGCAAAGAACTTTTAGATTGCTAGGCCGTGTGTTCTTTGCATTTCCATCAATGTGATGTATAGCTAGTGGCTTCTTGCCTGTAAATGGATTGACCCGATCCCAGCCGCACTCTTCACATTTGTAGCCTGCACGTTCTAAACACCACCGTCTCACATGAGTAGATACGTTTGGCCTCTTGCTTTTATGATTTCCGGATATTCTGCCAGCAAGCCATAGCTCTATATATCTTTGATGAGCAAACTCAGCCTGACAGCGCTTGTTGCAATATTGGTTGTTGCGCTTATTTCTTTCTTCAAGAGGCTTTTCACAAAACAAACAATGCTTTGATGGTTTCTTTTGTTTCTCTTGTGTCAGGCCATGCTTCTTCAACCAGTATCTTACCGTGGTTTGACTGCATGAAAACTTATTAGCTATTTTGCGCGTCGACAGCCCTTCCTGTATGGCTAGTGATAATTCGTCTTTACCCATGCAGTTGATGAACAATTAATTTCACTTGACTGGCATTCTACCATCCTGCCAGAGGCGGGTCAAGCATTGGGCGGCCAGCCAGCCGAATCCGGTGATGGTGAGTATGAAACCATAGCCAACCGGCGCAGGTTTGGTGAAAATGTCGGCGATGGGCTGGCGGGCGAGGGCGTAGGCGCGGAAGGTGGCGGCGAGGGCAGTCAGCGAGAGCGCGAGGCTGATCCACCCGGCGAGGTTGGGACGGTAAGCGGCCAAAGCGGCGGCGAGTAACACGGCCAGCCCGGTGACAAGTCCGGCGATCAATTGCGGGCGCAGTTCGGGGTCGGTGTGAGCGGTGAGGATGAAGGGATAGCCGGGGAGGATGAGAAAGGCGGCGAAGAGGGATAATGCTAACTGAAGCCAGTTTTTCACCGCGAAGACGCGAAAGACCCTAAGGGTCTCTGAGACCCTTAGGGTCTGAGGCTTTCGCGGTTCAATTCTTATCGTCAGAGCCGTGAGCAGAGCGATGCCCACTAGCGGCCAGAGCATGTCTACACGGGTGATGGGATACGTGCCATCACGGACGCTTTGGGCGAAGGTGAGCCACTCGACGAGATCGTAGCCGGACAGACGCAAAGCGGCCGGCACCGGCCACACCCACGGCGAAAAGTAGCCAAGCCAGACCAGGGCAAGGGGGAGATACTTTATAAAAGCCGGTTGTTTGAGCATGGGGCGAGCGGGTATGAAGGAGAGAGAGGAGAGAAAAGAGAAGAGAGAGGAGCGACTCGTTACTCTTTTCTCTCAGTCTCTCTTCTCCTTACGTGCTCTCAGGGATAACGGCGTCGACGACGGACTGGATTTCCGCCTCTTCGCTCCGGTGTTCCTCAAAATATGTTTCCATGAACTGCGAGCGGCGCAGGCGAAGCGACATGGAAGCGACGGCGCGCACATCGGCGGCGGTGGCTTCGGGGCGAGAGTCAGCGGCGGCGTAGGCGCGGGCGGACTCGAAGAGCGTGATCTCGGCCCGGAGCGAGTCGATCTTCATCCGGCGCACCAACTCCAATCCGGCGTTTTCGGCTTCGGGCGTAAGCTTCACCGTTGGCAGAAGTTCGCGGGCCGATTGAATTTCATTTTGGGCGATAAGCGTTTGCTCTTCGTAAGCGGCTACCATCGCTCGCGGGTTGGTGAGATAGGCCCGCACCCGGCGGTACGCTTCCAAACGCTCGGCCGGGTCGGTCAGGCCGCGCACGATCAGGCGCAGGCCGAAGCGATCAAGAATTTGCGGGCGCAGGCGGCCTTCTTCCGGGTTCATCGAGCCAATCAGGGCAAAGCGGGCACGATAGGTGGCCGCGAACGGGCCGCGTCGGAGCGTGTATTGGCCTTGCGCGGCGGCGTCGAGGATCGAGTCCACAATTTCGTCAGCCAACAAGTTGACTTCGTCCACGTAGAGCAAGTTGCGATCGGCCCGGGCCAGGATACCGCGTTGAAGCATGGTGCGGTCGTGGGCGGCGGCCAGTTCATTGATGCCGCCAACCACATCTTCGAGCCGGGCATTGAGGGGCAATTCCACCAGGGCCACCTGTTCCAATTGCGTGAGCGGTTGGCTCTCGCCGTATTTCTTGGCGCAATCAGGGCAAACCGCATCCATGCCGCCCACTTCAATATCCTCAGGCAGGCAACCATACTGGCACAAGGAGCGCGGCACGAGGGGTAAGATGTCGGCCAGGGAGCGGACGGCGGTGGTTTTGCCTGTGCCGCGCGTCCCCACCAGCAGGACGCCGTTGACGGCCGGATTGATGAGCGTCAGCAGGAGCGCCGTTCGCATCTCCACCTGGCCGACAAGCGCCATGAACGGATACGGCAAACGCTCGGCCAGGCCACGGTCTTCGGTGGGCGCGGCGTCCAGGATGCGTTTGGCCGACACTTGTTCGATGAGTTGGACGAGCGAAGAGACGGTGGGCATAACTTATCCGTGTTTCTCCGAGTCGGACTTTAGTTGACGCTGTTTGATACGATAGTCTTGTCGCTTCTGGGCGGCGGCCAGGCGCTCACGCTGAGCATCGGTTTCAGGAATCAGAGGCGGCACGGGCGCGGGCTGGCCGCGCGCGTCAAGCGCCACGTACACCAAATAGGCTGAGTTAGTGGGCACCCGGTCACCCGTCAACGGATTTTCGGCAGTGACGTTCACCTGCACTTCCATCGCCGTGCGGCCCGTCCACGTCACCTCCGCGATCAGCTCCAGCAGTTCGCCCATATGAACCGGTTTGTCAAATGTCATCGAGTCGATGGCGACCGTGACGGCCGGGCGGCGGGCGTGGCGAATGGCGCACAAGCCGCCGGCTTCGTCCACCAGCTTCATGATCCAGCCGCCATGAACATTGCCGAGGGTGTTGGCGTGTTCGGGCAACATGAGTTGGTTGAGAGTCAAACGAGACTCGGAAGTTGTTTTACCGTTCATTGTTTGGAAGTTGGAAGTTGGATATTGGAAGTTGGAACCCGCCTCCAACGCCTAATCTCCAACCTCCACGCGAAGCGTCTAGTCCATGTCAGGCCGCAAATCATCTACGTCGCTAGTGGCTAATAATTCCGGCATCTCGTCCATGATGTCTACCGTCTCAAAGCCAAGCTCGGAGTACATGGGCGGCAGTGGCACACTGGATGGCAGGTCGGGCGGGGGCGGTGGGGGTGGGGGCAGGCGGCGGGGAATCCGGTCACTCATCGATCGCTTACGCAAGAGTCGCCCATCGCGGCTCATGAAGCCCACGTGCTCGCCACTCACTGAAAATACTTGCGCCGTTTGCACATCCACAAAACCGATCCATTCGCCATTACGGCTGAAGAGGCAGCCTTTATTAAAGTAGGCGACGTGTTCACCACGTGAGGAGTAAATGGGGTGGAGTGACATCAGGCTGATTATAGCTCAGGACAACTGTTGATAGAGTGCGATCAACCGCCTGGCCGACTCTTCCCAGTGGAATTCTGCCGCCCGCCGCAATCCTTTGGCTACCCAGGGTTCCGGGGTGGAAACCGCCTCTTTGAGTCCGCGGGCGATAGACTCGGCATGGTAAGGGTCAACTAGCACCGACGCGCCCCCGGCCACTTCGGGCAGACAGGACACAGTGGAAGTGAGAGTGGGTGTGCCGCAAGCCATAGCCTCGAGTAAAGGCAGGCCGAAGCCTTCATATAAAGAAGGGTAGGCCAGCACAGCCGCTTCGGTGTAGAGCGCGGGCAAGTCGGCGTCGGGCACAAAGCCGGGGAAGAATACCCGGCCACGCACGGCCGGCTTTTCGGCTTCGGCGAAAATGTCGTCGTACAGCCAGCCCTTGCCGCCGGCGATCACTAAGTTGAAATCGGCGGGCAATTGGGCGAAGGCCTGAATCAGCCGCCGAAAGTTTTTGCGCGGCTGGAGAGTGGAGACCGAAAGGACGAAGGGGTTGCCGCCTAGCCCGTATTTGGCGCGAATAGCCGGGTTCGGCGTCGGCCTGAAGATTGGATGGACGCCTTCGTACAACACACTGATTTTATCCGCAGGTGTGCCGTAAAGTTCAACCAGATCATTCTTGGTGGCCTGCGAGACGGCGACAATGTGGGTGGCGCGTCTCACCGAGCGCGGCACGACGGCGTTGAGATAGGCGCGCAAGCCCGGGGCCGCCGACTCTGGATCGCGGGCGAACGAAAGGTCGTGAACAGTGAGCAGTGAGGGGACACGGGTTGGCGGCAGGGTGAAGTCGGGCGCGTGGTACACGTCCACCGGCCCGGTGATCAGTTCAACCGGGATCGGCAACTGGGCCTGGTGCCATAGGCGCGCCAGCCAGATGTCGTGAAAGGGCAGGTGGCGAACCGAGAAGTTACCCGGCAGTGGCGGCAGTGGATGCGGGATCGGGCTGGGCGAAGCAAAGAAAAGCTGGTAACGGTTGTCGCGATCAAGTTGCGCCAGCGTCTTGAGCAGTTCGCGGACGTATCGCCCGATGCCGCCGCCTTGCCGGGCGGCAGCGGTCACTTCGATACCGATTCGCATCAGGCCCGCTTTTACTTCACGTCCCCGTAAGTCAGTTTGCGATTGACGAAGAAATTCCAGAACAGCAGGACGACCACGCGGCAGACGAGGGCCATGTTGCCGGCGAGGTTGAAGGGCAGGCCGCCAAGATCGAACGAAGCAACGATGTTTTTGGAGACGACCAGGGCGGCGGTGAAGACCGGGACGCCGATCATTAGCCCGACGACGCTGACGGCGACGAACAACAATATCTTTCGGGTCTGGTTCGCTTCGCGCGCCTCAGGGTAAATCCAGAGGTAGTTCCACAGGAAGTTGCTGACGACGGCGCACGAGAACGACAACGACTGCTCGATGATTTCAGGGTGCTCGAGCAGATAAGCGCCAAGGGAGGCCGGAACGAGGCCGGCCACGGCCGGGCCAATTTTCAGGAAGTGGAAGAGGTTGAAGCCGCCAAAGTCCACGGCGAAGCCCACGGCGCCGACGATGAGGAATTTGATGAAGCGCTTTTGCTCTTTTGGCGTTTTGGCTCTGAGGTGAGTGAGGGTTTCGATCAGCGTCATGAGGCGATAACATGAAACGATGGCGGCAAGGCGTGATCTTTGGTATTACGCCCTGCGCCCGGCGCTTCACACAAAATACACAGCACGCCCAACAGCGTGCCCAGATATAAGGCAATGTTGCCCACGTACAAATTGTCCAAGAGCTGGTGAGTGGAGAGGTGAACCCAAACGCCCACCAGCCCAACCGCCAGCGCTCGTTCCAGTCCTTTCGGGCCTGCTTGGCGGTTGATCAAGCGGATGGTGATAACCAGGACTCCGCCCCACAAAAACAAATAGGCGGCCAGCCCGATGAGTCCTGTTTCGGCCAGCACATTCAGGTAGATCATGTGG
>CAYSIV010000028.1:0-1338 GCA_964431175.1 uncultured Anaerolineales bacterium
CTCGGGGTAGCTTACCTGATGACCGAATCAACCAACTTTAGTCACACCCAATTCAATTGATAAAACAGGAATTTCGGTATATATTTTTTATTCAATGGACGAAATACTAAAAGGTGACTATTTAAGGAAGCCTTACTTGGATGTGGAATATGGTCTACATAAAGGATTTTCCCAATAGTTCCATCTTTCGTCATCAAAACATCGCCGATTTGTAACTGAATTTCTTTTGCTATTTCATATCTTTCATTCGGGATATGATAAACCTCATCCCATCTTATCTCCCCATCCTTAAAATTCATGCCAGTAATTAGGAACGGCTGATCTGCGTTCATTGTAAATTCAGATTGTTTTAGTCCTTGCCATCCAATTCTGCCGTACATGGATGAAATATTCTTCAAAGGCACAATTTCCCAATCCGCGGGAAAAATACCGACTTCAGTTTGCTTGTATCCCTGCTTCTTATCAAATTCAGGTAATCGCTTCTTACCAGTAAGCAATTCTGACATAGCGCCTTGTGAGAACCCCATCTTCTCAAGGTGGCGGTTCACTTTCGTTTCCAAATCATCCACGCGGTTATTCATCTGCGGCAGTGGGGTTTCGTAACGTTCGGTCAATTCCTTCACACGCTGGGTCAGGCTTTGGCTCACGCGATCCATCTCGTCATGAAAAGTGACGTTGAGCACGGCGAGCCATTTGTCATCCACCACCAGCGTCTTGACTTCGGCTTCGGTCAGTTTCGGGTAATGGGCGTAGGCTTTGGCGTCCAGGTCGGCTTCGGCATCCTTGAGGCGTTTTTTCAATTCGGTTTCTGCGGTGTTCAATTTCAGCCATTCACGTAGGGGCGCAATATATTGCGCCGCATCCTGTAGAGACGCAAAATTTTGCGTCTCTACGTTGGCGTCGCCATCGGCATCATCCGCAACATTTTTCAATAGGGCAGATACATTCGCCCTATTGATTTTGTCCAAATCGGCAAACGCGCCTTCTTCGTCGCGTTGAGACGCAACATCTTGCGTCTCTTCTTCCAATTCAGCGAGGCGGGCAGTCACGCCTTCCAGTACAGACGCAATATTTTGCGTCTCTATCTGTTCCCTGGCGTAATAACGGGCGACGATCAGCGGCTTGGGGATGAGGTCGCACGCCCAGCCTTTGTCCACTTCCTTGCCAGGTTTGCCGTCCTTGCTTTTCTTGGTTTCGATCACGCGGTAGGTGGTCGCCTTCCAACCGTCGGCGGCGATGATGTAGCAATCATCCTGCATGGTCAGCGCCCAGTAATCCATCAGGTGCTGGTAAATGTCATACGGGTCGATCAATCGTAGAGACGCAAGATTTTGCGTC
>CAYSIV010000028.1:1438-28638 GCA_964431175.1 uncultured Anaerolineales bacterium
TCTAACACAGACGCAAGATTTTGCGTCTCTAACACAGACGCAAGATTTTGCGTCTCTAACACAGACGCAAGATTTTGCGTCTGTACGTAATGCGTCAGCAGGTCTTCTGCCAAAGCGGAGATAATGCTCTTCGGCTGGCAACCAGCTTTCAGGGCGGAAAGCGACGCGGCGCTCCGCGTAGCGATCCGCCACAGGTCGAAGTGGGCGTTCATGTCCGCAATAAATTTCGTGAACTCGGGGTGCGCGTAAATCGCCGACTTGATGGCGGTCTTTTCCACTGCAAGGTCAAGATAGTTGGAGCGGTTCGGGGTGAAGAGCATTCCACGTAATTGCGGGCAGACATCCCAATAGCGGCTCAGGGCTTCGATGTCGGCGGCGGGAATGCCGCCCTGCAAATGTCCCGCAATATCCTGCACATCCTCGGGCGTCTGACTGTCGATATAGCGCGGCAGGTTGAGGTTGAACTCGTTCTTCTCGATCTGCTCGAAGGAGACCATCTTCGAATATTTATCGATCTCCAGCCGCTTGTTGAAGACATCCACGATCTTGTGAATATCCTGGGCGCGCAGGCGGTTCTTGGGACCATCCTTGATGAAACCGCCGCTGGCGTCGATCATGAAAATTCCGTTGGGGCGCGATATATCGCGCCCCTCCTTGTCAATGACGATGATGCAGGCGGGAATGCCCGTGCCGTAGAATAAATTTGCGGGCAAGCCGATGATGCCCTTGATGTAGCCCTTGCGGACGAGTGCGCGGCGAATATCGCCTTCGGCATTGCCACGGAAGAGCACGCCATGCGGCAAAATGCACGCGCCTTTGCCGTTGCTCTTGAGCGTGCGGATGATGTGCAGGAGGTAGGCGTAATCGCCCTGCTTGTCGGGCGGCGTGCCGAAAGATTTGAAACGTTCGTAGGGATCGTTGAGCGGGTCGAGACCCGTGCTCCAACGCTTGTCTGAGAAAGGCGGATTGGCAACCACAAAGTCGAAGGTCTTGAGTGTGTCGCCATCCTTGAACTTGGGATCGGTGAGCGTGTTGCCCTGCATGATGAGCGCAGTGGGATTGTTGTGCAGGATCATGTTCATGCGCGCCAGACCGCTGGTCGCTGCGTCTTTTTCCTGACCGTAGAGCGTGACGGGAGTCCCCGCTTCATCCCCGACCTTGAGCAGGAGCGACCCCGATCCGCAGGTGGGGTCGCTGACGGTTGTTGCGGCGCTCGTCTGCGCCTGACGGATGCCGATGATCTTCGCCATGATCTGGCTGACTTCGCTGGGCGTATAGAACTGTCCCTTGCTTTTTCCGCTCTCGGTGGCGAAGTGCCTCATCAGGTATTCGTAGGCGTCACCCAAAATGTCATCGCCGTCGGCGCGGTTCTTCGAGAAATCGAGCGCCTTGTTTTCAAAGATGGCGATCAGGTTGGTGAGCCTGTCCACCTTCTCCTTGCCATCGCCAAGTTTGGTCGGGTCGTTGAAATCAGGAAAGTCAGAGAGCTTGTTGGCATTCGCCAGCGGCGCGATGATCTTCTTATTGATCTGATCACCGATGTCCGATTTGCCTTTGAGCGCAACCATGTCGGCGAAGCTGGCGCCAGGCGGAATCGTGATTGGGGCGTAGGGCACGCCGGCATACTTGTCGCTGACGTACTTCACGAAGAGTAGTACGAGGACGTAGTCCTTGTACTGCGAGGCATCCATGCCGCCGCGCAGTTCGTCGCAACCAGACCAGAGAGATGAATAGAGTTCGGATTTTTTGAGGGCCATTTCAACGTGTCTCGTGCTGATATTCGGATTCGAGCAGACCAGCAGCCTGGCGCTGGCCGGCGCTAGGGCGGGTGACGAGCGGGAGTTCTTCGCCCTTGAGCAGCATGTCGGACTTGGACAGCGTTTGCAGCTGATTGCGGAACTTGAAGTTAGGGTAGAAACAAAGAGCCGAGAAGGTTGCCCCAAAGTCCGGCAACGACAACGTCACAAAAGAACGTAGACGATGCCAAAGCTATTCATCGAAAAGATAGGTGGACTCCGCATAATACCGCACTTCCTTCGTCGCCATCTTCTTCTTCAACCACTCGGCCAAACGGGCGTTCTTGGCCTCCAACGACTCGTTCGATTTCAAGTCTGCCAGCGGGTAGTTGAGGCGCAGGGCGCGGCCCTGAATCAAATGGCGGGTGAGGCCGGTGGGCATCAGTTCGCCGTCGCGAGCTAGAGCCATCACTTCCACCGGCTCGTAGTTGGGGAAGACTACCAGCCCGGTCAGGTTTGGATACAGACTGCGGGCTTCGTCCAGATTGTCGGTCGTGGCCCGGAACAGGCCGCCTCTTTCTTTATAAGTGTCCACCATCGCATTGAGCAGAGCATTTTTGCCGTGAATAGTGTCATCGCTGGCGTGGGCGGAAAACACCTTGCCGTCGGCGCGGACCGTGTAGGAGATCAGATCGCGGCGGGCCAACCCGGCGCGAGCGTGGAGCAAATCGATCTCATGGAAGTCAAGACCGTCGATCTCATCCAGTTCTGATGAGAATGCGTTGAGGTCGATGCCGGTGACAAGATGATGCCAGGTGGAGAGCGTGACCTGCGGCGGCTCGTAGCGCACCAACTGCACCAGACAGTGCTTATAGCCCAGATGGATCAACGCTGTTGTCCGGTTGGCGCCGTCCAGCACCACGTAACGCGGGTCTCGCCCTGAGCCTGTCGAAGGGAGCGTCGAAGGGAGCGTCGAAGGGAGCGTCGAAGGGAGTGTCGAAGGGTTGCCATCGCCTAACGGGGTGGCAATGGGCGGGTTCTTGAGCAGGCCTTCGGCTTCGAGCCGCTTGGCCAGTGGCGCAGTGCGCTGAACGTCGTTGTACTCGTGCTCAACCAACAGGTCGAGAGGCACGATTTGCAGATCAGGAGTTTCGGGATCGATAGAAGGGTGAAGTTGATGGTGAGTCATGGCAGTCATAGGCCGTTTTGACCCCCACCGCACCTCCCCATCGGTGATTTCGCCGATAGGGGAAGCCGGGAGGGGTTACCGTTTCTGCGTCGCCAGATAGTCCAGCAGGTCAATCTTGGTCACAATGCCAACCGGTTTCTTGTCGTCCACAATCACCGCTACCTGGCCGGTGACAAAAATAGACATGAGTGCTTCGAGTGGCGTATCGGGCGAGATGGTGGCCACCTCGGACCGGGTGACGGCTTCCACTGTCTCGTCGGGGCTGTGCTGATGATCAGCCGTGATCAGGTGATTGAGAAGATCGATCTCAGTGACCATCCCGGCCAGCCCTTCACCATCATCCACTACCGGCAACTGCGAGATGTCGTACTTCTTCATCAGGCCAATCACCTCGGTCATGCGGTCGTGGCGGTGGGCAACGTGGAGCGTGGGGGAAGCCTTGGTGGTCAACACATCGCTGGCGCGCGCTTCGGCCCAGGCCGATTCCAAAAAGCCCATCTCGCGCATCCACTCGTCGTCGAACACTTTGGAGAGGTACCGCGACCCCGAGTCGGGCAGGATGACGACCACCAGCCGATCCGGCCCCAAACCGCGCGCGTAGCGCAGAGCGGCGGCGACGGCCGTGCCGGATGAGCCGCCGCAGAAGATGCCTTCTTCCCTCACCAGTCGGCGCGTGGCCAGAAACGACTCTTTATCACCCACCTGGATCACCTGATCGACTACCGAGAGATCGAGCGCGGTGGGCAGAAAGTCTTCGCCAATACCTTCAATCTTGTACGTCTTCAGGAATGGTTCATCCGGCACCCGGCCCAGCCGCCAGGTGTCGTAGAGCAGTGAGCCAACCGGGTCAACGCCGACCATTTTGATAGATGCGTTCTTCGATTTGAGAAAGCGTCCCACGCCGGTGATCGTGCCGCCGGTTCCCATGCCAATCACTACGTCCGTCACCGCTCCCTGAGTTTGTTCCCAAATTTCCGGGCCGGTGGTTTCCAGGTGGCTTTGCGGATTCACCGGATTGTGATATTGATTGGCTAGAATGGAATTTGGGGTTTCGGCCACGATGCGGTTCGCCACGCTGTAATACGAGCGCGGGTCGCTCGGCTCCACAGCAGTAGGCGTGATGATCACTTTGGCCCCAAAGGCGCGCAAGAGCCGAATCTTCTCGATGCTCATCTTATCGGGCATGACGCAGACGGCTTTGTAGCCCTTGATGGCGCAGGCGATGGCCAGCCCGACTCCGGTGTTGCCCGACGTGGACTCGACCACCGTGCCACCCGGTTTGAGACGCCCGCTTTGTTCTGCCTCTTCGATCATTCCCAGGCCGATTCGGTCTTTGACTGAGCCGCCGGGGTTGAAGAATTCCACTTTGGCGTACATCTTGCACTGCAAGCCCTGCGTCACCCGGTTGAGGCGGACGAGGGGGGTGTCGCCAATTGATCCCAATATGTTATCGTAGACGCGCAAGGCGGCAAGGGAGGTCATAAACTAATGCTCCAGAGGGTTGAATTTTGCTGGCGAGGATAGCATAGAAATGGACAATGAACAATGAACAACCGGCGACTCAAGCTGATTTGACTCCGCCCGACAATCTGAATAGTATTTATATCTGAAAACATGGAACAATTCTGGCCGGGATACGATCTGCTTCTTGGCGTGCCCCGGCCCCAGTTTAGGGAGAATTCTAATGATCCAAAAACTTTTACTTCCAACAGATGGCTCGGAACATGCCGAAAGAACAGTGCGGTACGCTGTCAATCTAGCCAAGATGAGCGGCGCCGCCGTGGTGGCGTTGTATGCGTTCAACCCGCCCATCACGCTACGCCGACAGGGAGCGATGATGGAGGAATTCAGGGCCTCGCTGGAAGAAGAGGCGAAGGAGATTATTGCCGAGGTGGGTGAGCGCCTGAGAGCTGAAGGTTTGCAGGTGACAACCCTGGCCGTGGAAGGCCCGGCGGCAGAAGCAATCCTGCGTGCCGCCGAGGACGAGAAGCCGGACTTGATTGTGATGGGGTCTCGAGGTAATGGCGGTTTCCCTGGCTTGCCGTTGGGCGGGGTGGCCGAGCGAGTGGTGCGTATGTCGCCCGTGCCAGTGCTAGTGGTTAAATAAAAATGCCGGGCCCGATAATCATTCTCATCGCCGTCGTCGTTTGGGGTTTCTTACATTCGGTTTTCGCTTCGCTTACGGCCAAAACTCATGTCCGCCAGTGGTTCGGCTCGCGAACTGCGGACGGCTTGTATCGTCTCCTTTACAACATCGTAGCCGTGATTGCGTTTTTGCCGGTAATGGCGCTGGTGAGTATTTTGCCCGACGTGCCTCTCTACCAATTGCCGCGATGGGCGCTGGTGATTACGGCCCCCGTTCAAGTTCTGGCCGCCTTCATGGCGTTGATCATTTTGTGGCGCGTTGACCTGCCGCGATTTTTGGGGCTGCGCCAATTGGCGCGTTGGCTTGAAGGGCGACCCGATCCGCGCGGCCCGCCAGTGCTGGTCACTAGCGGAATCTATAGCCTGGTGCGCCACCCGCTTTATTTCTTCAGCCTGGTTATTCTGTGGCTCACGCCGGTGATGACAGTCAATATCCTGACATTCAACACTGTTTCGACGCTCTATTTTTGGATTGGTTCGTTTTATGAGGAGCGCAAACTGGTTGCCGAGTTCGGTGAAGCCTACCGTTTGCATCAACAACAAGTGCCACGTTTATATCCGTGGCCAAAGCGTAAGGGAGTTTAGTGATGAACAAAACACGACAAGCACTTTCTGTTTTAGTGGCAGTGAGCATGTTCCTCACTGCCTGCGGCTCCGGCGATTTGCCGGATGACCCGACGGCGGTTGTGACGGCCATCCATGCCACGGCAACTCAAGTGGCGAATTTGATTTCAACTCGTACCCCGGTTCTGCCGACAGCGACCTTGATACCCTCGACTAACACCGCCGTCCTGGCTTCCACGTCAACCGTCACTCCGGCGCCCCAGTCCACCGATACGCCCCTGCTGCCACCCGCTGACACGGCGGTTCCACCAACGACCACAACAGCTTCACCTACTGCGGCTCCGGTTGCCGGACAACTCTGCCCGCAGTGGGTGCATGATCGCTATGTGACCACCGCGCCTGATAACAAGTCATATCCAACCTGGCATCCGCAAGTTGATCCGCAATTTGGCTGTTACTTCGATCACGAACATGGCGACGACCCAACGACCAGTCTGGCAAATCCCACAATGCCGCCTTTCGGCTATATTGGCGCGCTGATGGAACCGCCAATGAATGAGCCGCACGCCGGCTTCAAGGTGTTTGTGGTGAACAAGGGTACAACGAACGACGAAGGCCGAACTGCCACTACCAGCACCCGCATCGTGGCTCACATGGGCACCGGCGGCGTCAAGCGTTTCGACGAGCGCTTCCATTCGCTGATCTTTGATCTGGTGGCGGATGACGGGCACTACGCTCACGTGCAAGGCATGGCCGATACCGGCGAGGGCGGATCGATTTGCGACCGCAATGTCAATAGCAAGCAGGGCCGGACATTCGTCGTCCTGCCCGGCACCGGCTGCGATCTCAAAGACTCGCTCTACGAAATCTGGCTTTTCAGGTTAAACATCGGCGACAAACTTACGGTGCTGGTGTCCACAGCGGTGTTCGATCCGATCACGGTTCTGAATCCCTCCGATCATACGCAGTTGAATTACACCGCCGATGTTTTTGCCAGCCGGGCCAACGAAGCGCCGTTCACGCCACCGTTCAACGGCTGTAACCGGGAGGCGTATCACGGGCCGGTGTACTGGTACAACAGCGGTGGGCCGACGACGTACTACTCCGATCCGATGGGCATGATCATGGACGGCGCGCCGCTACTTCAGGAAATTTCGGCCCACGGCGACATCGGCATCAAGATGAATCAGGATCAAAGCCAGATGAAACTGCGTCAGGATTATTGCGCGCCGGGGTTGGGATCGAAGAATTGAAACGCAACCCCCCGAAGGCCCACTAACCTTCAGGAAGTTTTGTGTTGCCTGCGCCTGCGATGATGTCATCGCAGGCGTTTTTGTTTTAACGCCGCAAAAACGGTTGTGGAAATAAAGTCCCCTTTTGGTTTGCGCCCTGTCAAAGCAGAGTGTCGCTTCCGATCAGATCCCCTTCACCAACTTGAGATCAAGTCTTTCGCAAGTGTTGCATGTGTCAAAACGGAGTCCAATGATCGCCAAAAAGAGCCAGATAGGTACTCAAGGTATGTTCACTGATCAAACGAGTGACCTTAGGATAGGTGATGAACAGACGGAACACTGATGCCACACTTACCACAAACCTACCAAAGGATTCGGAGATGAAAATCAATATGCGCACCTATCAGATACATCGCTTATACTGGTTGCTGACAGCTGTGGCAATGCTTACCGCGTTGTTGGGCGCGTGTTCGTCACAAGCTCACGACGAACCGCGCCCAATATCCACATTGGTGTCGATTGGGCAAACCGCCAATGCCGCTACCTCTCAAGCTTCAGGCGCCAAGTCTTCGCTTGGCTCGAACCAGGCCGTTGAAGTTGCGGCGCTGGCCACCCGGCACCCCGCCGCAGGGAAAATCATTTCGATTATTAAAACCTTGCGCCCGACGCGCAAGACTCGAACTCCGATCCCGGCGACGAAGACCCTGGCGCCAGCAACCGCCACGAAGCTTCCATCAACAGCTACAAAGATTCCAACCAGCACCCCGGTTCCGCCCACTTCGACTCCAATTCCGACGACGGCGACGAAGACCCTGGCGACAGCAACTGCCACGATACTCTCATCGACAGCTACAAAGATTCCAACCAGCACCCCGGTTCCGTCCACTTCGACTCCAATTCCGGCGACGGCGACGCCTGTGCCAGCGACGGCGACAGCATTGCCGCCCACCGCCGCTCCGGCAATTGTGGATGCAGGGGGATGCGAGCGGCCATATACGGAAAACTCGATTTGGAATGTGCCCATTGATTGGGCCAAAGCCAGGATCCATCCGACGAGCGACCTTATGATGGGTGCCTTTTTCAATAATGAACAATGGATTGGTTCAAATGCAGGGCAGTATGCGCCGAATATATACTTTGTCACCAATACTACCCCGTTGGTCCCTGTGACGCTGTGGAGTAATCGTAGTTTTCGAGATGCCATCAACGATGTAAACATCCAATACAGTGAGCCAGGCGCGACCGTGTGGATGCCGCTCCCGGCCGACGCGCAACCGGCCCCCGGCACCGATGGAGAGTTAGCCGTGATAAATATTGACACCGGAGAAGAGTGGGGCCTCCTCAAAGGAGTGATTGATAGCCAGGGGCACTGGTCGGCGGGCGGGGCTTATCGCTACCATATTCAAAACTCCGGTATTCCGCCGGCAGGATTTGCTCAACGAGGTGGTGGTATCGGCAGTTTTGCCGGTATTGTGCGGCCTTGTGAGGTAGCGCGAGGGTTTATTGGTCATGCGGTAACCATTGCCTACGATTACCCCTGTGCTCCAGATGTTTGCCAGGCGAATGGCTGGCCGGCCGTCATCCCGCCCTTCACCAAGACCGATGGCGAAGGCGTATCGAAGTTTGATATTCCTGAGGGCGCGCGTCTGGTCATCAGACCAGAAATCTCCCGGGAAGATATCATTGTGGCTTGTTTGGATGTGAAAGGGTGTGTTGTTTGGGCCTTGAACATGCAAGAATACGGCGGGTTTATTGTAGATAATAGTGGGCACCCCAAAACCTATGCCGAAGGCAATGCGACTGCAAACTGGGACACCAGCGTCTGGTCGAGTAACATGTTGAGCCACATTCCGCCTGACTGGTACGCTGTGATTGATTGGAATTACCCGGCCACAATAATCCCCTAAAGAGAGTGTTGCACAATTGGGTTAGTTGAAATTTGAAATGGGTGGCTTCAATCTGATAAGATGATTGTGACGCAATCAACTTACAGAAAGGAGCCACCCATGTCGATTCGGTCCGACTTCGCCCTATCGTTGATCAAGCCATATCTTCCGCCGCTCCTGCTCTGGTTGAGCGACCACATCTACATCCAGCTTTTCAGCCGTAGGACCGACATCTGCTACTCAAGCTCCAACAGCAACTTGGCTTCCACCCCCTAGAACAAGCCTGCGCCGCATTTCATCATGCCAGTGGCCCCGGCGCATCACTCACCCATCACGTGCCCTGGCTTAGTGCGGGTGCTATTGGCAAGTATCTCTTCGACCGGTCACTCTGCGAACTCGAGTCTCAACTCCGCTTCCATCTGGCCGCCAAATAGTTTATCGGCTGTGCTCTCTTTGAAGCTGGCCTCGACTACACCCGCCTGCGGTATGGAACGTTTTGAACAATAGTCGAATGAATCATCGCCGGAGCCTGCTCAACGCCGACTTCCAGGTGAAAATGTGCGCGACCGCCTTCAATCTCAAAACCTGAATGCGCTTGCTAAAAGAACAAGTGCAAATGCCGGCCAAAAAATTGTTGCTCCTGCCAAGGCCGGACTCCGTCTAGTGGTGGACGGGTGAAGAAAACCACCAGCCAGCACTCCCTACTCTGACCAAAACCTGCGGCCTCAACTTGGCCGACCGCGCCCCACACTCCGAATTCTGCAACACTCTCAGAAGGGCGTTGGCGTCAGCCCTCACAAGGTCAACACCATAGGCTTAATCGTTTTGCGTTCCAGTTCAACCGGTTGCCAGCACAGGTAAAAGAACGACCAATACACTTGCTCGCGGCGTTGAAGCAAATCGGCAAACAAACGGCGATAGGTTGAATCTTTTTACAAGACAAAGCGAAGTGCGGCCCCAATTGGCGCACGCCTCGGCTCTGCCGGCCAGTTCAATACAGAGCTAGACAAACTCGTCGCAGAGGCGTAACTCGCGCCCGCCAAAAGTTGACTCATTCATTACTACTCGTGATCAGATTTGAGATGGTGCTGGCGCTCATCCACCGCGCGGTGACCGAAACAGGTTTGAAAGCGGAAGCCCTCCTGATAAGCCGGAATTATCTGCCTTGGGTAGATGGAGCACTGAGCGATGAGGCCGTAACTTTTAGCAGAGGCTAACGACCTTTTAGGTAAGTAGATTTCAGATAGAAAAAGCTACTCAGGTTATGTAACGGAAACTGAGGTGTATAAAAGAAACGGGCGATGCTTTGAGGGAAGGACCATTGTTCTCTGCTAGCAGGGCCGCGCAGCGCGAAGCTACACCAACCACTCCGCGCTTGTACCCTCCGCACTCCCTTTGGGTCCGTGGGGACAGCTTCGGGTTTGGTCCCAGCTTTCCGCCTGAGCGGCTTGTCCCTTCTACCCGCTCCGGGCGCAATCGCTCCTCACTTTTCGGCTAAAAGTCGCGTAGGGAAAGTGGGCCGTTCACCTTCAAGGGAACGCAATCGCCAAGTTTCTCTGGCTGGCAAGGTGTCAAGCGTCGGTGAGCGCTACTTCAGTACAAATGCCTAGGCTTTTCAGCAGGCCGTCTATGTACTCAAGGCTGAAAGTTTTGTTTTCTGTGACCAGCCGTGTTTTGTCCAGCGGGGCAAGTGTCGGGCAAGTCAGAGTCCTGAAAACCAAAAATCACCCAACCCAGTGTCCAGTTGGCGCGCATTGCTTCGCTATGCGCGTAGTTCGCACGCACAACTTGCGTGACCAAGGAGCAGAGCGGCAAGAAAATAGAGGAGTCCAGACAGGATATTCTGGTACCACAAGTACAAATTTCTTACATATGTTGGCTTTCTTTACCAATTACTTACTTTATCTTTGTATATTCAATAAAAATGGCATATCTGCAAATATGGCCTTTAATGCCAAAATTGCCTTCCTCGCGCCGTATATGGGAAGGTCAGCACCCCAGCGGCTTAATATTTCAGTGGCAAAACAGCCATTTCGTCATTCAAAACTGAAAGCATAACGGATCGCATAACTTTTTGAATTGTTTGGGGAAGGGGAGGTAGCCAATGTTGGCAGAAGAACAAGTTATTCTGCGACGCAACTCTGATAAATTCGAGCCGACCAAGAGCGTGACGGTCAGTATTGTCATGCCTGCCCTCAACGAGGCTGCGAATTTGCCGTATGTGTTGCCCCGGATTCCCAATTGGGTGCATGAAGTGGTTCTCGTGGACGGTCATTCAACTGATGGCACTATTGAAGTAGCTCGTCGGCTGCGGCCTAATATTCGTATCGTGCAACAAGCGGGACGCGGCAAAGGGGCTGCTCTGCGAAGTGGCTTTGCCGCCGCGACGGGCGACATCATTGTGATGCTCGATGCCGACGGTTCGACAGACCCGGAAGAGATGGGGATGTTCGTGCGGATCTTGCGCGATGGAGCCGACTTTGTTAAAGGCTCGCGGTTTCTGCAAGGCGCAGACACGGTAGATATGCCGCTTTATCGGCAATGGGGGAACATGGCCCTAACGGTGCTGGTGCGCTTGCTTTTCGGCGGCCGTTACACGGACCTTTGCTATGGCTACAATGCCTTCTGGGCATGGGTGCCGCCGCTCCTGGAGCCGGATGTCGATGGATTCGAAATCGAGACGCTGATGAATGTGCGGGCGTTACGCCTCGGGCTCAAAATTGTGGAGGTGCACAGCTTCGAGGCCAAGCGCATTCATGGGGTGGGACATCTGAAAACGATCCCGGACGGGTGGCGGGTGCTCATGACGATCCTGAAGGAGCGCTTTGAGTTGCCCAAAGCGGTTGGGGCTCAGGCCTCAACTAAGGCCGAGCTTGAGTCAGCCACGGGTGGGACACCATGACCCACGTCGTGCCGGACATTTCTGTGGTGATCTGCGCCTACACCGAGGCCCGCTGGGATGATTTGACTCGCGCGGTGGAGTCGGTGCGCCGTCAGACTGAACCGCCGCGAGAGATCGTCGTCGTCGTTGATCACAACCCGGCCCTTCTGGAGCGCGCCCAGGCGCACTTCCTCAGTGTCATCGTCGTGCCAAACCGGGAACCACGTGGACTCTCAGGTGCGCGGAACAGTGGCATTGCCGCCGCGCAGGGGGCTATGATCGCCTTCCTCGATGACGACGCTGTGGCTGCGCCGGACTGGCTGGCACAACTGATGTCAGGCTACGACGATCCAGAGGTGTTAGGAGTTGGCGGTGCAATTGAGCCGTTGTGGCCGAGCGCGCGGCCCAACTGGTTTCCGGAGGAGTTTGACTGGGTGGTCGGCTGCACTTACCGGGGCATGCCCGAAACAGCCGCGCCAGTGCGTAACCTGATCGGCGCCAACATGTCCTTTCTCCGAGAGGTTTTCGAAGGCATCGGCGGGTTTCGAGATGGGGTTGGGCAGGTGGGCAACAGTATGCTTCGCTGTGATGATACGGAGTTCTGTATCCGCGTGGGCCAGCACTGGCCACAAACGGTGTTTCTCTACGAGCCCCGGGCCAAAGTGTACCATCAAGTGCCTGCAAGCCGCGCACAATGGAACTACTTTTGCTCGCGTTGCTTTACAGAGGGCCTCGCGAAGGCCCTGGTGTCCCGCTTCGTGGGCGCTCGCGATGGGCTGGCTTCCGAGCGGATTTACACATTGCGGACCTTACCACAGGGAATCGGGCGTGACGTATACGATGCTCTCCTCCGCCGTGATCCGGCGGATCTGGAGCGTGCTGGAGCCATCGTAGCGGGGCTGGCAATTACAACCTTGGGATACCTGACTGGCTTAGTTTCAGAGTGGCTCTCCAATTCGCCCCACCCACAACGCCAGCACACTTTGACCGGAAATCAAAGACCATGACCTCCCGCCAGGCAGACCCTGCCTTCCCCCTAGGGCCTGGCACCGCGGCTATCGCACCCCTGCCGCCCAAGGCCGATTCGCTCCGCGTGCTGCTGGTGACCCCCCGTTACTTTCCTTATATAGGTGGTGTGGAAACTCATGTCTATGAGGTTGCCCGGCGGTTGGTGCGCGCTGGGGTTGACGTGACGGTGCTGACGACTGACCCAGGAGGGCAACTGCCGACTGTCGAACAATCTGAAGGAGTCAAGATACA
The DNA here is from genome assembly GCA_964431175.1 of uncultured Anaerolineales bacterium. GTDB lineage: Bacteria > Chloroflexota > Anaerolineae > Anaerolineales > VGOW01 > VGOW01. The sequence goes on from CAYSIV010000028.1 coordinate 14,332, forward strand.
GCGTGTCCGGGCCTGGCCCGCCAAGCGAGACTATTACTTTGCTCCCGATATCTATACTATGATTACGCAGGGCAACTGGGATGTTGTACACATTCAGTCGTACCACACACTAGTTGCGCCCCTGGCAATGCTCGCCGCCTGGCGCGCCAAAATCCCATATGTGGTCACGTTCCACAGCGGCGGACATTCATCCCGGCTTCGCAATGCCTTCCGGAGGACACAACGAGAACTGTTGCGCCCGCTGCTGGCGCGCGCCCAGCGGCTTATCGCCAATGCGCGGTTCGAAATCAAGTTCTACGGAGAGCAATTGCGGCTCCCCGCCAAACTGTTTGTCTTTATTGCAGACGGGACCGACGTTCCGAAAGTGGGGCAATCGATCTCACAAACCGTGACTGACGGTGCCCTGATTGCATCGGTGGGGCGGCTGGAGCGTTACAAGGGTCATCATCGCATTATTGAGGCCCTGCCGCACATCTTGGAACAACGCCCCGATGTGCGCCTGTGGATCGCTGGAGCAGGCCCATACGAGTCGGCCTTGCGGCGCCTGGCTCTTAAGCTCGGCGTAGCCAATTGTGTGGACATCCGGTCTATCCCAGCGGCCGATCGGGAAAGAATGGCGGCCGAGTTGGCCAAAGTGGCGCTCGTCGTCCTGCTCAGCGAATATGAGACTCACCCGCTCGCGGCGGCGGAAGCCATCGCCCTTGGGCGCTCGGTACTCGTCACCGACACGTCCGGGTTGAGCGAGCTAGCCGAGCGAGGGCTTGCGAGAGCCATCCCTTTGCAGAGCACCGCCGAGCAAGTGGCGGCAGCCGTGCTCGCTCAACTGCGCCAGCCGCTGGCGCCGCCGAGCATAGACCTGCCGACCTGGGATGCGTGCGCCGCTGATTTGCTCGCCCTTTATCAAACAGTCAGCCAGAGACCCATATGCGTATCGTGATGCTGGCCCAGTTCTACTGGCCCGTCATCGGGGGCGAGGAGCGCCTCGTACAGGACCTCAGCGTCGAACTCGCGAGACGCGGGCATGAGGTGGCTGTGGCTACTCTCTGGCACGAGGGATTAGCCGAATTTGAACTCGATCGAGGCGTACGTGTATATCGTATTCACGGAATCGCCCAGCGAGCCAGGTGGCTGTTCACTGAACCGGGTCGGCGGCATGCGCCGCCCTGGCCGGATCCGGAAGTGACGCAGTCGCTACGGCGGGTGATAGCGCAGGAGCGGCCCCAGATTGTGCACGCCCACAACTGGCTTGTGTATTCATTCCTGCCCCTCAAGCTCTGGAGCCGGGCGCGCTTGGTGATGACGTTGCATGACTACAGCTTGGTGTGCGCGAAGAAGAGACTCATGTGGAAGGGCGCTCCCTGTAGCGGGTCGGGACTCACTAAATGTTTGGCCTGCGCCAGCGATCACTATGGCTTAATGAAAGGCATCCCCGTCGCACTATCGAATTGGGTCATGGGCGCAGTTGAGCGCGCAACTGTCGATATGTACTTGCCCATTAGCCAGGCAGTGGCGCTCAAGAATGGCCTGGTTGACAGCCATTTGCCTTTTCAAGTCATCCCCAATTTCGTCCCAAATGCTGTTGGCGAATCCATCCCCGACTCCGATCCTTATCTCGCCCAGCTACCTAAAGAAGACTACCTCCTCTTCGTTGGAGATCTGTCACGCGACAAAGGCATTGAGGTTTTGCTTCGCGCCTACGTCGATCTTGTGAATCCGCCACCGTTAGTGCTAATCGGACGAAAGTGCGCGGATACACCGGCTGAATTTCCGCGCAACGTCATCTTTTTGAATAGCTGGCCACACGAAGCCGTTATGGCGGCCTGGCGGCGAAGTAGCATCGCCCTGGCCCCCTCTGCATGGCCCGAACCATTTGGCCTTGTCGTGATTGAGGCCATGGCGGCTGGCCGGCCAGTGATTGCCTCCCGGACGGGCGGACTACCCGATATTGTGGTTGATGGGGAAACCGGTTTGCTAGTGCCTCCCGGTGACCCGGATGCGCTCCGGCAGGCGCTGGAACGCCTGTTGGCCGATCGAGAGTTGCGCGAACGCATGGGGCAGGCCGGTAGGCGCAGAGTGACCGAGTTTCGGGCGAGGACAATTGTGCCGCTTGTCGAGCAAATATACCAGATGGTGCTGACGAAAGGGCGCCAACCCGTGACGATTAATGAGAAGGTTGGAAGAAAAATATAGGAATGCTGAAAAATTCTAAGCACTGGCGGGCTACCCTAGTATCCCTGGCTGTCGAAACCTCATCACCCCTGAGTTCGGTCTTTAACCCGGCGCGGACCCGTGGCCAGGCGATCCCGGCTGTGAAGCCTGCTGGGTGGGGGTGGTTGCCAGCACTAAGTCTGGTGGGCGCATGCGGGTTGTTGCTTGTAGCTGTCGCCGATGCCCTGTCGCGTTCTGGAGCCGATTGGGCTGAACCTCTATTCTGGGCCGGCTTAGTGACGCTCGTTGGCCCGTTCACGATTCGGCTGGCCTCGGCTGGGGCGGCCCGCCGGGAGCGGATTGGTCTGGTCGTAGTACTCGGGCTGATGCTTTATCTGGTCAAGATCATGCATAGCCCCTTTGGCTTCACGTTCAACGACGAGTTGATCCACATCTATAATGCGAAAGGAATCCTTCAGACCGGCGCTCTCTTCCGGGAAAACCCTATTCTGTCAGTGACGGCCCTGTATCCGGGCCTGGAGACCGTGACGGCAGCATTGGCCTCACTGAGCGGCCTGAATGCTTTCGGCGCCGGACTTCTCCTCGTGGGTGCAGCCCGTCTCATCCTGATGCTGGCACTCTTTTTGTTCTACGAACAGGTCGGCGGCTCGGCACGAGTCGCCGGACTCGCTACACTGCTCTACATGGCCAATTCCAATTTTTTGTATTGGGGCGTGCAGTTCTCGTACGAGTCGCTGGCCCTGCCGCTCGCTACCCTGGTTTTGTTTGCCGCGGCGCGTCGGGAGAGTGCCGGCAACAAAACACAGCGCCTCGGCTTTACTATAATAGCCTTGCTCGTGATCGGGGCGGTAGTGATGACCCATCACATGTCGTCTTATTTTCTGACGGCGTTCCTTTTGACCTGGGCGCTGGTTCCCATCCTGATTCGTTTCGCGATCGTGATTGCGGCCCGAGTATCTTCCCGGTATGCCAGCCAGACATCCCAACGCCGATTTTTCCGTAATTTTACGAAACGATCAGCGTGGCTTGTAAAAGAACTGACCTGGACATGGACGACACTGGTCGAAAACAAGAATGTATATGCCAGGCAAGGCGCTGGCTGGTTGGCGGTCCTTGCGCTTGCGGCGTCGTTGGCTTGGTTGATATTGATAGCCAACCCAACGATCAGCTATTTGTCCCCTGTGCTCAGCCGCGCCGTTTCCTCGATCTTCCACATGATCGCGGGTGAGGAAACTGCCCGACAGTTGTTCCAATCCAGCTCTGGCTATGTCGCGCCTGTTTGGGAACGGGTGACGGGGATCGGTTCGGTGCTATTGTGCCTGCTGGCTCTGCCCTTTGGACTACGCGTCGTCTGGCGGCGCCTCCTCGACAAGGTAAGCGCCTTAGCCCTGGCCGGCGCGGCCTTGGCTTATTTTGGGATGTTGGGACTGCGTTTCAGTGCGGCCGCTTGGGAAACCGGGAATCGGGCATCGGAGTTTCTGTTTATCGGGTTGTCCTTCGTAGTGGCGCTGGGGAGTATCGAGCTCTGGCAATCTCGGCGGGCGAATGGGCTGTTGCGGGTGGTGGTTACGGCGAGCGTAGCCATCATCTTCATGGGCGGCGTGATCGCCGGTTGGCCGCCCCAGTTGCGCCTGTCTCAGCCATATCGGGTTGCTGTCGGCGACCGCATTATTGAGCCGCAAGGCCAGGTTGCGGCACAGTGGTTCCGCTCTTATCTGGGGCCAAACAACACCCTCGGCGCAGACATCTCGAATGGGCTACTCATGCTTGTCTACGGCGAGCAACATGCTTACGCCGGGAGATGGCCTGATACCGAGGATATTCTTGAAACAGTCGAAATGCCGGAGTGGCAAAACCAGATCTTGCAACGATGGCAGATTCGATACTTTGTGGTAGACCGTCGATTGATCAGTCGGAATAATATGGCCGGGCTGTATTTTGACCAGACCGGGGGAGGCCCGATCCCCAGCACAAAGCTGTACCCTCCCGAAATATATGGAAAATTCGATAAGCAGCCGAAAGTCAATCGGATTTTTGATAGCGGCAATATTGTCATCTATGATGTGAGTGCATTGAGCGATGTCCCGTCAACCCGGTGATCTCGTGGCGGCTGTCGTCGCCGCCGCTACATGCGGAGTGTTGACCCTGCTAGCGCCTGGCAATCCGGCGGTGCGGCTGGTTGTGGCGCTGCCTCTTGTGTTCGTCCTGCCTGGCTATGCCATCACTGCCGCTCTTTTTCCTAGACACTCGTTAGGGATTCCGGAGCAAGTGCTCTGCAGTGTTGGCCTGAGTCTGGTAGCTGTCATCTTAGGCGGTTTTGCCCTCAATTGGACACCCTGGGGCTTGCGGGCCGAGTCGTGGATAGCGCTCCTGTTTTGCGCCACCCTGGGTGCCAGCGTGGTCGCGATGTTGCGCCGACGGCGAAGCTGGCCGATCGCGGTGATGCCATCGAGTGTCGGCCTCGAGGGCCGCCAAGGCTTCCTATTAGGCCTGGCGGCATTAGTGGTGGTCGCCGCGGTCGGGTTGGCGCTCACCCCTATGCCCTCGCAGGGTATTCAGGGCTATACTTTGCTCTGGATTCTGCCGGCCAGCGACGGGGATCCGAATGCCGTCCGCTTGGGTATCAGTAGCATGGAATTCACCTCCACTCACTATAGCCTCCAAGTTATGGTGGATGGCCAAATCGCCCAGGAGTGGTCAGACATCCAGTTGGCGCCCAACGAGAAATGGGAGTCGACTGCCGCAGTGCTGGGAAAGTCATCCGGCTCTAGGTTGATCGAAGCTGTGCTTTACCGTCTGGACAGCCCAAGTGTGGTCTATCGTCGGGTAACGCTGCGGCGTGGCAATTAGGAGGCCGCAGGTATATCGCCTGAAACAGCTGTGGCTGACTCTGGTCGTCAGGCCGCACTGCCTTCCTCGTAAATGAATAAGCTCATGCAACTGCCGATCAGAATGTCCAAGGCGACGCAGGAATTGCTTCGCTGTCCGGTCTGCAAGTCGAGACTGAATCTAGTGAGTGAGCATTTGATATGTGCTGACCCCGGGTGTGGCACTCTTTTTCCTGTGTTGGAGGGAGTGCCAGTACTTATCAACGAAGAATCGAGCGTGTTCTCCATCGCTGATTTTACCTCCTGGCGCAGTACGACCTTCGATCTCCGAAAAAGCAAAGTTGTGGAAATGCTCATCCAACTGGTGCCAAGCATCAGCAAAAATATAAAGGCAAAACACAACTACGAGAAGCTGGCCGCTTTGTTACTGGGCCGATCCACAGCCCCACGAGTGCTGGTCGTCGGCGGAAGTATTCTAGGAGAAGGGATGGGGTCTCTAGCCCAGAATGGTTCCTTGGAGTTGGTTGATACGGATGTTTCATTTGGTCCACGGACAATGCTAATCTGTGACGCACATGACATTCCGTTTCAAGATGAATCATTCGATGGCGTGATTGCACAAGCAGTACTGGAGCACGTGGTTGATCCATATCGATGTGTGGAAGAAATCCACCGGGTGCTTAAGAAAGATGGGCTGGTCTACGCGGAGACACCCTTCATGCAACAGGTACACTTGGGGCGGTATGACTTTACTCGGTTTACGCACCTGGGACACCGTCGCCTGTTTCGGCGTTTTGAAGAGATCGACAGCGGGGCTGTATGTGGCCCAGGTATGGCCCTGGCTTGGTCATATCAATACTTCCTTTTGAGTTTTGCAAAGTTGAAAGTCTTTAGGGCACTCATCCGGGCTTTCGCGAGCCTAACATCCTTCTACTTGAAGTATTTTGATTACTTCCTGATTGATACGGCGGGCGGGCTGGATGCTGCCTCGGGCTACTACTTTATGGGTCGGAAAAGCGATCACAGCTTGTCGGATAGGGAGCTGCTCACACTCTACAAGGGGGCAATATAGCGGACAATGCACAAAGAGTTTTCAGATTTACCAGCTGCCCGCAAATTGACTGCATCCGCGCATCTCAACGACTATGTCTGATGCTCTATTGACCCCTCAAATCTCGGCCTTGACCCCGGCAGAGGCTCCGGCCCCGCGCCAGGCCGACTCCACGTCTCAACCCGTCCTGGTGTCCATCGTCATTGATAACTACAACTACGGGCGCTTTCTGCCTGAGGCGATTGAAAGCGCGCTGCGCCAGACTCACCACCCGGTCGAGGTGATCGTGGTGGACGATGGCTCGACCGATCACTCCCGCGACATCATCCGCCGCTACGATGATCGAGTCGTCTCCATCTTCAAAGATAACGGGGGACAGGCCTCGGCGCTGAATGCCGGGTTCGCCCGGAGCCACGGCGACATCGTCATCTTCCTGGACGCAGATGACGTGCTGTTGCCCGATACTGCCCAACGTGTCGTCGAAACATTTCGCGCCAACGAGACGCTTGCCAAAGTACAGTACCGGATGGAAGTGATTGACGCTCAGGGCCGGCGAACGGGCAGCTTCAAACCAGCGCCACATCTGCCGTTGCAATCCGGCGACCTCCGGCGGCACGAACTGGAGTTCCCGTTTGACTTGGTCCGGATGGCGACCAGCGGCAACGCTTTCCCCGCCCGGGTCTTGCGCCAAATATTCCCCATCCCGGAACACGACTTCCGACGTGTAAACGCCGACTGGTATGTCACTCACCTAACCTCCCTGTTCGGGCCAGTCAGTTTTCTGGAGGAGGTGGGCGCTTATTACCGCGTCCACGGCGGCAATAGTTTTGAACCGGCGGCTCCCGTGCTTGAGCTTGACCACATTCGCCAGGCCATCACCGGTAACAACTTTACCCGCCTGTATCTTGAGAAATATGCCGATCAATTGCACCTGACCCAGCGCCCAAGCGAAATCCTGTCCGTGTCCGATATCGCCTACCGCATGATGTCGCTCAAGTTGGATCCCCGCCAGCATCCCCTTCCAGGCGACAGGCTGGGGAGGCTGGTGTGGATGGGGATCCGCGCCTCGCTACGCCGCTTTGACGTTGCCTGGCCGATGAAGAGCCTATTCGTGGGATGGTTTATAGCAATGGGGCTTGCTCCGAAGCCGCTGGTCCGCTGGCTGGCAGAACTTTTCTCGTTCCCGGAGAAGAGAGGGCCAATCAACAGGCTGCTGGGGGCCTTTCATGTCAATTCGTGAAAGCATTGATCTGCTGGCCGCTGAGAGGCCGCGCCCGCTGGCTAGCGGTTTGCAGGTCTTGATGGTCACCCCCATGCCCCCGCGACCGCAGGCGCCCGGCGCCATTCCGCTCGTTCTGCATGCTCAGCTTACCGGGCTTGCCTCGCGCCACCAGGTGACCCTGGTGACCATCATCGGCCCCGAACCAGGTGAATCAGAGGCTGTTGAACTCCTGCGGGCCGCCGGCTACGAAGTCCACGCTGTACGGCTCATGCAGTCTTCCGCTCTCCGGCGTTGGCAGCGCCGCTGGCGACTGGCCAGCACCTGGTTACGGGGCCAGTATCCCTGGCGCACGATCTGGTTTTGGGAACCGGAGATCCAGCACATCCTGGACCGATTGCTGACCGAGCGGCGCTTCGACCTGATCGTGGTCGAGGACAACGCCATGGGCATCTACCACTACCGAACGAAGACACCCTTCACCTTCACCGAACATGAGGTGCGGCGCGCCCGACCGGTGAACTGGCACATGGGACCGCCGGCAGATTGGCTGCGCTGGGCGTTCCGCGAAGCCGACTGGCAACGCTGGCGAAGGTATCAGCCGGCCGTCTGGCGCCGCTTTGATCGCATCCAGGTCTTCACAGCGCGCGACGAAGCCGCCATCCGCGCCCTGGCACCCGAGTTGGCCGCGCGCGTGCGTGTCAATCCGTTTGGTGTTGACCTGCCGGCAATGGCTGATCCCAATCGCGAGGAGAAGGGGACTATTCTCTTCGTCGGCAATTTCACGCACCCGCCCAATGTGGATGCGGCCCTGTGGCTGGGGCGCGAGATCATGCCGTCTCTGCGAATGCGCTGCCCGGGCGTCCGCTTGACCCTCGTCGGCATTTATCCGCCCGAGGCCGTCCAGGCGCTGGCTTGCGCCGATGTCCATGTGGCGGGCCTTGTGCCGGAGATAGAACCCTATCTGGAGCAGGCGGCTGTCGTTTTGGCACCGCTGCGCATCGGTGGTGGGATGCGGATGAAGGTGCTCCATGCCATGGCATCAGGCAAAGCCGTGGTCACGACGCCGCGGGGAGCTGATGGATTGGCGATGAACGGGCAACAGCCGCCGCTAACCATTGCCGAGACGGCTGAAGAGTTTGCCGGCGCTGTCGCTGCGTTGCTGGCTGAGGATAATGCTCGCCGAGAGCTCGGTAGGCGTGCACGGGCTTTTGTAGCCGAGCATTTCAGTGCGCAGGCATATGCGCGGCGGCTTGAGGCGATTTATGAGGAGATGTGTGGGGCAGGCTGATGCGGCAAGAGTCAGCCCTCGCCCGTGGCTGATCAGCAGCACCAGCATCTTCGCCAAAGGCACGCTGGGTGTGGCCGCAACGGTCAGAGCCAAAGGCCAACTGATGGCTTACTGGCAGGTCCATGAGGTGGCCATAGAGCTCTATAACCTGGAGGACACCAGGCCGTGAGCGTGCCAATCCTCATGTATCATCTGGTAACACCGCAGCCGCTTCCGGCCTTCCGCAAGTACACTGTGACCCCACGGGCATTTGCGGCTCAGATGCACTGGCTGGCGCTAGCCGGTTATGCGACGATCACGCTGGACGATCTGCTCGTCGCACGCAGCGGCGGGAGTCTGCCGCCCCGCCCTGTGATTATTACCTTCGACGACGGGTTTCAGGACTGCGTTGACTATGCGGTACCGATTCTTCAGGCGCACGGCTTCCGGGCCATCTTCTATCTGGTCGCCGGATTCATGGGCAAAGTCAGCGAGTGGCTCAGGGTCGAGCGCGGGGTGGCGCTGGCCCTCGTAGATTGGAGCACGGCGCGACAATTGGAAGCGGCCGGCTTTCAGTGTGGGGCACATTCGATGAGCCATCCCCATTTGGCTGACCTGGACTCTGCCGCCTGCCATATGGAACTGCGCGAGTCGCAACAATTGCTGGAAGAACGGCTCGGCCATAAGGTACGGCACTTGGCCTATCCTTATGGCTCCTGCAATACCACCGTACGCGCTATAGCGGCGGAGTGCGGTTATCAATCGGCTTGTTCAACCCGGATCGGCCTCTCGGATGCAGATGATGATCTGCTGGCGCTTCACCGTGTGCCCGTGAATGGCCAAGAGTCATTCTTCGATTTCATCTGCCGCTTGTCCACCGCCTGTACTGTCCGCGAGACAGTGCAGAGCATGGCGCATGTCACCTTGCGGCAACTCCGGCTAAAGGGCGCATAGGTTCACAATGCTCATGTCCCCTCATTTGAGCGTAATCATCCCCACATATCGGCGGCGGGCTTCGGTGGAGCGGGCTCTCCAGGCCCTGGCCCGGCAGACAATGCCGCCCGCCGACTACGAGGTAATTGTCTCAATTGACGGTTCGGAAGATGGCACGCGCGAGATGATCGAACAGTTCCCAGCCCCTTACAGACTGCGCAGCCTCTGGCAATCGAACCAGGGACGTGCCGCCGCCTGTAACGCCGGTATTCATATAGCCACCGGCGAGGTGCTGGTGCTGCTTGATGACGATATGGAACCGGCGCCTAGGTGCTTGGCAAGCCATGCCCATGCCCACCCCGGCGGATCGCAATTCGGCGTTATGGGCGCTGTGCCTATTCGCTTTGACGAAGCTATGCCGCCCATTGTTGCGTATATCGGCGCGAAATTCAACCAACATTTGGAGAAACTGGCCCTTCCCGATCACCAGTTTACGCTCCGAGATTTCTACAGTGGCAACTTTTCCATCCGACGTGAGACCCTCTTAAATGCAGGTGGTTTCGATGAAGCCTTCAAAGTCTATGGCAATGAGGATCTGGAATTGTCGCTCCGATTAGTGCGAGCCGGGGTTAAATTGGTCTACAACGCGGAAGCGCTGGCCCATCAGCGTTATTCGAAAGACTTTACCGCGCTGGCCTGCGACACCGTCGCTAAGGGCCGGACCGCCGTCCTCCTGGCAAGTAAACACCCGGAGGCCTTTCGCGACCTCCAACTCAGCACTTACGCGCGGGGATCACGCCAGTGGCGGCTGCTACGGACAGGGCTATTGTGGTTGGGCTGGCTGTGGCCTGGGACCTCTGGCGGCGTGATCAGGTTTGTGACCTGGCTGGAGCGGCGTCGCCCCACGCAACTCCCCCTTTATTATCGCTATGCTTTGGACTACTGCTACTGGCTGGGAGCACAAGCGGCGCTTCGCACCAACCGTCACATTGGCCGCGGGCTGACCTCGCTGACCGGACGGGTTGAACTATGACCCAAACCGTCTTCTATTTTACAGACAGCGTCGGCTTCGGTGGCGCCGAGCAAGCCTTGCTAATTCTCCTGGCCGGCCTGGATCGCCAGCGCTGGCAACCAACGTTGATCTATCATCCCGCGCCCGGCCTGGCGCCATTGCTTGCGAGGGCAGAGAAGCTGGAAGTCACACTCTGGCCGGTGCCGCGCATGCCTGATGGCTGGGAGGGCGCCGCGCGGGTGCCACAGTTCGTCCGGCAATTGCGGGCCAAGCGACCCACTGTCTTTCACGCTCATCTCACGTGGCCCCTCGCTTGCAAGTTTGGGCTGATGAGCGCGATCCTGGCGCGTGTGCCGGCCGTCGTCGCGACGGAGCACTCGTTTGTGGAATTTCATCTCGATGCCTCAATCTATATGCAACAGCGTCTCCTTGCGGCGAGCCTGGGTCGTTATTTGCCTGTATCGCATGATCTGGCACAACGCCTCCGCCAAACGCTTCATGTTCCAACCCGCAAAATTCAGGTGATTCACAATGGCATCCTGGTGGAGCCTTTCAATGGCCCGGCGGATGCCACGTTGCGTGCCAGTCTTAATGGCAACAGCAAACGGCCCATCGTCCTGACAGCAGCGCGACTGGACAAGCAGAAGGGACACTGTTATTTACTAGAGGCGGCGGCCCTCGTGCCGGAGGCGCAATTTGTGCTGGCGGGCGATGGCCCGACACGTTCGTCGCTTGAAGAGCGGGTGCAAGCACTCGGACTGGGGGATCGCGTCGTCTTTCTGGGATACCGGTCCGACATTCCCGAATTGCTGGCCTGTTGCGATTTATTTGTCCTGCCGTCTCTGTACGAGGGCCTGCCCCTCTCGGTGCTGGAGGCGATGGCGGCGGGCAAACCGGTGATCGCCTCGGCGGTAGGCGGCACCGATGAAGCAGTGATTCCCGGCGAGACGGGTCTGCTGGTTCCCCCGGCTGACCCGATAGCTCTGGCCACGGCGATTCGTACTCTGCTAGACGACTCGCCCCTGGCCCAACGACTGGCACTGAACGGTCGAGCCGGGGTTCAGCGGGAGTTCTCAGCCAAGCGGATGGTTCAGCGGGTGACACAGGTCTACGACGAACTGCTCTCTCATCGCGAGGCGTCGCATGACCGTCGCTGACCTCCAGCGCGAGAGGGACCCTAACCGACTGTTGCGGCGCGCCGACTGGCGCTTTTTGTTATCCAATCCGCAACCAGTTAAAAGCATCTGTTTTGCTCATGGCTTGCTGGCTGAGGCAGTTGCCCTGATCTCCGACCACTTGGTTGAACCTCATCACAGCCCGCCTGGCGATTGTGACTTGGCCGTCGCCGTCAACCCCGACCCGGCAACACTCCGGGCGGCCTGGACTGCCCTCCATCCTGGCGGCATGTGTTACAGCGAATGGTATTCCCCGCTAACGGGCGGGCCAGAGGGGGTGCGGCGGCGACTCGAAGCGGCTGGCTTCACTGGCGTCACCTGCTATTGGCCCTGGCCCTGGCCGGATCGGGGCTCCCCACTATTCTGGTTGCCAATAGAAGCGCCAGAGGCGCTTCACTACTTCCTGACCACCAGGCCTCGCGCGCCCTCGATGATGCTCCGCGCCCGGAGCATGGTATTTCAAGCACTCTGGCATCTTGGGCTGCACGCCCGTCTCATAGTTCCTATTTGCGTTACAGCCCGCAAATCCATGGCCGTCGAAGCCGGCGCGGACGCCAATCTCCTGGACACAATTCGAGCCGAATGGAGCGCCTGGGATCTCGGCCTCACACCGAAGCGCCTTTCCTGGCTGCTATTAACCGGAGGCCAGAGCAGTATCAACAAAGTCGTTGGTCTGGTCTTTGCCGACTCAGACCGTCAGCCCCGGATGATCGTCAAGTGGCCGCGTGTGCCGGAGTCAATTCCCGCGCTGGCGCAAGAGGCTGCAACCCTGCAAGCTGTTCAGACGTTGCGGCCCCGTGGAATGCCGGGTGTCCCACGAGTGATCTTCTTCCGCGAGTGTACTGGCCGGACGGCGCTGGGTGAAACCGTATTGAAGGGCCAGCCCCTCTTCACCCTAGTCCGGCCAGACAATTACCGTGACCTCGCGCTCAAGGTCACGGATTGGCTGGCCGACTTGGCCGGACACGCTCCCTCCCATTCCCGCACCGACTGGTGGAACCGCTTAATCGAGACGGCGCTCACTGATTTTGAACAGTCCTTTGGCATCGTACTCGACCCGAGTCGGCTCCGCGAGACGCGGGCGATCCTCTCTACCCTGGGCGATCTGCCGCTGGTGTGCGAACACCGCGACTGCTCACCCTGGAATGTGCTGGTTGGGGCAGGCGGGGACCTGATTCTTCTGGATTGGGAGTCGGCGGAGCTACGCGGACTGCCGTCTCTGGACCTGATCTATTTCTTGACTTACATGGCTTTCTTTCTAGACTGTGCGATGGAATCAGGCCGTTTTCGCGAGTCGTATCGCGAGGCGCTGAACCCCACGACCTTCACCGGACAGGTGCAGGCAGAATGCGAACAGCGCTACTGTGAACGGATCGGCCTCGACCCAGCCACCCTCCGCCCGCTGCGCTTGCTGGTCTGGTTGATCCATTCGCAGTCGGAGTACAAGCAGTTCGTTGCCGAGGCCGCTGGCCGACCTAAGCCAGCTACCCTGCGCCGCAGTCTGTTCGTCAGCTTGTGGGAAGAAGAACTGCGGCACGCCAGCGACGCCGTGGAAACGGGAGCGTAAGCGCATGGGCCTGAACAACCGCCAACTACGTCGAACGCCGTCCGATTTCCGCAAACTTCTTCGTTGGTTACGCCGCCCAGCATGGCTTGGTACACTCCGCCGCCTCACTCCTCTAAGGAATGGGAATTTTTTAACTGTCCGGTTCCGGGCAAATTTTCAGCCGATTCTATGCGTGAAGACAGTACCAAACCAGACATTTATTTAATTCTCATTCCTAAGTGACACATCGGGCTATGACGGGGGCAAACCGGTGATCGCCTCGGCGGTAGGCGGCACCGACGAAGCAGTGATTCCCGGCGAGACGGGTTTGCTGGTTCCTCCGGCTGACCCGATAGCTCTGGCCACGACGATTCGTACTCTGCTAGACGACCCGCCCCTGGCCCAACGACTGGCGCTGAACGGTCGAGCCAGGGTTCAGCGGGAGTTCTCAGCCAAGCGGATGGTTCAGCAGGTGACACGGGTCTACGATGAACTGCTCTCTCATCGCGAGGCGTCGCATGGCCGTCACTGACCTCCAGCGCGAGAGGGACCCCAACCGACTGTTGCGGCGCGCCAACTGGCGCTTTTTGTTATGCTTCACGCGGGCACAAACTGCGCTTTTGTAAACAGCTGAAAACGCAAGGTCAGTAATGTTGGTCAAGCGCCAAAGAGCACCGAGTCGTCCCCTGAGCCAGAAGTAACTTTTCCGCCAGCATCACGACTTCAAGATAGAGACACGCTGCTTTCTTTCAGCAAAGGTCGGAAACAGATGAAGCCAACCAACGCTTCCAAAAAGGGCTTACTGGCTCTGCTCGTGGTCTTCGGCGTGAGCGCAGTCGCTTGGTGGTTGTGGCCGCGTCCGCCAGAGGCGCACGGCGGATGGGTCAAATTCGAGGGCAACCCGGTGCTCGGCGGCGAGCTAGGCACCGTTTTCGACCTCTCGGTGTTAAGGGAGGGCAACCTCTTTCGGATGTGGTTCTCGTGGCGGCCCAAAGCCAGTGTGGCGCTGGTTGAAAGCTTTGACGGTATCCATTGGAGTGAGCCGGTGATCGTGCTAGGACCGAATGAAGCGACCGGCTGGGAAGACACGGTCAACCGGCCTAT
>CAYSIV010000028.1:28648-30354 GCA_964431175.1 uncultured Anaerolineales bacterium
GATGGATACCACATGTGGTACACAGGTCAAACGAAACAGAACTCATACATCGGCCACGCTATCAGTCCCGATGGGATTATGTGGACGCGCACGAGCGCTCATCCCGCACTTTCCCCTGACCAACCGTGGGAAAAAGACGCGGTTATGGTTCCTCATGTGCTGTGGGACGCCGACGAACATCTATATAAGATGTGGTATTCGGGCGGAGAGCAATACGAACCCGATGCCCTTGGCTATGCTGTGAGTCCCGATGGACAAACCTGGTCCAAGCGGCCCGAACCCGTCTTCTTGCCTTCGCCGGAGTTTGAATGGGAAAACTATAAGGTGACCGGCGGCCAGGTAATCTGCCACGAGGGCTGGTATGTGATGTTCTACATTGGGTTTCGCGATCAAGACCATGCCCAAATTGGGCTGGCGCGTTCGCGGGATGGCATTAGCAATTGGCAACGCCATCCTGCTAACCCCATCATTGGGCCCGGCGCGTGGGACGACTGGGATCATGATGCCGTCTACAAGCCTTTCGCTGTCCTAACCGACGATCAATGGTATCTATGGTTCAACGGCAGGCGTGGGAACGTCGAACAGATTGGTCTCGCCATCCACAAAGGAACCGATTTGGGGTTTGACAATCAGGGGCAGAATTCCAACCGGACTGGCATCCTAACAATTCTCCTTACGGGGCGAAACCATGCAGACCAGTAACCGCAAGCAATTCGTGCCTGCCAGCCTCCTCTTAGGGTTGTGGGTCACCGCCGTTCTGCTTCCACACTCTCCTATCCAGCAAAGCGTCCCGAGGCGAGACTCCGGTGTGTTTCTTTATATCGGGCAACAAATCCTGGATGGACAAATCCCCTATCGCGATGTGTGGGATCACAAGGGGCCAGGTGTTTACTACCTCAATGCTCTCGGCCTCTTGCTGGGACACGGCTCGTGGTGGGGAGTGTGGTGGCTCGAATGGTTGTCATTGGCCGGAGCCGCTATTCTGGGATATGTCGTCCTGAGTCAGGCGTTTGGGCGCGGGCCCGCCGTTTTCGCGTCTCTCGCCTGGCTCACTAGCCTGGTTTTCATCCTGGATGGCGGCAACTTCACGGAGGAGTACGCACTGCCTTTTCAGTTTGCGGCGGTATACCTGTTTTGGAAATCCCAAAAGTCAAGCCGGCCACTCGGGTATGTGTTTATGATCGGGGTCACGCTGGCTGCCGTGTTTTGGCTAAAACTCAATATGATCGGCGTGCAACTGTCAATCGCCGTTGTCGCCGTCGTCCCCATGATTCTTTCGCCCGACCGCAGGAAGGTCCTGACATGGATCGTGGTTTTGTTTGCCGGTGTCATGGCCGTCACCATCCCCCTGCTCGTCTACTTTGCCTGGAACGGCGCGTTGGACGAATTCGTGGACGCGGTCTTTCGCTACAACTTCATCTACACGACGTCGACTCTGGAAAATAAAGTCAAGTCGGCGCTGGCCGGCCTGCAGTTGCTGGCCCAGTCCAGCATCGCCTTCACGGCAGTGGCCGCCTGGATTATCGCAGGCCTCGCTCTTATCTCCAAGCCCAGGCAGACCGGCGCGCATACGCCACTGCTCCATGTGGCGCTGGTGGGCTTGCCAGTGGAGCTTCTGCTCGCGAGCACTTCGGGCCGAACGTATGTCCATTACTTGTCAATAGTCACGACATCGTGCGCGGTTTCTTGCCTAAATTCTAACCGGG
>CAYSIV010000029.1:0-5983 GCA_964431175.1 uncultured Anaerolineales bacterium
GATGGCCAACGGCGATGTGTGGGTGGCCTACGCTTGGCAAGGCGCCTGTGCAACCCTGCTCGGTCAGGGCGTGCCGGTTGCTTATGCCAATCCCAAAGAGGGCCGCAACTCGTGGGTGGGCGTCTACGGGATCCGAAAAGGCGCCAAGAGCTACGACCTGGCCTTGAAGTTTTTGGATGCCAAGTTGGCGGCGGCCACTGGCAACAACGTGGTCAACCTGTTCTACTACGGCCATTCCAACCAGGACGTGATGAACAGCATCACTGACGAGACGCTTAAGCAAGCCTTCTCGATCGGCGACCCGGCCATCCTCGACAAGACCAACTTCACTCCCAACCTCACCGCCGAACAGCGCGACGACTGGACGGCGATGTGGGCGGAAGTGAAGGCCGCGCCTTAGCCTCACCTCCCTCCCCCTCTCCCGTCGAGCAACACCGACGGGAGAGGGGGAGGGGTGGCGAAGCCGGGGTGGGGGTGAGGGCCAACCGCCATGTTCGACCGAAGAACAACTTTTTGGGCGCTCTACTTGCCGCCACTGCTCTGGCTAGGCGCGTTCTTCGTTATCCCGCTGGCGCTCATGGCCGCCTTCAGCACCCGGGCTGAGTCAGGCGGCGACCTGTTGCGTTTGTGGACGCCGAGTCTCAAGCAATACATTGACCTGTTCACGGCCGGCGCCTACTGGCGGCTCCTGCGACTCTCGGCCCTGATGGCGCTGGCGATTGCAATCGCGGCAACCGCCCTGGCTTATCCCGTCGCCTACTTTCTCGCCTTCCGCGCCGGGCGCAGAGCCGGGTTCTACCTCGTGCTTTTGCTGGTGCCGTTCTGGACCAGCTATCTTTTGCGCATCATGGCCTTGAAGATCATGCTTGGCTCCAACGGCGTCGTCAACTCGTTCCTGATCTACACTGGCCTGATCCACGAGCCGCTGACCATCCTGCTCTACAACCGCTTTGCGGTCGTCATCACTTTGATCTACGTTTGGATACCGTTCGCGGCTCTGCCCATCCTGGCCGCGCTCCAGCGAATCGATCTCTCACTCTTCGAAGCCGCCGCCGATCTGGGCGCGACTCCGTTCTGGCAGTTCTGGCGGGTGACATTTCCCCTCAGCCTGCCGGGCGTGCTGGCCGCGTTCTTCATGGTCTTCATCCCAACCGTCGGCGAGTACGTCACGCCCCTGCTGGTGGGCGGCAGCCAGGGCCTCATGTACGGCAACATCATCCAAGACTTCTTCACCAAAGCCGCCAACTGGCCGCTCGGCTCGGCTCTGTCAATGATCATGCTGATTAGCACATTGGCGATAGCCGGCCTCGCGGTGCGTCTGGTGAATTTGAGAAAATTGGTTGAGTAGAGCGACCCTGGCAGCCGCCCAACTGGCCGATGAAAACCCGCTCGCCCGCTCTCGTCGCTTATTACTGGGGATTGATCGCCTGTCTCTACCTGCCCATTGCTATCCTATTCTTGTTCTCGATCCACGCCAACACCACGCTCTCGTTTCCGCTCAAGGGGTTGACTTTCGAGTGGTATCAAAAGTTATTTCAAGCAGAGGCAGTTCTGCGCTCGGCCCGCAACAGTGTGATTGTGGCCGCCGGGAGCAGTTCAGCCGCCACTGCCCTGGGGACCATCGTCGCCCTGCTTGCCACCCGTTATCAGTTTCGGTTCAAAGGCCTGTTGATTGCCCTGGCCGCCCTGCCGCTGATTGTCCCCTTTGTCGTGATGGGCGTCGCTCTGCTATTGTTGTTCAGCGCGCTTCACATTGATCGCTCACTGTGGACGGTCGGCATTGCCCACACCGTCGTCGGCCTGCCTTACACCCTGCTCATCGTCGTCGCCCGATTGGCCGGGTTCGACGCCAATTTAGAAGAGGCGGCCATGGACTTGGGCGCCGATTACCCGACAACACTTCGCCGCATCGTCCTGCCCATCATCGCCCCGGCGATGGTCTCCGCTTGGCTGACCGCCTTCACCGTGTCGTTTGACGAGTTTGCGCTGGCGCTTTTTTTGGCCGGCACTCAACCGACGTTTCCCGTTTATCTCTTCAGCCAACTGCGCTTTGCCAACCGCCTGCCGATCATGATCGCCCTGGCCGTGCTGTTGATGATTGGCACGTTGACGCTGGTGTTCATTGCCGAAAGGATTCGGCGGGTGGAGTAAAAAACCTCACCGCCAAGACGCGAAGAGCGCGAAGACAATCTTTGTTGTTTCTCTTTGCGTCCTTTCGCGTTTTTTGCAGACCTTCGCGGTTCAATTGCCATGGAACAACAATTGACTCTTCTGATTTGGCCCGACTACGTCAACCCGAAAACGCTGGAGCAGTTTGAGTTGGAATTCAGAATCAGAGTCAGGGTGGAGATTGTGCCGAGCGCAGTGGAACTGGTGGCACGAATGAGGGCTAATGGTCCGCCGCCCGACGTGCTGGTTCCGCCCGACTATGCTGTGCGCGAGCTGAACGCCGAAGGCCGCCTGATGACCCTTGACCATTCGCAACTACCCAACCTGTCTTACCTTGATCGGCGCTTTCGTTCCGAACGCGCCCACGATCCCGACTGCCAGGTGAGCATTGTCAAAGACTGGGGCACGACCGGCTTCATGTGGCGCACCGACGTCGTTTCTGAGTCGCCGCAATCGTGGGCGGACTTCTGGAGTTTGGCATGCTCCGCAAAGTATTCAGGGCGAGTGGCGATGCTTGACTCGCCCGGCGAAGTGATTGGCGCGGCCCTGAAGAGGCGCGGCCACTCCTACAACGCCGCCGACGCCGACTCGCTTGCCCAGGCGCGAACCGACTTGCTCAATCTTAAGCCGCACCTGCTCGCCTTCGACACCAATTACCGGCCACTGCTGGCCTCGGGCGCGGCCTGCCTGGCGCTTGGCTGGAACGGCGATGCGGCGGTCCTCAACGCGCAGGGCGTGCCGGTGCGTTACGTTGTGCCGTCCGAAGGTTCGCAAATTTGGGAAGATGATTGGGCCATCGCCGCCAACGCCCCCTACCCGGAGGCGGCCCACACCTTCCTCAACTTCCTCCTGCGCCCCGATGTTACCGCGCAGGAAGCCCGTTACACCGGCTACGCCACCGGCAATCGGGCCGCGTTCCTGATGCTCGACGAAGCCGTGCGGAACGATCCCTCCATCTACCCGCCCGCCGAAGTCCTGCAAAAGCTGGAATCGGGCATGCCGTTGGATGCCGAGGCCAATCAGCGCCGCGAAGCGTTGTGGAAAGAAGTGCGGAGCTGATCCCCCTTTTGTGGTAAAACAGCACTTAACTTTACAGTTTCTGGAAGGGACATTTTATGCTTCGCATCGAATCTCTGCTCTCTGCTCGTTTGTTCATCGCCCCTCAGCTTGTGGGCGGGCGGCTGTATTTCCTCAGCAACCTTAGCGGCAAGTTAAGTTTATATGCCATGGACGCCCGCGATGGCGGCTCGGTGCCTGAGCCGCTTCTGCCGCCCGACATCGCGGTGCAGAACCCGCATCTGATGAACGGCTGCACCTTTTTCGTCTTTCCGAAGTTCGGCAAGATTCTGTTGATGCTCGATCACGACGGCGACGAGAATTATCAGCCGATGCTCATCCCCTTGAGCGGCGGCTACCCCGAACCGGCCTTTAGGGATCGCTTTGATAATTATCGCGTTCACTGCCTGCATTGCGATCCGGGACGCAACATCGTTTATCTCAACGCCGAATCGCGCAGTGAGGCGATGATCGAGGCGCTGCGGGGCAACCTTGAAACCGGCGAGGCGCTCAAACTGGGGCAGAGCAAGTGGGGCGCTTTCGTTTCCGGCTACAATGCCGATCACACCCAAGCCATTCTCGGCGACGGCTACACTGTGGGCGACGTTGTCCTCTATCGTTGGGCGAAGGAGAGCGGCGAGATGAAGTTGTTATACGGCACGCCGCTCGAACAGCGAGCCGAGGGCCAAGCCGTCCCGCTGACCTCGTTTGGCCGTGCTTACTTCGTCAACAACGATCACGGCTTGCTCCTCACCACCTCGCTCTTCAGCGACACCTATGGGCTGGGCTATCTCGATCTCGACGATCCGAAGGAGGTCAAGCCGGTCATCATCTCGGGCATCGGCCACAGCGGGGTGGGCGAGTTGACAGACTGCCACCCCCTCAACGGCAACCGCTACAGTGTCGAATACAACATTGACGGTTGCTCGTGGGCATATGAAGGCGTGTTCGATGTAAAAGCGCTGGAGATGAAGTTGGGCGCGGTGATCTGTGGCGAGAGGGCGATTGCCAACGGCGTGTTGGAACACGTTGATTACGAGGAAGCCAGCAACACCTTCGCGCTTTCTTATTCCACTGCCACTTCACCTACCCAAATTTACACCAGCAAAGGCGGAGCCGTCACTCAGCAAACTCGCGAACGCGTGTTGGGCCTGCCGCCCGAATGGCTCGCGCCCGGCGAAGACGCCTCGTTCACTTCGCATGACGGCCTGCGTGTCTCGGCCCGGCTCTACTTGCCCGCCCCGGCCCTCAAGTTCCAGGGGCCGCGCCCGCTGGTCTACTACGTTCACGGCGGCCCGCAAAGCCAGGAGCGGCCAGACTTTGCCTGGTTCTCCATGCCGCTCATTCAATTCCTCACCCTCAACGGCTTTGCCGTCTTTGTGCCCAACGCGCGCGGCAGCACCGGCTACGGCCTGAGCTACACCAAACACGTTGACCACGACTGGGGCGGCCAGGATCGACTCGACCACGTTCACGCCATGACCAAGACTCTGCCGAACGACAAACGCCTTGACGTGAAACGCGCCGCAGTGGTTGGCCGGTCTTACGGGGGCTATATGACTCTCACTCTCGCCGCCCGCCACCCCGACCTGTGGTCGGCGGCGGTGGATATGTTTGGGCCATACGATCTCTTCACCTTCGTGGATCGCCTGCCCGAAACGTGGAAGCCTTATTTTCACATTGCTATCGGCGACCCGGTGAAAGATAAAGACTTGCTGGCTGATCGTTCGCCGCGCACCCACATCGAAAACATTGCTTGCCCCCTGCTCGTCATTCAGGGCAAGAACGACCCGCGCGTCATCGAACGCGAGTCGCGCGACGTGGTGGAACAACTGCAGGCCAAAGGCAAGACTGTCGAATATCTGATGTTCGAGAACGAGGGCCACGACGTGCTCAAGTTCGAAAACCGGGTGCTGTGCTATAACGGCATCACCGACTTCTTCAAGAAACATCTTGCACCGTGAAACGACAAACGACATGCGTCATCATTTGACGTTTGTCGTTTTGCGTTTGACGTTTGACACTATGGCGCTTAGAGAAACCCCCTTCTGGTGGGACACCGCCACCTTTCCCCCTGCCCACTCAACTTTCCCGCCCGGAAGCGTGGATGTGGCGGTGATCGGCAGTGGCTTCACCGGGCTGGCCGCCGCCCGCGCCCTGGCCAAGCGCGGCGCAAAAGTGGCCGTGCTCGAAGCCGAGACCCTCGGCTGGGGGGCAAGCTCGCGCAACGGCGGCATGGTACTCACCGGCCTCAAGGTCGGCGCCGGAAAGTTGTTCGCCCAATATGGGCGCGACCTGACCCGCCGCCTGTTCGCCGCCTCGGTGGCTTCCATTGACTGCGTCGAGCAAATCGTCAAAGAGGAAGTGATTGACTGCAACTTCTCGCGCTCCGGCCACCTCGAGGTGGCCTGCAAGCCCGCCCACTTTGCCGACTTCGCTCACTCTGCCGAAGTGATGGCGAAGGAATTTAATCACCGCGTACGGCTTATTGACAAGAACGAACTGCAAAGCGAGATCGGCTCGGACATTTATCACGGCGGGCTGGTGGATGAAGTAAGCGCCGGCCTGAACCCGGCCCGTTACGTGGCCGGGCTGGCCGCCTCTGCTAAAAAAGCGGGAGCTACGCTCCACGACCGGGCGCGAGTCGAGAAAGTGGAACGGGATGGAACCACGTTCCGGGTAAATACGAGTCGGGGCTTCGTGAGCGCGAAAAATGTTTTTGTCGCCACCAGCGGCTACACCGGTCGAGCCACGCCAG
>CAYSIV010000029.1:5993-9726 GCA_964431175.1 uncultured Anaerolineales bacterium
CATCGTCACCGAGCCGCTGTCCGAGGCGTTGGCCCGCCAGGTCAGCCCGCGCAACCGGATGATCTTCGACTCGAAAAACTTTCTCTACTACTATCGCCTCACGCCCGACAAGCGGATGCTGTTCGGCGGGCGGGCGGCCTTTTCCCCCGAGTCGGCGGGCACCGTGCGCGAGAGCGCCGAAATTTTGCGGCGCGGCATGTCCGAGGTGTATCCGCAATTGAAAGAGGCGAAGGTGGAATATGCCTGGGGCGGCACGCTCGACTTTGCCTTTGACATGATGCCGCACGCCGGAAAGATAGAGGGTGTGTTTTATGCGCTGGGCTATGCCGGGCACGGCGTGGCCCTGGCGACGTACCTGGGCACGAAGATGGCCGAAACCATTTGCGGCGAGCAGGTGGACAATCCCTTTGCCGAACTGCCCTTCCCCGGCGCGCCGCTCGGCCTGTACGATGGCCGGCCCTGGTTCCTGCCCTTCGCCGGCGCGTGGTATAAGTTTTTGGATTGGGTGAGGTGATAATGTTGATTGGAGGTAACTACCTTGCATTTGCGTAAGCGCCATTTTTATCCGCAGATTACACAGATTTTCGCAGATTTGTTTTAGCAATCTGTGATCATCTGCGGAAATCTGTGGATGAAGAATCGGCCTGAGCAGTTACGATTGGGGAACTATCATGAACATGAAAGAACATATCCTGATGGCGCTGAGAGAGCAATTCGATCGTTGGGAAGAACTGCTCGCGAACATGAGCGAAGAGAAAATCACGGCCCCGCATCTGCCTTCCAACTGGTCTATCAAAGATGAAATTGCCCATTTGCGGGCCTGGCAGCAGCGTTCCATCGCCCGATTGGAAGCCGCTCGGTTCAATCGGGAGCCTGAGTTTCCCAAGTGGCTTCCAGAGTTAGACTCGGATTCGGAAGGCAATACAGATCAAACTAATGCCTGGATTTATGAATCCTGCCGTGAACAGCCCTGGTCAAAGGCTCACCCGAATTGGAGAGAAGGGTTTCTACGGTTCCTGGAATTAGGGGAGGCGATTCCTGAAAAAGACCTGCTGGATGCGGGAAGATACCCATGGCTGGAAGGACACCCTCTCGCTTTCATTCTCCTGGCTTCTTATGACCACCATCAAGAGCATCTTGAAAAATTGCTTGCCTGGCTGAGTCAGAACGGAAAATAGGCTCTCCCAAGTTTAGCATGACAAATTGCGGAGAGAGCATCCCCAGAACTTGTCCTGAGCTTGTCGAAGGATGCGGCTCTCACGGCGTAATCCGGCATCTAGGGATGCCTGCCTCCTCGGTTTCACAGCAAAGTCGGGAGAGCCGGAAAATAGTAATCCTACGTGGCACCCGTTAGCAACAAACTCGCAGACCAGGCCCGCGCCTCCAGTCTCTGGGCCAATCCCGATTTCGTCAAACTCTGGGTCGGGCAGACCGTGTCCAAATTTGGCACGCACATCACCAGCGCGGCGATGGCGGCTACGGCGGTTCTGGTATTACAAGCCACGCCCGCGCAAATGGGCTTGCTCGGCGCAACTGCCGGCCTGCCGGTATTGGCGATCAGTTTGTTGGCGGGCGTGTGGGTCGATCGCCTGCGGCGCAAGCCGATCTTGATCGCCGCCGACCTCGGGCGGGCGCTCATCTTGCTCTCGATCCCGCTGGCAGCGCTGGCGGGCACGTTGAGTATGCCGCAGTTATACGCCGTGGCGGGGCTGGTAGGCGTGCTCACCGTGTTGTACAACGTTGCCGATCAATCGTTTCTGCCGGCAGTGGTGGCCCGCGACAAGTTGGTGGAAGCGAATGCCCGCCTCGGCGCAAGCGACTCGCTGGCGGAGATCGCCGGGCCGTCGTTGGCCGGAACCCTGGTGCAGTGGTTGGGCGCGCCGTATGCCATTTTCGTGGATGCAGGCTCGTATCTTTTTTCAGCGGCCAGCCTGGGATTGATTCAGGCGCCCGAGCCGCCGCCCGCGCCGCCACCGGAACGCCCCAACGTGTGGCGCGAGATGGCCGAGGGGTTGCGCATCGTCGCCCATCATCCTGTGTTGCGGGCGCTGGCAAGAGCCACGGCCACCCTGCGCTTCTTTGGCAGTTTCATTGGCACGATCTACTGGCTGTTTTTGGTGCGCGATTTGGGCCTGCCGCCCGCGATTGTGGGGGTGAGCATCGGCCTGGGCGGGGTCGGCGCATTCCTCGGGGCGCTTGTCGCCGGGCGCATCACCCGCCGCTTTGGGGTGGGGCCTACGCTCATCGGTTCGCTGATCGCCGCCCCGTTAGTGAGCGGGTTACTGCTCTTGCCGATCACGGCGTGGTCGGTGAGCACGGTGAGCGGCCTGATCTTTGTGATGCAGTTGACGGGCGACGTCTTTTGGGCGGTGTTCTTTATCAACATCGTGAGCTTGCGGCAGGCCCTCATCCCGGCTGACGTGTTGGGACGCGTCAGCGCCAGTCTCGACTTTGTGGGCGAAGGCGCGACGCCTATTGGCGCGCTGGTGGCCGGGGTCGTGGCCACTGCCATCGGGGCGCGCTGGACATGGCTGGCAGGCGCGGCTGGCATTCTGGCCGGGTCGTTGTGGTTGATCTTCTCGCCCGTGCGCCGGTTGCAGGTATTGCCCGCCGAGCAGACCCCGACTCCAGGTTGAGGCAGATGGGTTTAAGTTTTTGGATTGGGTGAGATGAGGCCAATGCATCTACCTGTAGAAATTTGCATATAATGGTAGATGCGTTTTCCGGCTAATACAAGTTAGCCGCCCATATCGAGATACTCGCTCATTGCACGATTTACAATGAATAACTTCAGTTGTGCTAGTCGACTAGCGATGAATTCCAGACTGATTTACACTTGCCTCATTAGATGACTCTTGGAGCTAGAGCAAAATGAGATTGCCCATTCTGAAAAAAATTAGCATCAAACATCTGTCTCTCTATAATGGTCAAATTGACAGGAAGGTTCTGCCAGGAATCAACATGGTTGTTGGTGGAAACGGCCTCGGCAAGACAACGTTTGTCAATACCATTATTTATGCTCTAGTAGGCAACATCAATTTTGAGACGCTCAACATAAAGACCGGAAAAACAGAATTAGTTCCACTGGTCAGCCCTGATTATTTCGTTGGGCGGATAGAGCCTAGAGACCAAGAACTGGCTGAAGTTAGTCTGTCATATACTGTAAACAAGTATGATATTACAGTAACAAGACTTTTGTATCGACCTCGCATTACTAAAATTAGAGTCGGCGGAGGGAGGAGAGCTTCGCCGAAGGTCTACAATGATGCTAGTGAAAATCTTGATGATATCTATCGATCAATTGCCGAAGAGGTATTTGAGGTAGATCATTTGGAGGATTTTGCCTTTGTTGTGGCACATCTTCTGTTGTTTGACGAAGACCGTCGGACATTAGCATGGGATAGCGAAGTTCAGAACAAGATGCTGCGTCTCCTGTTCCTTTCAAAAGAATTCGATAAGGGGTTTTCCAAGCTAAGCGAATTAGTAACACAGTATGACACACAAGGTAGGCACAAGTCAGAAAGCCGCAAGGACATCAGACGGGCAATCGAAAGATGGCTTGAAGACAAGCAAAAGACCAACTTAGAACCAATTTCTGTGGAGGCTGAGCAGAAGCAAAGCCTAGAAATTCAGCTAGCAAAATTGCGGACAGCGACCGAGTCGCTCGAAGAAGAGTACAAATTTATTGAAGAGCGCATCGACGCAGAAATGCAGGCCACAAAGAGCTTAGTAC
>CAYSIV010000029.1:9736-30205 GCA_964431175.1 uncultured Anaerolineales bacterium
AATTCGGAGTTGGCAAGAATTGCAATCACAAATCAGTTAGCCGAGCTAGAGCAGAAATTTTATTCAGACGTATACCAAACTATCCCACCGCAATATATCCTTTTACTTGAGACGCTCACTAAGGAAGGTTTATGTCAGGTATGCGGCACATCGCATAGTCAACTAAAAAAATTAGGCAAAAACATCAAGCAAAGTGGCCAGTGCATCGTTTGCAGGAGCCCAGTGCAATACCCATCTGGCGAAGATGAAGTATCAAATCGCGATGGTTTTGTCAATAAGATCAACGATTTGCGCAGTCGTTTAGAGCAAATTGACGCTCAACAGCGAGAGTACTCAACGGCAGAGGCTTCTTCGACTAAAGAAGTAAGGCGTTTGCAAGAACTCGCCAGCGAGAAGGCGCGAGAAAAGCACCGCATGGTCACAGAAGTAAACGAAATCCAGGCGAAGCTTACAACACAACGAGCAAAAGAATCTGAGAACCCAGTCGAACGAGACGAATGGCTCGAGAAGCAGGAAAAGATAATCAACGATCTTGATCGTCAGATTGACCATCTTTATAAGAGACGCAGCAAAGCTCGTGAAGAACTACAGGAGCTCAACACAGAGCTTGTGCGCCTGCTTGATAAGGTCAATGAGGACCTCACACCATTGTTTTCACACTTCGCCTCCAAGTTTTTAGGAACTGAATGCGAATTAGTAATATCTACAAAAACCAGGGCTTCAAAACCCATTGCCTTCATGTATCCCAAGTTTTACGGAAAAGATAGGGAACAGAGCAACAATGTTTCCGAATCGCAAAGATTTTTCCTAGACCAGGCCTTCAGAATGGCTCTAATAGATCTGTTTGTGATGTCAACTGGATCGCCCACCTTCTATATTGCGGAAACTCCTGAAGGCAGCCTCGATTTAGCTTATGAACGCAACGTTGCGACTATGTACTTGGAGTTCGCCAACGCAGGCCATTCGGTAATTATTACGTCAAACCTGAACAGTTCCCGTTTCCTCCAAACCTTGTATGCCGCACTCGGTGACGAACACAATAGGGAGGACAGAACGCTTGACCTGCTTAAGTATGGGCGGTTATCAACCGTCCAACAGCGGGAAAGGCGGGATTTCAAACGTGCCATCACTCAACTCCAGTTGCCTTTCGAATGGCCGCAGTAAGCTAAATTTTATGACTTATCTGTTGTGGTAGACCTATGCAGGCAGATCGTATTTTCTTAAACGATGCTCTATTCGTACTTCACTCGGCTAGAATATTGAATTGGCCAGATCTTACACGTACAAACTTCCAGAAGATATTGTATTTTTGTTCCGTTCTTTCACCTTTGGCCAAGATAACTTGGGGATACGACTTCATCAACGCGCCGTACGGACCGTTCAGCAGACAGATACACAGAGCCGTAGATACTCTGGTTGTGTATGGTTATGCCCAGATAGAAGAACTGACGGTCCAAAAGGATACCAAGCTTCGCGTGCGCTACAAAATATCGGACACCGGCGTACGCGAAGTAAGTCAGATAAGCCGTTTGCGACAGGAACAAGAACGCCTAGATTGGGTGCATACCATAATGAAGGTATTAGATGTGTATGGGCAAACGGTAATCACAAAGCTAGCCTATAAAGAGCCTACCTTTTACAGCATGAGGAGACACAATAGAGGCGGGATCATCGATCTTGGCACAAAAGAGAATGAGTCAATTATGCTCTTGGAACAAGTTGAAAACGAATTGCGACGAAGGTACACGATCAATCTGGATACGCTAATCTCAAAGCTGATCGCATATTTTAGTTACTTATCTACCGACATCGGTAGGGACAGCTAGTATGCGCTCGAATCTATCAGTAGATGAGCTCCACATACTAAAGAGATTGGCAGGCGAGCCATTCTTCTGGGTTAGGCAGTTGGCCCCAGAAGTAAAGGCATGGGATGATGAATTCTACGATTTGGTTGACACAATCAAGCAGGTTTGGGATCAGTCCAAGCAGAACCGGATTAATTTGGCGTTTGCACTGAAATTGGAAATCGGGAGGGCCGAGTCAGATGCCGCAACTATCCGAGATTTCTCAACCCTGCAGCACAAGCAAAACGCGTCGAACTCCACCTTAATTTTTCAGATTGACTTAGCAGGGAAAGTGATAGAAGAAATCGACACCAAAGATGAAATTGATCCAGCGGCTATCGCAGCATTGTCTCAGATGCGCGAAATTGTTATCTTCTGGCTCGGTCCGGACTTAGAAATATTCTGCAAAGGCTCCAAATGGACCCCAAAGAACAAGCGTGAAATCTTAAAGGACATCAAGTCAAAAAGGCGCAACCGGATTTTATCTATGGAAGATCATCACACAGTTCTTCGCACTCACTTTGAACAATGTATTCGTGACGAGGCCAGGGACAATTATTGGTTCAAAAGGAATGAAATACTCCAACCGACTCCGGAGAAAATCTTCCAAAAGAGCCTTTGGCGATTCTTGAACGATGAGGTTGATTGCTCGGCAGATCGTGAGCCCATGTTCAAAGACGGTAGTCGGTGTGATGTAAGGGTTTTCCTTGATAACTATGATATGTATTTTATAGAGATAAAGTGGGTTGGTTTTAGTGCTGTGAAACGTGATGATGTCGTGAACGCTAAGAACCCTAACGAATTTAGATCTGAGAGAGCAATTGACGGAGCGTATCAAACGAAGCGGTACATTGAAAAGAACAATTCGCCAGACTTCGATCACAGAATCAGGCTGGGCATCTACTTGGTTTATGATGCCTATCCCAAGCCAATCATCCCAATTGACTATGGAGTTGAAATCAAAAACTGTGCGTTATTAGAAGTCATCGAATTTCCTCTTGCTTATTATCCGCCGTCAGTAGAGACAAAAGGTATAGCTAAACGCAAAGGACTTGTATGAGCTCTGATATCTACTCGGAATTCCCCGATACACGATTCTACAACCTAGCCGAGGTCTATTCTGAGTTTATTCCTTTTACGGCTAATGCCGTCTATCCCGTTCATAGATGGTATCGTTTCAAGGAAGGATATTCCCGAGATTTGGTTCACCTGCTGCTTGGTTCAGTTGGTCGTCACGCTAAAGCCTGTTTGGACCCGTTTGGTGGCAGTGGAACTACGGCTCTCGCTTGTCAGGAAGTGGGTCTCAAATGCCATTCTTTCGAAGTCAATCCCTTTTTGCACAGTGTTGCGCAGTCAAAATTGGAAACAAGTTATACAGTCAATGAATTCGAGAAAGCAGTATCACAGATCAAAGTCAATTTAGATAGACACGGCACTGATGAATATGAAATACCAATAATGTCAACCATTACCAAAAGACCCCAAACGGATAAGTGGCTCTTTGCGCCATCAACACTTCAAGCAATTTTGGCCATACGTTATAGCATCAGCAAAACACCCTCAGTATACAAAGCCCTCTTGTTGACCATTCTTGCTTCGATTTTGCCCGATATTGGCAATACTATCAAAGATGGCAAATGTGTACGGTACAAGAAAGGTTGGCGACAAGGCAGAACCACACGAAATAGTGTGTACAGGAAGTTCTTTGAAAGATGTCAGGCTTTTCGAGAAGACATCAATTATCTGGAGACACGAAGCAAATTCAGCAACCGGGATTATTGCCGGCTTGGCTCTTCGCTTGACGAATTAAGTCGCTTTCCTGAACAAGCGGTTGAGCTTGTAATTACGTCGCCACCTTACCTTAACTCCTTTGATTATACAGATGTATATATGCCAGAGCTTTGGGCTCTCGGTTTCGTTAGCAACTACGAGGATGTCCGCAACCTTCGCGCTAAGACTCTCCGGTCTCACGTGCAAGTCAAATGGAAGAATGATAACCAATCATTAAATGGAAAAATTAAACCAATTGTCGATCAGATCGTGCAAGGTAACGAGCAAATCTGGAATAGCACCATTCCAAATATGATAACTGGCTATTTTTCGGACATGGCTAATGTCCTTCGCGAACTTCGGCGAATTATCAGCCCTGGGGGTAAATTATGTATCATTGTCGGCACTTCATCTTATTACAAAGTGACTATCCCCACTGATCTCTTGCTCGCAGAAATTGCGATTTCTCTAGGCTTCAGATTTGATGAGTTACGTATTATTCGCGAACTAAAGCGAAGCACAAAACAAACTACTAAAAGTGGGAAAGCCTTACCGCCTCTAAGGGAATCGCTACTAATACTTACTGCTCCTTGATGATCATAATGACAGTGCAATCAATTTCTGAGCATATTCAGTGCTCATACGGCGGCTAACAACGGCATCCTGAGAAACCGTCAGGCAAATTGATGATAAACAACGCGGCATGACAGTTTTTCTGGTGAGGGAATGCCGTAAGGCGGCATAGTAGATTACAGGCGACGGCGCTTCCGCTTCAGCGCCGCGCCTGATGCCAAACGTTGGGCTACCTTCTCTGCTCGTGGTGCACATTGAAAAAAGTCGTCTACCACTGGTTAGCATAAGCGAACCGTTCCATTTCGTACTGCATGGGGCAATGATGTCATCCTCTAAAGCCAAGAAGCATAAACAGCGCCATTCACAAGATGCGATACGTTTTGATGGGCTTAAGCGCAAATTAGCTCAGAGCCCTTTTCGGAATCGGGAAGTTGCTTTGGGGCCTATAGGCGACCTACAAATGTCCGATGTGTTGTTGGACTTTATTGCGCCCTATCGTAGTGCCGTAAATGCCACTGACGCTTATCATCGATTGTTGACCCTTGCGATTTTGGCTTGGAATGCCTCGTTTCTTTCGGCGAAGGAACAAGGCGAGATGGTTGAGCGAGTCGTAGATGGCGGCTTACCATCCGAGTCGGAAGAACTGCGTTCTGGCCTGAAGCAAATTGTGTATGAAATGATTGAAAGGAAGCGGACTCACTTTTCTGAATACCGGCGCAACATCATCGATTATGAATTAACGGATACCGGTGCAGACTATCGATTGGCGGTAGCTTCCACAGCAGAAGAAATGGAGTAGCGTAATTTTGTAACAAGGCAGATGCTCTCAGGCGGAGGGCAGCCCAACAGCGGTCAGCACATGAACAGGTAAAGGATGCGCAAGAAAACAATCGAGAAGAATCTAAGAAAGGCTCTGCTTGAAGGCGGGCCATTTGCTCAAGCCCTGTTTGAATATGAACTGGAGGAACACATCGAGGAATATATACAATCGAAGCGGACCGACGGAGACAAGTACTTCTTCGCTATCACCGAGCATACCAATGACGTAGCCATGCTTCTGGTTGATGAAAGTGATAACGTCCATGTCAACGAAGGTGCGCGGGCTTTGTTGAAGATGCTATGGCGAGATGCGTACAAGAAGAACCTGCAAATGTTGATTCCAGATATGGCAGAAGAACTTGATGCAGGATACCTATACACCGTAGGCGTCAAAGTCAGTGATAGAGAGCAAGCTGGGGGACTGAAATAAGAGCCCGTGTTTTGCAGGCGCGCAAAATGCGTTCAGTCACATCACCGCCCAACACCGCGTCCAGCCGACCGCGCTTCGCGCGCTACCACTGGCCGATTTGTGATGCTTGCGTTCTTCGCCCGCAGGCTTTCGTGAATGGTACGCGCCCGCGCCTGAAGCCGACCGTTAGGCGCCCCTTCTGCCAGATGACGATTCATTCAAGCAGGAATCAGCAAAAACACAAACGAAAAGCAAGCCGATGAAAATTCTAGAGACCCATCGCCTCATCCTTAGGCGCTTGTTGCCGGGTGATCTCGACAGCCTGTTTGCGCTTTACAGCGACCGGGAAATCCGACGGTATTTTCCCGAAGGCGTTTTGACCTACGAAGAAACGAAGGAAGAATTAGAATGGTTTCTCAACGGGCATCCGGCTCACCCTGAGTTGGGACTCTGGGCGACCCTCCATAAGGAAACCAATCAATTTATTGGGCGGTGCGGGTTACTGCCGTGGACGATCGAACAGCGCCCCGAGGTGGAAGTGGCCTACCTGCTGGCCAAAGAGTTTTGGGGGCAAGGGCTAGGGACCGAGGCGGCCCGGGCTATTGTTCACTATGGCTTCGAGCAATTGAAATTATCGCGCTTAATCTGCATGATGTATCCGGAAAATCAGGCCTCGGTGAAGGTGGCCCGGAATATAGGCATGACCTTTGAAAAAGAATTGGAAGATGAGAAGGGGCCATTTCTGCTATATTCAGCAAATCCTCGGCAGTAACTCCCCCATTAGCACATCCACAATACGCGTACTGCCAATCGAGGTCTTCATCAACACCCGGCTTTTCGGCTCAGCCGAAACTTCGCCGATGACGACGGCCTCCTCGCCATAGCGCGTCGCTCGCATCACCTCCAGCACTTTCGGGGCGTCGCCGCGCCCCACCATGGCAATCAGTTTGCCTTCATTGGCGATGTACAGGGGGTCAAATCCCAGCAGTTCGCAGGCGGCCATTACGGCTGGTCTCACCGGGATGCGTCGCTCGTCCAGCACGATGCCCACTTGCGATTGTCGCGCTATTTCATTCAAGGTAGTTGCCAGACCACCCCGGGTGGGATCGCGCAGGACATGAATCTGGGCGCTGGTCTGGAGCATGGCGGCGATGAGATGATTGAGCGGCGCGACATCGCTCTGCACCTCGGCCTCAAAGCCGAGTTCGCCGCGCGCGCTCAACACAGCAATGCCATGATCGCCTATGGGCCCGGAGAGAATGACCAGGTCGCCCGGTTGAGCCTTTGCGCCACCGATGTTCACCCCCGTCTGCAAGAGACCGACGCCGGCCGTGTTGATATACAGCCCATCGGCTTTGCCCTTTTGCACCACCTTCGTGTCCCCGGCGACGATCTGCACTTGGGCCTCGTCCGCCGCCACGCGCATGGAGGCCACTACCCGCTCCAACACTTCCAACGCCAGCCCCTCTTCCAAGATGAAGCCGGCCGCCAGGTAGAGCGGGCGGGCGCCGAGCATCGCCACGTCGTTTACGGTGCCACACACGGCCAACCGCCCGATGTCGCCGCCGGGAAAGAACAACGGCCAGACCACGTGGGAGTCAGTGCTGATAGCCAGGCGAGTCGAGTCGCCTGCCGGCGCCTCAGCGGCATCGTTATTGGCGCGCAAGGCAAGGTTGTCAAACGCGGGCGCGAAGACTTTGGCGATCAAATCGTGCGACAACTTGCCGCCACTGCCGTGTCCCATTACAATGTGCTGGCCGTGGGCCAGCGGCACCGGGCAAACCAGACCTTCTGTCACGATTGACTCTTTTTGTTCAACCATATTGCCCTGCCTGGAGCAGATTCCTAATTGATTTACGGCTTTTGGAATCGAGCCTTTAGGCGGTTCCGGCTAAAGCCTCGACTCCGTTGCCGTAAACGGATGTGGAATCTGCTCTAGACGACCTGCCAGGTCGTCTCTACTACATGCCGCCCGTAACGGTAATACGCGGCGCACGCGCCTTCCGATGAGACCATGGTCGCGCCCAGCGGATGTTCCGGCGCGCAGAGCGTGCCGAAGGCCGGGCAGTCGTGTGGCTTCTTTAACCCTTGCAAAATCTGGCCGGCGATGCACAGCGGCGACTCTTCCGGCTGGATCGCGCCGACATCAAAGCGAACTTCTGCATCGAAACCGGCAAACTCGGGGCGCAGACGCCAACCGCTCATCGGGATGAGACCGACGCCCCGCCACTTGCGGTCGCACAAGGCAAACACCCGGTTAATGGCCTCTTGCGCCGGGCGATTACCTTCAAATGTGACGGCGCGGGCATAAGCGTTCTCCACTTCGATCCGCCCCTCTTCCAACTGTTTCACCGCCATCAATATCCCTTGCGCTAAATCCAGCGGTTCGAAACCCGTGACGACAATTGGCGCGTTGTATCGTTTGGCAATCGGCGGATATTCCCAGTAGCCCATCACCGCGCATACGTGGCCCGCCGCTAGAAAGCCCTGGACCCGGTGGTGGGGCGAGCCAAGTATGGCGTGCATGGCCGGCGGCACGCAGACATGCGAGACCAAAACGCTGAAGTTCTTTAGGCCCAAGGCCTGCGCTTGTAGAATGCTCATGGCGTTGGCCGGGGCCGTTGTCTCGAATCCAATCGCAAAGAAGACAACTTGTTTGCCCGGATTTTGTTGCGCGATCTTGACGGCATCGAGCGGCGAGTAAACCACCCGCACCTCGCCGCCCATGGCCCGCACCGAGGCCAGATCGCGCCCCGAACCGGGCACACGCAGCATATCGCCGTAAGAGGTGAAGATCACATTCGGCTGAGAGGCAATCGCCAGGGCTTTATCAATCAGTTCGAGTGGCGTGACACAGACGGGGCATCCTGGCCCATGCACCAATTCCACTTCAGGCGGCAGGAGTTGATCGAGACCGTAGCGCACGATGGCATGTGTCTGTCCGCCGCAAATTTCCATCAGCACCCAGGGGCGGGTGACGATCCGGCGCACCTCATCCAGCGCCGCTTGCACCCATCGGGCGTCGCGATATTCGCTGACGTATTTCATGGCCCGCTTTCCTTGGCGACTCCCGCCCCAAGTTCCTCTTCGAGGCTGGCGATTTCGTTCAAAGTCTCCAGCGTCGCCCGGGCCTCGGCCTCGCTCAAGAGGCTGATGGCAAAGCCAACATGGATGACGGCGAAGTCGCCAACTTGCGCTTCGGGCACGTAAGCCAGGCAGACCTCCCGCGTCACACCGCCGAAATCAATCTTGCCCATTGGCAAGCCGCCCGACTCATATCTCTCAGTTATTTTGCCTGGTACGCCGAGACACATGGCGGCCTCCGTGATACGTGATGAGCGGCAATAATGGCCTGACCCAGCGCCAGCCCGCCGTCGTTGGCCGGAACACTGCGATGCAGATACACGGTGAAGTCATCGCGCCTCAAGGACTCAACCGTCCGCGCCAGTAGAGTCGCGTTCTGCCACACACCGCCGCTCAGCGCGACTTCGGCCACGCCTTCGTGGGCGCGCAGCAACTGACAAACCTTCAACACCATCACCGCCAGGCCGTTGTGAAACCGGGCGGCGATGATAGCCGGCGGCGTGTAATTGAGAACATCATTGACTACTGCCTGAATCACGGGCGCGGGATCAATGGCCTTTGATCCGATCTCAAAATTGTAAGCCCCGGCTTCAACCGGATCGGCCAACGCTTCCAATTCGACGGCGGCCTGCGCCTCGTAATTCACCTTTTCGCGTATCCCGGCCAGCGCCGCGATGGCATCAAACAATCGCCCCATGCTTGACGTGAGCGGCGAGTTGAGGCCGGTGCGGAGCTGGGTCCGAAGGGCATCGAGGGCAACGGGTGAGGCGTGGGTCAAGGCATATTGAACGGGAGGCAGGTCATCCGTCCAGCTAATGCCCGCCCGGTCGAGCCAGGCCAACGCTATGCGCCAGGGTTCGCGAACGGCGGCGTCCCCGCCAGGCAATGGAATGTAAGCGAGGTGATATTGCCGTTGGTAACTGTCGTAGTCGGCAAGTAAAAACTCGCCGCCCCAGATCGCGCCGTCGTCGCCATAGCCAGTGCCGTCGAAGGCTGCCCCGATCACGGGGCGTTCGCCAGTTAAATCGTTGTCGGCCAGGCAAGCGGCGATATGCCCATGATGGTGTTGCACGCCAATGGCCGGAAGCCCTTCGCGTTCAGCGCGTTCCAGCGCGTAACGCGTGGCGAGGTAGTTCGGGTGCAAATCATAAGCAATCACCTCAGGTCGGACTCGAAACAGCCGCTCGAAATGCGCCAGGCCATCTTCAAACGAGCGCAACGTCTCGTAGTTTTCGAGATCGCCGATATGATGGCTGAGGAAGGCGTAGCGGTCGCGGGCAAGGCAAAAGGTGTTTTTGAGTTCGGCCCCGACGGCCAGGAGGGGCGGCATGCCAAAAGGAAGGATTATTGGAGAGGGGGCATAGCCGCGGGAACGGCGCATGAAGATGGCAGGTGAGGCCCGGGCCACCGAGTCGTCACAGCGAATGTGAATGGCCCGGTTGTGTATAAGGAAGGCATCGGCCAGAGGCGCCAGGCGTTCGCGGGCTTCGTCGTTGTCGGTGGCGATAGGCTCTTCGCTGAGATTGCCACTGGTCATCACCAGCGCGCGGGGGAAACCAGGCCCAGGTTCGAGGAGCAGGTAGTGCAATGGCGTATACGGCAACATGACGCCGAGCATGTTTTGCCCCGGCGCAACGTCGGCGGCGACGGTGGCGCCCGGGCGGCGGCGCAAGATAACGACGGGCCGTTCACGCGACTCGAGCAATGCCCGTTCGGCGGGGGACACCCAGCACTCAGACTCAATGGCGGCCATATCGGGCATCATCAGGGCAAAGGGTTTATCAACCCGCAGTTTGCGTCGGCGTAGTTCGGCCACTGCGCGGGCATCGGTCGCGTCGCAAGCCAAATGGAATCCTCCCAAGCCTTTGACGGCAACGATCTGGCCTTGCGACAACAAGCGCCGCGCTTCTGTGATAGCTGCCGACTGCCGACTGCTCACTGCTTTCTGCCCACTGCCTTCCAGCCACACCTGAGGGCCGCAGTCAGGGCAGGCAATGGGTTGGGCGTGGAAGCGACGGTCGCCAGGGTCGACGTATTCGGCGGCGCAAGCTGAACACATGGCGAACGGGGCCATGGTGGTGTTGGGCCGGTCGTAAGGAATATCTTGGATGATGGTGAAGCGCGGGCCACAGTGGGTGCAGTTGATGAAGGGATAGCGGCAGCGGCGGTCGCCCGGATCGAACAGTTCGCGCAAACAGTCGGCGCAAACCCCCACATCGGGTGAGATCGGTTGAAAGGCATCGGGGATCGGTTCGGAGGCAAGGATGTCAAACGACGCGAATCCATTCGGGGCGCGGGTTTCGCATTGAAGTGAATTGATACGGGCCAGGGGCGGCGCGTCGGTTCGCAGTGATTCCGCAAAGGCCGTCAGGGCCACGGGTGAGCCGTCCACTTCAATATCTACACCGGCGGAGGTGTTGCGCACCCAGCCAGTGAGCGCGAGGCGGCGGGCGAGGCCGTAGACAAAAGGCCGGAAGCCGACCCCTTGCACTATCCCGGTGATGTGAATGCGCGCGCCCTGAAGTTCATCCATCAGCCCGTCTCTTCACCCACGCAGGCCCTCAGGTCTGCATGGGTTCGACGTCAATCGCTTCCAAATAAAACTCTTCACCCGCTGCAATTTTGATTCGTTCGCCGCCGCAAGCCGGGCAGGCCACAACGTCGTCCAGCGGCGAGTAGCGGCGGTCGCAGGTCAGGCAAAGCAATTCAACCGGCATGTGGCGGTAGTGCAAATTTGCGCCCTCGGCCATCGTGCCTGGGCTGATCTGGTTCCAATAGAATTGAACCGAGTCAATCGTCATCTCTGACATCTGGCCGAGGACCAAATGCAAAGCGACGATGCGCCCTGTTCCGGTGGCCCGGGCCTGGCTCAGAGCCGTCTCCAAGATGCGCTGGGTGGCTGCCAACTCGTGCATAGCTTTGGGCGTTAGACCCCGTCAACCACCAGGTCGGCAGCAGCGATCCCTTTAGTTGAACGCAATTGGCGAATGGCCTTAGGAATCTCGCCGGTACGGATTTCGATCAATAGGTATGCTTTCATAAATGCCCTTGTATAGAAGTTAGGAGAGCTTCTCTCAGACTAACCGATTTCGGGCAGGCATTCGAGTGAATAAAATCACCCGGTTTAGCGACAATGTTCCGCTGATTTGACCGTTAGCTGTGGTAGAACTGTGACGCTAGAGCAGTTTCCGAGTCGGTTTACGTATTTTTGCTCGCGGCGGATTGTCAAATCCGCCGCTGGATTTG
This sequence comes from uncultured Anaerolineales bacterium, assembly GCA_964431175.1. GTDB lineage: Bacteria > Chloroflexota > Anaerolineae > Anaerolineales > VGOW01 > VGOW01. The sequence goes on from CAYSIV010000029.1 coordinate 21,482, forward strand.
ACAATCCAGCGGGAGCAGGCCGTAAACGAAAGTGGAATTTGCTCTAGTAGTCCGCCAAGCCTGTTTTGATGGGTGGCAGTTCGCGAAGCGTGCCGCCCGCGCCGCACGCTTCGCGAACTGCGGCGGATCAGACACCCATCAATTTAGCATTGGCTGACTACTAGTACACGTTGGCAGAAGTCTTCCACCGGTTGTCCCCCTGAGCAGAGCGAAGGGTCTCCGGCCCGGCAGAGAGATGCTTCGCTTCGCTCAGCATGACAAACCGACGAGGGATTTCCGCCGGGGTGTACTAGGCCCGGGCGGCGACCAATTGAATCCGCGTGTCGTGCAGGCGATCCATCGCGGCTTTGGCCGTTTGGCGCATCAAACCGTAGCCGAGTTGGCAGTCTATCTCGCATAAGGCGCGCAAGGCGGCGGCTTCAATCTTAATCAGGCGGCTGGGGCTAGTGACCCGCGCCGTGGAGACGTACTGATACGGCTCGATCACCGCCGAGATGCCCAGAATCTCGCCCGGATTGATGTCGCAAATGTAAAACTCCTTGCGCAAATCCTTGTCCAGTTTGTCCGCGACGATGTACCACAGCTCGATGTTGCCCCCAACCAGCAAATACAGCGCGGCGGCGGGTTGATCCGTTTTGAAGAGGTCTTCACCGGTCTGAGGCTCGACCTCTTCAGCAATCATGGCCATCGCTTTCAATTGGGTGGTGTCCAAAAAGCCAAAAAAAGGATAGCGGCGCAGAAGTTCAGGGGAAACCATGAGATTCGTCCTCCAAGAGTTTCAACACCAGCCGCGCGGCTACAGGCATAGCTTCCATGACCGGCGGGCTGAGGGTATCGCTGAAGTCGTACACACGTTGTGCTTCTATGCCAACCACCAACACTTGATCGGGCAGGTGCGCCCCTATCGCGCGCCCTACCGCCAGCGCGCTTTGCAGTGACGTATCGTGGGCGGCGCTCGTGTGGGCGGCGGAGTGATCGGGTAACTCCTCCAACTGGAAGCTTGATACCGTTCCGGGCGGCTGGCCGGTGGTGATGGCATCTATCACAATGGCGCGATCGTAGCCCACGAGTCGCTCCATCAAGCTAAGGCCGCCGAGGGCGAAACAATCAATGTCAATGGGAGGTTCGAGAATTGGAGAATTGGCCTCCAATTCTCGTTTCACTTCTTCGGCCACGCGCCAGCCCACGCCGTCGTCGCCGAGGATGGGGTTGCCCAGGCCGATGATCAAAGTTTTCATTGGCAACGCTTTGCCTGTTCCGGGTGGCGGGCGGAGAGAGGGCCGCTCGCGCAGGATCAGGTTTACTCTTTGCCTTCGTATTTGAAGGAGACTTTTACCTTCGCCCGGTAGGCCGCCACTTTTCCGTCTTCGATTTGCATGTCGAGTTGAATGATCTCGGCAATGCGCAGGTCGCGCAGACTCTTGGCGGCTCGCTCCACTGCCGCCGCCGCCGCCCTCTCCCACGAGTCAGGGCTGGTTCCAACCAGTTCGATCACTTTGTAGACACTTTCGGCCATATCCTTCTCCTTTTCTCTGGGCGGGTACGACAACCCGCAATGAACTTGACGGCTAATGTTTCGTGATTGGCGAGCAGGCCCTCTCACGACAATTGTAACAATAGACTCTATCGGAAATAGCGGCCTTCGACAGGCTCAGGCCGCGCGCTGAGCCTGTCGAAGCGCACACGGGCTTATTTTGAATAGAGTCCAATATTGATGTTTTCTGGATCACGGCTGGCTGAACGAGCGCTGTAGTGCTCTCAGACTTTCACTTGGGGGCCTCTTCTTTTTCCGCTTTCTTCTCGAATATCTGGACAATCACCACTGCCAGCAGCGCAAATACGAAGAAAACGAGGAGCACCATGGCCGCGCTTTGCAGGGTTCCGATAATCGTTTCGTAAATCTCCAACATCCAGCGGTCGGAAGTAAGCTCAACGATCTCCTTGTATGGCTCCTGCGCGATCAGGTATTTTTCCAATGCCCAGACCCGGACTCCGGCGCCGATGCCGACGACATAAATGGCAAACCGGAGATACCTGGTCCAGGCGTAAGCAATATCGGCAGGCACAACGCGCTTCAGGATGGCGTCAATCGGCCTGTGGAAAATAAAAGCGACGATTGAAGCGGCGGCGAAAGCAACCGCGAAAGTGGAGACGAGTAAAGTGATGACCATTGTTTACCTCCTGGGTTTCTGCATGGACTGGGCGGCGCTTTCACGGCGCCACACCCCAGGCCAGATCATCGTACTGGGCGACGAAATCTTCCGAGAAGTACTCGGCGTAGTCGGCACGGCCCTGGAGGTGGTAGCCGAAAAACGCCGTCGCGAAATGCTTCATGCGCGCGAGTGGATCACTATCAAACACCATCATGTGGCCTTGCCCCACAAACGAAATCATGGCCCGGTCGGGCGCGCCCAGATGGTCGAAGATATAGACGGCTTCACGACGGTAGTCGCAATCCTTGTCCTCCGTCGCGCCAATAATCAGCGTCGGGCGATTGACTGCCGCCAGCCCGCGCTCGCCAAACAGCCACGCCCCTTCCGGGGCCATCGGCATGACCGCTCGAATGCGCTCATCCGTCATCGGCTGCCACAATCCATCCTCACTGGCGGTGAGGGTCTCGCCGGCGTGGGCGGCAAATTGCTCCCAGTTGCTTGAGATGGTGCAATAGTAGCTCGTCCAAAACGAATCCAGAACGGGTTCAAGTGAAGGCGCTTGGGCGCATTGCGCCAGATAGAATTCGGGGTCAATACGTGCGCCGCTCAAAGCCAGCGCATTGTAACCATCAAACGAGTACCCCATTGCACCGGCGCGCTCGGCATTTATCATGCCCTCCAGGCTTTCAAGCGGGCTTGAAGCAACCTGATCAAGTGCGAACAGGATATCAAGAGGCTGGTCGATCAGGTTTTGATCCCACGGGATGTAGTAATCAAGTCTATCTACACCTGCCACGACAAATCCGTGAGAGACCAGATGTGGAGCGAATATGTTGCCAACTTTGGCCGATGACAGGATCAATGGGTAGGGCGCGGCGCTGAGGTCCGGGGCGGCGTTGCGGACGACCGTTCCGGTATACCCTTCTGGCCGTATGGTCGGATACCACACGACAATTTCCACTTCCCGGTTACCGCGTTCGGCGTCTACAAACGTATACGTGCGCTTGCCTGGGAAGTACGGGCCGGGTTCCGAGAGTGGGAAGGAGACTGGCGCCTGGGTGACCTCAACGGCAACTTCTTCTTCAGTAGCCTGCGGCATTGTCGCCGTAGCCTGGGCCACCGTAGCTGGCGGAATCGTCGTTGCAACCGGCGGTACTGTCGCCGCTGAAGGGCGACAGGCAACCAGAGCAAACATTGCTATTCCTGTTATCGCAAGTGACTTGATGCGGTTCATGTCCACCTTTCTACAAACGTAACGGTTATGCGCCTAACGATCGGGTTCAGCTAGACCTCGCAACTCCTCTCCATATTTGGCCGCGAATAACTTGGTGCCGTGCTCTAGGCCTACACCTGCTTATTGCTGCCTTCGGCTAAAGCCTGTACCGAGATAATTGAGAGGGCAAGGATACCAACGATGCAAAGTAAATTAACAATGCTGATCCCCAATTGTATCCAAGGCGATTCGAAAGGGTTTGTGAAGTAGATAAAAGTGGCATGCCCTATCACAACTACCCATACACTGGGGAAAATAACATAGGGAATAGTCAAGACAATCCGCCATATTTTTCCAGTGGAAGAAATTCCTTTGTCCCGAATGAGTAGAACGAGATTGGCAACTAATAGACCACCTCCAATCATAACTACCAGAATCACAAAAGGCATGGAGAACTCTGCGAGGTAACCCGTCAGAGCCGCCGCGAGAGATCCCCACACTACCCCGATTACAAGTATTGCTAAAAAGAAATGCAATATGTCACCCGGAGTTATATACATTACGCCACCGCCATAATGCCCGGAGATTCTCTGCTGGATTCCGCGATAATCCTCCACACAAGCAAGCACGACTAGACCAATGGAAAAGAGAACAAGAGTCAGCATCAGAGTAATGATGAAGACAGCGGAAAGGTGAAACCCTTGGGGCTGTTGTCCCGCCAGGCCTCGATTAGGCCGGATCAAGTCTGCCCAAACCCCGTAGAACAGCAAAGCATACAATAAACAGCCCAATCCAACGAATATGATCTTCTGGGAAATTTTCGTGTTCCTGACGGTTTTCATAGATCACCATCCCATAGAAATATGGATGTAGGAATGCTTGCTGCAATGAATCTGGATAATCGTCCCGCGGAAGTGGCCTATGATCAAGGAGCATGGCAGAGAACTTATATTTCACGACACAGAAATGTCGTGAATCAGGACCTCAGGAAAGTTGGCCTCTAATTACACAACACAGTTCTCGCCAGGCCCATTAGGCTCATTTTGAGCCTGAAATCGGGCTTTTTCGAGCTAATCACAACTGTGTTCAGCAATTTAGGTCTTGGTTTCCTGAGTTCCTGTGAATCACGACAAATGGCGTGTTTTCCGCAATATTGGTGTCGTGAATTCACGACTGCGATGCCAAGTGCGGGCTAACTAGCAGTTCTGCCGCAACACCTCCACCACTTCACCCTTCGCATCATGAATAGTAATCTGTAACGGCATCTGCCCCGGCAGGCTGTGGGTGGCGCAGCCGAAGCACGGGTCGTAAGCGCGGAAGGCCATCTCGACTCTGTTCAATGCGCCTTCGGTAACCACCGCGCCGTTGTGAATGAAAGACTCGGCGGCTTTCTTGATCGACATGCTCATCGGGGCATAGTTGTTGGTCGTGCCGACGATCAGGTTCACCTTCGTCAAAACGCCCCGTTCATCGGTGACGTAATGATGGGTGAGGGTGCCGCGCGGGGCCTCGACGATGCCCACGCCTTCAGTCGGTTTTTCAGTGGGGACAGTGTGAAAGTTAGGTGAGGTGATTTCCGGATCGGTCGCCAAATCCACCCACCGTTCGGCGGCGTAGAGCAATTCGACGAGACGCGCCCAGTGTGTGGCCAGGCGTTGATGCACGGGCTTGCCGCCCAGCGTGCTAAAGAACTTTTCGTATTCCTCTTGCGCGCGGGGCGTCGCCATGCCATCACTGGCGTTGAGGCGCGAGAGCGGCGTGGCGCAATACACCCCGGAGTCCTTGCCATCCACCAGACCCTTCCAGCCAATCTTCTTGAGATAGGGAAATTTGAGATACGTCCAGGGCTCGACGCGCTCGGCGATCCAATCGGTGTATTCGTCCGCCGCATATTTTCCGAGACGCTTGCCCTCCGGGTCCACCACGCTCACCTTGCCGTCGTAGAAATTAATTTTGTTGTTCTCATCTACCGTGCCGATGTAGTAAGTGCGGTGCGTGTACGCGTCGCCGAGAATCAAATCCACGTAGGCTTTATTGCCCAACACAATGTCGCTGAAAAGTTTCAGGCTGAATTGGGCGAACTCAATCGCCCAACGGCCCATCTTCTCGATCTCTTGTCGTTGCTCTTCGGTGATGCCTTTGGTCAGGCCGCCGGGGATAGAGGTGCAAGGATGGACTTTGCGCCCGCCGATCATCTCAACGACGGTGTGACCGTACTTGCGGCATTGAATCACTTTGCCGCCGATCTCCAACCCCACCTTGTGGATGACGCCGAGGATGTTGCGCTCGGCCACCGGCGCGTCCGGCCCCATCACAAAGTCCGGGCCGCCGAGGGCGTAAAAGTGTGTGGTGTGATCGGTGACGTAGAAGGCGCTGTACAACAACTCTCGGAGCTTCTTGGCCGTGGGCGGCGGGTCAACATGGTAAACGGCGTCCGCCGCCTTGGCCGCGGCCATGTGGTGGGCCTCCGGGCACACCCCGCAGATTCGGTTCGTCAACAGCGGCATCTCCTCCACCGGCCGCCCGACGCAGAATCGTTCAAAGCCGCGCAGTTCGGGGATCTGAAAGTAGGTGTTGGCGACGTTGCCCTCTTCGTCCAAAAAGATTTCGATCTTGCCGTGCCCCTCAAGTCGGGTGATGGGGTCAATCGTGATTCGTTGCATGAGGTTAGTCTCCTGGTCGATTTGACTTCTCGACTGCGTGCGACATTGCGCCGTGAATCTCTTCGACGAAGTGCGCCCGGGCTTCCATTTCCATGAGCTTGAGCGAGGCGTACCTGCAAGCCTTGGTCATCAATTGCTTTACCAGCTCTTCCGGCAACTCGTGCACTTTCTCCGGGTCGCAGCCCTGGTGGCGCAGGTACTCGTCAATGAAAGCCTTTTCCAATTTGGCTCGCGGGTCTTCCATCGCCGGCGTCTCGGGCTGTTCGGTGTTCATCGTTGCCTCCAGTTCCCCGATGGTCAGGTGTGCGCCCTGGCGCGTTTGCCGGCACGCAACAACGACTTCGCCAGATTGAATCGGTAGAACTGCCCCGCCGGGTCGGGGATGCCGTCGAGGATGCGTTCCACTTCCTCTGGATCCTTGCTGTCAATCACCGACGCGAAGGCGGTGATCAGCCGCGCGCCGTAATCCACTACGCCCGCCGCCGGGCCGTAACAGCCGATGCACTGCGCGCCCGCCAGCGGGCAGAGCGCGCCGCACCCACTGCGCGTGGCCGGACCGTTGCAGGGTATGCCTTGTTCCAGCAGACAAAGCGTTGGGTCTACCGTTTGCAGGTCTTGGATTCGCCTAAACTGTTTGATGGCCTTCTCGTTCCGCTTGCGTTGACACTCATCGCACACGGTCGAGCCGCCAGCGCCAATGGTTGAGCCGGGTGGCGGCAGAGTGGCCTTGCCCTGCAAAGCGGCAATGACCAGATCGATCACCGCCGCAATCTGGTGCGACTCGGGCGGACAGCCGGGCATGGTGTAATCCACCTGCACCACCTGGTCGAGCGTCCTCAACACCGGATAAAACTCTGGAATGCGAAGCTCACCTTCTGGCATCGTGTAACGGAACTGAGGCCGGACGTTCTGCGGATTGTCGGTGGAGATAGTGGCGTAGGCCGTATCGAAAATATCTTGCGGACTGCTGAAGTTGGCCAGGCCGGGGATGCAACCCTCAGTGGCGCACGAGCCAAAGGCCACCAGAATCTTCGACTTGCGCCGCAGGAGGTGGGCCATCTCTTCGTTCTCGTTGTTGCGGATACCGCCGTTGAACAGGGTCAGGGTGATAGACTGGTCGTCCATAGCCTCGACATCTTTGTACTTGGCATCCATCGCCACCGGCCAGAAAACGACGTCGAAGTTGGCATCTACCTCCAGTATCTTCTCGTGAATGTTGAGGACGGCGATGTCACAACCGCCGCACGAGGCGGCCCAATACATGGCGAACTTGGGCTTGTCACTCATGCCGCCACCTCCTTGACTGACCATAGACGGTGGACGGCGGACGACTCGGAGTCGTCTGTCGTCAGTCGTCGGTCATCGCGACTCCAATTCAACGGCCCCAGCGCCCGAATTCCCTCTACCATGTCGGTGATAGCTTGCGCCAACTTCACGCCCTCGGCGGCGCTGGCCCATACCAGCTTCACCCGCTGAGGCTCGATGCCCATTTGGGCCAATACCCGCCGCAGTAACAAGTAGCGCCGCATGGCTTTGTAGTTCTGCTCGAGATAGTGGCACTCACCCGGATGACAACCGGTGATCAGCACACCATCGGCGCCCCCGGCCAGGGCCTTAAGGACAAAGGTCGGGTCGAGCCGCCCGGAACACATCATCCGAATCAAGCGGATATTGGGTGGATATTTCACTCGCGCCGTGCCGGCCAAATCGGCTGCGCGATAACTACACCAGTTGCAGGTGAAGCCGATGATGACGGGTTCGAACTGTTCGTTGTCAGTCATTTTTCCTCCCAGGCATTACAAAACTCTTTTTGAGTGGTTTCTCTATCCATCATCCGCCGCCTAAGCTGGCACTAACTCCGGCACTTCCGCCTTGCGCCCGTCAATGTTGAGCAGGAGCAGACCTTCGATCTGCGACAGGATTTGCTCGTTACTGAATCCGGTGCCGCTGATCGCGCCGGCCGGGCAGGCGGCCACGCACGTGCCACAACCCTGGCACAAGGCCGCGTTGACCTCGGACACCATGCGATCTTCGTGGAAGAGGATGGCGTTGTACGGGCAGAGGTTGTTGCAGATGCGGCAACCGGAGCACTGGGCTTCGTTGATGCTGGCTCGCACCGGCTCCAGGGCAATCTCTTTCTGCTGGATGCGGCCCAGGACGCGGGCCGCCGCCGCCGCCCCTTGCGACACGGTGTTGGGGATGTCCTTCGGCCCTTGCGCGCAACCCGCTACGAACACGCCTTCGGTCATGGTGGCCACCGGATCGAGCTTGGGGTGTTTCTCGATCACCCAGCCATCGGAACTGCAGGCAATGCCGAACAATTTCGCCGTGGCTTTTGCGTCGTGGCGCGGTTCCATGCCCGCCGAGAGGACGACCATGTCCACCGGGATGCGCCGCTGTTTGCCCACCAGCGTATCTTCGACTTGAATGATGAGCTTGCCCTCCTCGCCGGGCAGGCGGGCGGCGTCGGTCACTTCGGCCACCCGCCCGCGCACGAAGAGCGTGCCCTCCTCCAGCACCCGCTGGTAGAACTCGTCGTAAGCTTTGGCCGGGGTGCGCATGTCAATGTAGAAGTTGTAGACTTGCGCCCCGGTGCGCTCGCGGACTATATGCGCGAACTTGAGGCTTTGCATACAGCAAATGGCCGAGCAGTAGTTGTTGTAGTTCCGGTCGCGGCTGCCCACGCAGTGGACGA
>CAYSIV010000030.1:0-23916 GCA_964431175.1 uncultured Anaerolineales bacterium
CTGAGGCAGGAGCGCGAGTGGCGCGAATTTAAAGAGGCCGAGGCCCGCCAGCATCGGGCCAAACGCGAAGAAGAACAAAAACGCAAAGAGGCCGAAGAGCGGGCCAAACGCGCCGCCGCCGCCAACTTCCCCAGAGTGCGGCCTCAGGAGAACAGCCTGGTTCTGCAGTTCGCGCCGGGGTTGTGGACAACGCTGGTGCGCGTCCCGGCCGGCGAGTTCATCATGGGCAGTGACCCGGCCTACGACACCTCAGCGCGCGAGGACGAACTGCCGCAACACACTGTCGATCTGGCCGAGTATTACATCGGCAAGTATCCGATCACCAACGCCCACTATCAGGTCTTTATGGACGCCACTCAGCCACGCAAACTGGGCGGGACGCCTAGCTGGCAAAGCCCGCCGAGCAAAGAGAATCATCCGGTGGCGAGCGTCACCTGGGATGAGGCGGCGGCCTTTTGTATGTGGCTGAGCCAGGAGACAGGTTACATCTTTCGCTTGCCCACTGAGGCCGAATGGGAGAAAGCCGCGCGCGGCACGGATGGCCGCACCTTTCCCTGGGGCGAAGGCTGGGACTTCGACCGGGCCAACGCGCTCGAAATGCGGCCCGGCGCCACCCCGGTCGGCCAGTTCTCGCCCGACGGCGACAGCCCCTACGGCGCCGCTGACATGAGCGGCAACGTGTGGGAATGGTGCGCTGATCGCTACAACGGAAAAGAATACCAACACCGCAAACGGCACGTCGTTAAAAATCCGCACGGGCCGGAGGACGGCGAGGGGTGTGTGGTTCGCGGCGGCGCGTTCGACACCAGCGCCCGCCACATTCGTTGCGCCCATCGCAACTGGCATTACCCCTTCAAACGCCACTACGACGTCGGTTTCAGAATTGTGGCCTAGCCGCGCTGTGCTATACTCGTCGCAACATTCTCCTTAAACTCCAAGTTCTCGACGACGATGACTGACGACGCTTCGCAACTCAAACCCGACTCTGCTGAAAACACCGGCGGCTCAACCAACGCCAACACTACCACGCAAGGCGGCGTCAGCCTGGGAGAAGGCAGCCAGGTCACCGTCGGCCAGGGCGATGTTTCCGGACGGGACAAAATCGCGGCCGGCCGCGATGTGGTGCAAGTGGGCGCCGGGGCAACCGTCATCTTCGGGATGGCCCCCACTGCCGCCGAAGATGAAGCGCCCGCCCCCGGCGATCCGCCCTTCAAAGGCCTGCAATATTTTGACGAGAACGACGCCGAGTGGTTCTTTGGCCGCGAGTTTCTCATCGCCAAGCTGGTTGGCAAATTGCGTGACAACCGCTTTCTGGCCATCGTCATCGGCGCTTCGGGCAGTGGCAAATCGTCCATCGTGCGCGCCGGCGTCATCCCGGCCCTCAAGCATGGCGATACCCTGGCCGACGGCACCCGGCCCCCGGAGAACAGTGGCCGCTGGCCGATCCACATCATCACCCCCACCATCCACCCATTAGAGTCACTCGCCGCCAGTCTCACCCGCGACTCTGAGTCCGTCACCGCCACCACCACCTTGCTGGATGACCTGGCCCGCGACACGCGCAGTTTGCACCTTTCGGTGCGCAAAGCCTTGAGTCGCAACCCGGCCAGCCGCCTGCTCGTCGTCGTCGATCAATTTGAAGAACTGTTCACTCTGTGCAAAGATGAGGCCGAGCGCAAAGCCTTCATCGACAACCTGATCATTGCCACTGACCCCAAGACCGACGGGCCGACAAGCGTCATCATCACCATGCGCGCCGACTTTTACGCCAATTGCGCCGCCTATACCAACTTGCGCGAAGCCCTCTCGGCCCAACAGGAATACATCGGCCCGATGAGTCCGGCCGAGCTTCGGCGGGCCATTGAAGAGCCGGCCAAACACGGCAAGTGGGAGTTTGAAGAAGGGCTGGTCGAGCATCTTCTGCGCGATGTGGGCATCGGCGAAGTAGATGATCAACCCGAACCGGGCGCTTTGCCTTTGCTCTCGCACGCTTTGCTCGAAACGTGGAAGCGGCGGCGCGGGCGCAAAATGACGTTCCGGGGCTATGAAGAGTCTGGCGGGGTGCGTGGGGCGATTGCCAAAACCGCCGACGCCATTTACAAGAGCCTCAACGCCAGTCAACAGGCAATTGCCAAACGCATCTTCCTCCGTCTCACCGAGTTGGGCGAAGGCCAGCAGGACACGCGCCGCCGCGCCGACCTCACCGAATTGATCCCCAGCTCCGAGGAGGCCGACACGGTGCAAGGGGTGCTGAAGAAGCTGGTGGACGCCCGCCTGGTGATGACCACCGAGGACACCGCCGAAGTGGCCCACGAGGCCATCATCCGGGAGTGGCCTACTTTGCGCGAGTGGCTGGCCGAGAGTCGCGAGAGCTTGCGCATCCAGCGCCAGATCACCAAAGAAGCCCGGGAGTGGGATCAGCAGGGGCGCGATACGGTTGACCTGCTCCAGGGGCTGCGGTTGATCCAGGCGATTGAGTTTGGGGAAGAGAGCCTGGGAGAGTTGAGCCAGTTGGAGCGCCAATTCCTGGAGGCTTCGCGCGAAGAGGCCGAGCGCAAACAAGCCGAGCGCGAAGCCGAGCGCCAGCGCCAACTGGAGCAAGCGAACGAACTGGCCGAGACCCGCAAGCAACATTTGGAGACAGCGACGAAGCGGGCCGATACCAAGCAGAAAAACGCCGCCCGGCTGCGCCGCTTCACGGCTTATCTGGGCGCAGCCTTTGGGGTGGCTTTATTGATGGTGTTCGTCGCGGCCTACTTTGGCAATCAGGCTCGCCTGGCCTCAGATGCAAACGCCGCCCTGGCTGGTCAAAAAGCCGCCCTGGCCAGCACTGCCGAAGCTGACCGCGCGCTGGCTCTAACCCAAGAAGCGGTGGCGCAGGCCGCCAGCACTCAAGCTGTCTCTGAACAAAAAATTGCCGAGAACGAACGCGACCGGGCCGACCAGCTAGCCCAGATCGCCCTCCTGAACCAATTGGCGGGCGAGGGCAATGGCCGCCTGGCTACTCAATTTGATCTCGCTTTGCTCCTGAGCGTTCAGGGCAATAACATTGAATCCACTGTTGATCTCAAGGGCAGTTTGTTGAACGGCCTCGAGTTCAGTCCGGCGCTCAAGAAATTTCTGCGCGGTCACACCGCCCCGGTCAAAAGCGTCGTCTTTAGCCCCGACGGCAAATTGCTCGTCTCTGCCGGAGATGAAAACGATATTTATCTTTGGGACGTGGCCAAACAACAACTCCTGGGGTCGCCTCTCACCGGCCACCAAAGTCATATCTCCAGCCTGGCCGTTAGTTCCGATGGCGCACGAAGCGTCCTGGCTTCGGGCGACGTTGGAGGCCGCATCTTCTTGTGGGACCTGACGGTGGTTCCGCCTCAAAAGCTCGCCGAGTTTGGCGCAGATCAACAGGCAGTCCGATCCCTAGCTTTCAGCCCGGATGGCAAGACCCTGGCTTCCGCCAGCGGCAACAACATTCTGCTCTGGGATGTTTCAAACTTGCCGGAAGGCGTCAAGCCAATCGGCCAGCCGCTTGCCGGGCATTCTGCCGAAGTGCTCACGGTTGCCTTCAGCCCGGATGGCAAGATTCTGGCTTCTGGCGCTGGCATTTTCGATAACAGCATTATTCTGTGGGATGTCGCCACTCAAGAGCGAATTGGCGATCCGCTCAAAGGCCATACTTACGGCGTTCACAGCGTGGCCTTCAGCCCGGATGGCAAATTGCTCGCCTCCGGCAGTGAGGACAGTAAAGTGATTTTGTGGGATGTGGCGACGCGGCAACTAATTGCGTCGCTCGAGCGACACCGGGCTACTGTCTACAAGGTGGCCTTCAGCCCCGATGGCAAAACGCTGGCCTCCGCCAGCGCCGATAGCACGATTGTGTTTTGGGATGTCAGCCAGAGCGACCGGCTTGGCGCGCATTTGAACACCCTCACCGGCCACAGCAGCACGGTTTACGATTTGGCCTTCGACCCCACCGGCTCTCTTTTTGCCTCCGCTTCTGACGATAAGACTGTCATCCTGTGGGACATTTCAGTCCGCTCGGTGCTGGGCAAGACACTCGATGGTCACAATTCCATCGTGCGCTACGTAGCTTACAGCCCGGACGGAACACTGATCGCCTCGGCCAGCAACGATCCCAACGTGATTTTGTGGAACGGCGAAACGGGCGAACAGATGGGTCAGCCGCTTGTCGGGCACAGCCTCAAATTCATTGCCCCCAACGGCCAGGAGGCGGCCAACCAGGTCAATGCCGTCGCCTTCAGCCCCGACAGCAAAATAGTGGCTGAGGGTGGCCGCGATGGCAAGATTGTGTTGTGGAATGTGTCGAACCCGGCCAGCCCGCAACAAATCGGCGGCCCCGTTGACGCCCACACCGACCGGGTCTGGAGCGTCGCCTTCAGTCCCGACGGCCAAACCCTGGCCTCCGGCAGTGAAGACAAGACCATCAAGTTGTGGGATGTGTCGAACTTGTCGGACGTCAAACTGATCACAACGCTCGACGAAACCGTCGGCGGCCACACCGACACGGTTCGCACTATCGTCTTCCAGCCCGAAGGGAAAATGCTGGCCTCCAGCGGCAAGGACAAGACGATCAAGTTGTGGGACGTGTCGAACTTAAAGAGCGTCAAGCTGATCGCCACGCTGAAGGGCCACACGCGGGAAACCGTCAACGTGGCCTTCAGCCCGGACAGCAAACTGCTCGCCGCCGCCAGCGAAGACCAGACCGTGACTCTGTGGGAGGTGACGGCCCCGACCGATGACGACTTGCCCCTCAAACGGCTGGAGGGCCATACGTCGTTCGCGCGCGCTGTCGCCTTCAGCCCCGACGGCAAGATTCTGGCCTCGGGCAGTTCGGATGCCAACATTATTTTGTGGGATGTGGAAAGTGGCGAGCGGATCGGTCCGCCCCTCGTCGGTCACACCGACTGGGTGCGCGGCATTGCCTTCAGCCCCGACGGCACAAAGCTGGTGTCGGGCAGTAGCGACTCCAAAGTGATCTTGTGGGATGTGGGCCTGGTCTCGTGGCAGAAGCGAGCGTGCAACATCGTAGCCCGCAACCTGACGCAGGACGAGTGGCGGCACTACTTCCAGAAGAACCGGCCTTACGAGCAAACGTGCGCGGATTATGCGCCGGGGAAATAGAAATCAAAGGTAGGGGCGAAGCAGTCGGAGGAAAGTCTTGCAGTTCTTCAAAGTATTTGCCCGACTGCTTCGCCCTTACAAAATCAAATTTACTTTTTCACCGCCGAGGCAAAATCGCCGCGCCCCACCGTGGCCGACACACTGGCCTTGCCCGACGCGCCGGGCAGGACGTAAAAGATGATGGCCTCGGCCAGCGTCACCACCTTCTTCGTCTTCGGATCCAGCCCGCTGGCCGTGCCTTTGAAATACCAGGCATACCCTTTGCTCACGGTGTAAGTGACATACTTGCGATTAGCAATACCGGGGAAAGTGGTCTTGGCCAGCGCCAGGGCCGAATCGGCGTTGAGCGTGCCGGTGTTGCTTGCCAATAACGAATATACGCCCAGGCTCGACCCTTGCACGTCCACGTTGACATCGCCTGAGATCGTGCCACTGCCGTAACTGAGCGAAGCCGCGCCGTTACTCAACACTGCGCCATAAGTCTTCGCCGCCAGCTTGGCCGTTGCGCTCTGGGCCGAACTGCCCGAGGTGGTCTGTGTAAGCAGTTTGTTCACGTTAGTGGTCAACCCGCCGGCTTTGGTGACGGTGACGTTGATCCCCAACACTGTGGAAGCATAAGAAGTGATCGCGGTTGAAGCGTCGCTGGCCGCAACCGTAGACGGCGGAGTGATCGTGGCTTTGATGGCCGACACCGTTCCGACTTTGGTCGCCGCGGCGGCGGCGGTGGCCGCAATCCGGGTGGAAGCCGCCCGGGCCGTGGCGGCAAGGATGGTTGCCGCCGCGCTCGGGTTGCCGCCACTGCCTGCGCTACGCGTTGGCAGAGCGGCGGCCATGCTTGCCGAGGCTTGAGGCGCGGCGGCGGCTAACGCCATCGCGCCGGTCAGAGTCAAAATGAGAATTTGCAAGAAGAGTTTTTTGGGCATTCACATACTCCGGGTTAAGTTTCGAGACAGTGTAAGCCAAAACCGGGGCAGGTTGGGTGAAAATAACGTAAAATCTTTCGGGAATAAACCACCTCTGAGCTCGTCATGCTAAAATAACTTCAACGATCGTCTTCTGATGGAGTAGTATTGAATGGCTACAAAACCTAAACGGGTCAAAGAAGCAAAAACGCCCTATCGCGCAAAACGCAAATCTCCTGCCAAGTCACACTCGGCAAGAGTGAATCTTCGCTGGGCCGATGTCGAAAGCGCAACCGGGCCTATCATCCTTGAGCGAAACGGCCGGCCTGTGGCCGTGGTCGTCAAATACGCTAATTGGGTTGGAACCACTGCGCCCGATGCTATCGCCAATGCTAGCGAGAAAGCTGACCGGCGAGCGCGCATTTTGAGCTATGTTGGAATGTGGCTGGATTTGCCGACAGAAACGTGGGCGGCACTGAAGGGCGAAATTGAGCGGCGCGTCGAATTCTTCGCTGAGAGAGGCACGAGTTGGTAGACAAGCGATTACTCGATACTGATATTTTGATCGAGTTCTTTCGGAGGAACTCTGCGGTGGTGAACCACGCGGCGAGTTACTTAGCTGATCACCCCCGCTTGAGCATTTCCATCATCACCTATTATGAAGTCTTGCGTGGCTTGAGGTATGTGAACATAGAAGGCCAGCTAAGTCTCTTTGAAAACTTTGCCGCCGACAACGAAATAATCCCGCTCGACCTGGAGGCAGTTCGTAAAGCGGCAGAGGTCTATGCTTCTTTGCGAAAGCAAGGTCAACTCATCAACGAGGCAGACATTTTGATTGCGGGAACAGCACTTTCTAACAACTGCGCCCTCGTCACAAACAACTCAACCCATTTCGCTCGCATAACCGGGTTGCAAATCGAAAATTGGACTATTTGATCACCTCTCCTGCACCACCACCATCACCCGCCCGCTTTCGGTCACATTTCCCGCCGCATCCACAGCGCGAACATAGATCGAATGCTGGCCCGCCCGGCCAAGTTTCCAACGCGAAGTGAACGGCGCGACCGTAGTCGTATCCACCTTCGTTCCGTCCACGAAGATTTCCAAGTAAGCCAATGATAAGTTATCCTGCGCGTCGGGCTGGATCACGACCGCCTCATCCGAGCCAACGGCAAAAAGCTGGCCCTCGGTGGGAGTCACCAGCTTCACGGTAGGCGGGGTGTTGTCCACCGTCACCTGCACCGTGTAGTTGACGAAGGTCTGGTCGTTCTTCACCACCAAAAGTTGCACCGAATAGAGTCCATTCAACCCGGTTGTATCCCACGGTTGCAGGTCGCCGTTATCAATTTGTTCGCCGCGATCGCCGCCAATCTGAGTCCACTGGGTCGGGTTCAGCCCCGGCCCGAATTGCACCCGAAAGAACGAAAAATTGTCGCTCTTGACCGTGCCGGTGATGGGAATCGTGCCGTGAATGTACGAGAAGGGTTGCAGAGAAGCAATGAACACGTCGCCGCCGGCCGCCGCCTCCGGCGGAGTGTAGATCGTGTCGTACTCGGCGGGCGGTTGGGGCAGCCCGGCCTGGCGCACCCAGTCGGCGGCCTCGGGCGGCAGAATTTCGTAGATGCGCTTCTCGACCAGCTCGGGCGGCGTGTACACCGTGGCCAGCTTGCCCGTCTCGCGATTCACTTGAAAGCCCTGCCAGACGTTGTCCTCGGCAACCGGCTCGGTGCCGCTGATGAAGACCTCGTTGACCAAACTCTGGCAATCGCGCGTGGGCAGGAGACCGGACGGATAACACACGGTGACGTGATTGACACCCGACGGCTCCGGCCAATCTTCAATCGGCAGATTTTGTGTTGCATATTTCATCAGGGCATGCCAGATCGGAGCGGCCCCGGTGAGGCCGGTCACTTTTTCCATCGGCGACGAATCGGTGTTGCCGGCCCACACCCCCACCACGAGTTGCGGCGTGTAACCAAGCGCCCAGTTATCAATGAAGTCGTCCGTCGTGCCAGTCTTCACGGCGGCGGGGCGATCAATCTCCAACGGGTTGGGGCGGCCAAACGCGCCGACCCGCGCTTCGTTGTCCGAGAGGATGTGGGTGATCAGATACGCCAGCGGCGCTTCCAGCACTTGTTGCGTCTTCGGCTCGGTGAAGGAGCAAATCTCGTCATTCTTTTCGCCACAGGCGGCAAGAACGTTGCCTTTCGAATCTTCAATGCGCAGGATCGAGATTGGATCAAGCGATCGATATCCACCGCGCCGCGACTCCGGGGCAACCGCCAGCCCGGCCATGCGGCCGCCGTTGGCCATTACCGAATAGGCGTAGGTCATATCGAGCAGTGACACTTCGCCGCCGCCGAGAGTAAGCGCCAGCCCATAGAAGTTCGACTCGCGGTCGAGGGTATTGAGGCCCATGCGGTGCGCGGTGCGAATAACATTCTCCACCCCGACGCGGTTCATCACGTCCACCGCCGGAATGTTATACGAACGGGCGAGAGCGATACGCAAACTGACCGGGCCGTGAAACTGGCGGTCGTAGTTTTCGGGGACGTAGGGGATGCCGGTGTCCTGGGGAAAGGCGGTGCGCACGTCCAGCGCCATCGTGGCCGGCGTGTAGCCTTGCGAGAAAGCAGTGAGGTAAGTGAAGGGCTTGAACGACGAGCCGGGTTGTCGTCGGCCATCGACGGCCACGTTGAAGCGGCCAGCAATCGCATCGTTCCAATAATCCAGCGAGCCGAGCATCGCCACAATCTGGCCGGTCTTGGGATCCATGACGACAACCGAAGCGTTGGCGACTTTGTGATCCACGCCGATGTCGGCCTGGCGCATGGCGGGCAGGAATGCGGCGGCTTCGCAGGCAGTGCCGGAGTCGGTGGGGACGACCAGAGCCGGGTCGCCCCCGCTGAGGCGGGCGACCTGAGTCCGGGTGGCGCATTCCACTTGATCCTGCAAGCCCAGATCAATCGTGGTGATCACCTTGAGTCCGCCGCGAAAGGTGAGGTCGGGGCCAAGCTGATTGACAAGCTCGTTGAGGACGAAGAGGCTGAAGTGCGGGGCGCGAATATCGAAGCGTTGGGCGAACGGGTGCAGGCGGCTCAACACATCCTCGGCTTTTGCTTGTTCGGCTTCGAGGTCGGTAATGAAACCTTCGCGGGCCATTGCGTCGAGCACAAGTTCCTGCCGGTGCTTCGCGTCTTCAGCCGCGTCGAGCGGGTTGAGGGCCGGGAATTGCGGGATGGCGGCCAGCAGGGCGCTCTCGGCCAGGTCAAGCTCAGACGCCGACTTGCCGAAGTAGACGCGGGCGGCGGCGTCAATGCCGTAAGCGAGATTGCCGTAGAAGTTGGTGTTGAGATACCACTCCAGAATTTGATCCTTGCTGTAGCGCTTCGTCACTTCGGCGGCGATGAAAACTTCGCGCAGTTTGCGGTCGTAGGATTGCTCGGCCACTTTGCCGGGGGCGATGATGACGTTTTTGACAAGTTGCTGGGTGATGGTGGAGCCGCCTTGAACGGAGCCGCCGCGCAAGTTGGAGACGAAGGCGCGCAAGATGCCTTCCACGTCGTAGCCGGGGTTGGTGAAGAAGGTTTTGTCTTCGATGGAAATGGTGGCTTCGATGAAGTGTTTCGGAATCTTATCAATGCTCAACCACTGCCGGTCTCCGGCGCGGGGGTCAATCACTTCGTAGAGCAGTTGGGCGCCGGTGCGGTCGTAGATTTTGGTGGTCTGAAAGAATTGGTTGTTGGTGGAGCTGAAAGCGGTTTCCAATGTTTCTGCCGAGGGCAGGTCGGCGACGTAGCTGGTGTAGGCCTGCGAGAGGGCAATGCCGGCGATGACGAGGACGACGAGGACGACGCTGGCGGTAGAAAGGGCGAGAGTTGCCAGCGCCCGCCAGAGGCGGCTGAGGCCGTTCTGGCTGGCTTCGCGGCGTTGGCGGCGGCGACGGATTATTGAAGGCGTTGAGGGCATAGAATCACTGAAGCACTGAAAAGAGATGAGGGCACTGAAGTTAGTTGGCGAGGCGTTTGACTTGAAGTTTGGCTCCCCCGAAGTTTATCAGCAGGCCCACTTTGTAGCCGGAAGCTTTGAGATAAGAGAGAGCTTGCACAAAATCCACATCCTCAAGAGTTGCTTTTGCCTTGATTTCTACCATCACATCATCAATCACAAAATCTACACGCTTGCGCCCCAGCTTTTGGCCTTTGTATTGCACATCAATCCAAACTTCGCGAGCGAACTCCAGTTGTTGTGTTGGGATTTCCATCGCCATTGCCCGTTGATAGAAAACTTCCTCGAATCCCGGCCCCAACGTTTGATAGACTTCATGGGCGACGGCGATGATACGGGCCGTTACATCTGAAAGAGGGTATTCGGATTTGACGTAAGCTTTAGGGGATTTGGGCGTAGTCATGGGTTGCCTCACGATTGAATCACTGAAACACTGAGGGGAATGATAGCACTGACTGACGGGTCAGTGATTTCAGTGCGCTTTGCGTCAGTGCCTCAGTGGTTCACTTCTTTGCTGGCTGGCTTCACGGCGTTGGCGGATGATAGATTGTGGCGAGGGCATATTCACTCCCCCTCCGGCCACTGGTCGCATGTCTGGTGGTACGGCTCGTCGCCAAGGTATTGCTTCCACTCAGCCTGGGTGAGGTTGCGCCCGGCTTTGGCGCAAGCCCGAGCTTGCCACAAGGTCGGGTCAACATCCCACAGGATGATCATACGGTCTTCACTGCCTGAAGCCAGAGTCTTGCCATCGGGGCTAAAGGCCACGCTCCTTACATCGAACGTGTGTCCAGTGAGTGGCTGGCCAAGGGGTTGGCCAGTCGCCACATCCCATAGAATAATGGTTTTGTCATCACTGCCTGAGGCCAGAGTCTTGCCATCGGGGCTAAAGGCCACGCTCAATACAAAGTCAGTGTGGTTGGCGAGAGGCCGGCCAAGGCGCTGGCCGGTCGCAACATTCCACAAAATAACTGTATTATCAATACTACCCGAGGCTAGAGTTTGGCCATCGGGGCTGAAGGCTACGCTTGTTACAACGCCCCTATGCCCGACGAGCGGCTGGCCGAGCGGCTGACGCGTCCTCACATCCCACAGGATGATCGTGTCGTCATCACTGCCCGAGGCTAACGTCTTGCCATCCGGGCTGAAGGCCACACTTTCCACAGAGTCAGTATGTCCAGTGAGCGGCTGGCCGAGCGGCTGGCTTGTTGCCACATCCCACAGGATGATCGTGCCGTCACCATGGCCCGAGGCTAATGTCTTACCGTTCGGGCTGAAGGCCATGACATGTCCGGTGAGCGGCTGGCCGAGTAGCTGGCGCGTCTTCACATCCCACAGTATGATCGTGCCGTCTCTGTTGCCCGAAGCTAATGTCGTACCGTCCGGGCTGAAGGCCACGCCTTCCACAAGGTAAGTAAGTTCGGTGAGCGGCTGGCCGAGCGGCTGGCGCGTCCTCACATCCCACAGGATGATCGTGCTGTCATTACTGCTCGCGGCCAGAGTCTTGCTATCCGGACTAAACGCCACACTCAAAACAGAGTCCTTATACTTGGTGAGCAGTTGACCAAAGGGCTGACCAGTCCCTACATTCCACAGGATAATTGTGCGCCCACTGCTCGAGGCCAGGGTCTCGCCATCTCGGCTGAAGACGACGTTCGTTACATCGTTGGTATGTCCGCTGAGTGGCTGGCCGATGCGTCGACCGGTGCTCACATTCCATAGGATAATAGTTTGGTCATCACTGCCTGAAGCCAGGGTCTTGCCGTCCGGGCTGAAAGCCACGCTTCGCACAGCGTCAGAATGCCCGATGAGCGGCTGGCCGATGGGCTGACCCGTCGCCACATCCCATAGGTTGATTATGCCGTTTCCATGGCCTGAGGCCAGAGTCTTGTCATCTTGGCTGAAAGCTACGCTCCACAAGATTGATCTGTCCGCTGTGAGCAGTCGGCTGAGGGGTTGGCGAGTCGCCACATCCCATAGAGTGATAGTGCCGTTCACACTCGCCGCCGAGGCTAGAGTCTTGCCGTCGTGGCTGAAAGCCACGTTCAATACAGTGCCTGCGGTCAGTGGTTGGCCGAGGGGCCGACGGGTTGCCACATCCCATAGGATGATTGTATTGTCCTGACTGCCTGAGGCGAGTATTTTGCCATCGGGGCTGAAGGCCAAGCTCAACACACGCATGGTGTGCCCAGTGAGAGGCTGGCCGAGGGGCTGGCCGCTTACCATATCCCATAGAATGATAGTGTCGTCATCGCTAACTGAAACTGAGGCCGCAGTCTTGCCGTCCGGGCTGAAGACCATACTCCACACAAAGGAGGTGGGCCGAGTGAGGGATTGGCCGTTGGGCTGGCCAGTCGCCACATCCCACAGAACGATGACATTGTCCCGACTGCCCGAGACGAGTCTCTTGCCGTCCGAACTGAAGGCCATATTCAAGACAGTGTTGGCGTGACCGTGCAAGAAACGAGTAAGACGGGGGCTGTATTCGATGGCTGAGAGAAGACTACTTCGAGATTGCAAGTTATTGACTGTATTGTACGCCTCGACACTGAGCAATAAGGCCAAATCAGGTTGATCGTCCAGCCGCGAAAGGGCCTGCGTTGCCAGTTGGTTCGCAAGAGCAATACGCGCTTGGCGTTGGGCTTCATCACGTTGCTGGGCCATTTGGGTATTGGCAATTTGTGCCGCACTCAAGTTCTCGGCGGCTTGAGTATTGGCGGCCTGAGCGGCGCTCAGGCTTGAGGCAGATTGTGTGTTGGCAGCTTGCGCTAAATCCGCTTGCCTTTGCGCTTCATTCGACCGATTGACTCCCCACAGTGCTAGGGCTGTCATCGCAACCGCCACAACGATGGAAACAATGACCAGCATGTTGCGCTGCCGTTCGCGTTTGGCCTGCGCTTGCCGGATCGTTTTCTGGCTCTCGGAGAAAAGCACCTCTGACTCTGGCGTAAAACGGAGTTCTTTATGATACGGCTCGATCACCTTCAACCGATCTTCCGTCAGTAAAGTCTTGTAGCAGCGATACACCCGCACTTCCTGTTCCAGCAATTCCTGTGCCGCTTTGCGAGCCTGCACATCCGGGTCAAGCTTGATCTCGCCCACCAAATAATCGTGCGCCAGTTCGTAGGCCAAACCATCGTCGGTCTCGTCGGCACGCAACAGGCGGCTGTCCACCAACTGGCTCAAAATCATATCGAGCGTTTCGGGCGTGACGCCTTTCGCCGTCATCTCGGCCACGAGGTCGCGATGTGAACGAACGACGCGCTGGGCCTCGGAAGAAATGAGGGTTTCGAGCAAGCGGCGGGCGGCGGCGCGTTGCTCAGGTCGCAAGTCACGCGACAGCACGCGTTCCAAATGCCCGCGCAAGATTCCGGCCGCCCCGCCTTCGCGATCATAAAGGGCGCGGGAGATAAGAATTTGACCCAGTTCGAGTTCTTCAAACAGCGAAAGGCACACCAACTGAATTTGCGGCGGCGCAATCTCGTTCTTGCCCAAGTCGTCGAGCAATGCCTCAATCAAGCCGGTCTCAAACTTGAAGTCCTGCTTCTCGGCGGGTTTGGCGATCACCTCTTGCGCTTCGGCGCGAGTCAGCCGGTTCAGGCGATAGTCGTTCTCGAACGGATTGCGGATGCGCGGGCGGAAGTTAGCAAGGTTGCCGAAGTATTCACTCCGCAAGGCGAGCACCCAGCGCACGTTGAGGCCGTCATCTTCAAGGCATTCGGCAAGTTCGTTCACAAACCCGCCTCGCTCGGCGTCCTCGAGTCGGGTGAAGGTCTCCTCAAATTGGTCAATGAAAACGTAGAGCGTCGTCTGTTGACCTAGCACCTCACACACCTTACGCAGAAAATCACGCAAGGGCGCGGCGGCGAGGGTCGGGGCTTGGGCCGGGTCGGCGAGAAAGGCGCGTTTGAGGGCCAGCGCTGGGTTGAGGTTATAAGGGCGAAGGTAGACTGGCAAATGTCCTTTGGCGATCAGCTGTGGCGAGAGTCCGGCTTGCAAGAGCGAAGTCTTACCCGCACCGGACTCGGAATGCAGGACAGTGAGCGGGCCGCGCCCCAGGTTTTGTAGAAGTTCGCGGATGGCGCGTTCGCGGCCAAAGAACAGTTCGGCGTCGCTCAGGCGATATTCGAGCAAGCCTTTGTAGGGGCCGCCCGTTTTCGCGACGGCGGCCTCGCTGGCGCGGGCTTGCAGGCGGCTGACGAAGGCGCTGACGCCTTGCGCCAACTCCTGCCGTTCAAACTCACGCGCCAGCTTGGCTTCTTCTATGGCGCTGAGGGCGCGTTGGTTGATGAGTTGGATGTTGGTGATGATCTTGTCGCGGCCAACGACATCGCCAGCGCCGAGGGTGAGTTGCGCACTTTGGCCGAGGTTGATACCGCCCTGAGTCATGTTGTTGGCAGAGTCGTTAGCCATGGCCGTTTTATATCACGAATGCGTTGAAGGCGCGAACCGCCCGACTCACCCTCGTTGCCCAATTTCGCCGCAGGCGATATACTCCCCTTCGCCAAAGGAGATACATCGTGAAACCACCCATTGTGCTTGTCATTGACGACGATCGGGTAATCGTTCAACTGATTGAGACCGCTCTGAGCGCCAAAGGCTATAACGTGCTAACGGCGTTTGACGCCCGCCGGGGCCTGGCGCTGGCCCTCAGCGACCCGCCCGGCCTCATCCTGCTCGACTACGGCCTGCCGGGCAAAGACGGCCTGGCCCTGCTTAAAGACATGCGGGCTATACCCGACCTGGAGACAGTGCCGGTCATCATGATCACCGCCCGCCCTTCGTCCGAGTTGGTGAATGAGGTCAGGCACTATCGGGTCTCCGGCTTCATCGCCAAACCGTTCGACATCAATTTGCTGGTGGAGCGGGTGATGAGAATCCTGCCGCTGGCCGGACGCGGCGATGCGTCCGCCTCAACAGAAGCAACTTCTGATCCTAAGGAATGAGAATTAAATAAGAGTCCGGTTGCGTTCCTTAGGTGACTGTCAGGGGCACATATATCGTGAAAATTCAGCGCGCCCGCCGCCCCTGACAGTCACCTTCTACAACAAACTGGACAGTTAAAAATTCTCATTCCTAAATAGGTCCCCCTGTGTCTTCATCCTCTGAACCCAAAACCATCCTCATTACCGGCTGTTCCACCGGCTTTGGCCGGGTGGCGGTCATGCACTTTGCCAAGCTCGGCTGGCGAGTGTTTGCCACGGTTCGCAAAGAGGCGGATCGAGAGAGTTTGCTGAAAGAAGCGCGGGAGCAGGCGAGCAAGGGCGCAGTCACCGCGTTTCTCTGCGATATCGTCAATGAGAGTCAGGTGCAAGAGCTGGGCCGGGCGATGGCGGCGCAAACGCCAACGCTGAACGCGCTGGTGAACAACGCCGGGTCGGCGTTTGCCGCGCCAATGGAATTGATCCCGCCTGACGTATTGCGCCAACAATTTGACCTGAACGTGATCGCTCACGTGGCCGTGACCCAAGCGGTGATGCCGTTGCTCAAGGCGGCGAAGGGGACGATCATCAACGTGAGCAGTGTGGGCGGGCGGATCACCTCGCCCCTGCTCGGCGCTTACACGGCCAGCAAGTTTGCGTTAGAGGCCATCAGCGACACTTTGCGGTTGGAACTTGCGCCATTCGGGGTGAAGGTGGTTGTTATCGAGCCGGGGTCAAGCCCGACGGCAATTTGGGAGACGAGCCGCAAGCGGGCGTTAGACATGTTAGCCGGGCGCGGCATTGACACTAGCGCCTACGCGCCGCTGATCGAGAGGGTTGAGAAGACAGCGGTTCAAAGGGCAAACGTCGGCTTCCCGCCTCAGCTTTTCGCCGACACGGTTGAAAAGAGTCTCGCCAGCCCCAACCCGCAAACCCGCTATCCCATCCCGGCCAGCATCGGTTGGGCCATCAGGTTTCGCCGCTTTGCGCCCGACTGGTTGTGGGATGGAATGGTGCGGTGGCGAATGAAGTGGTGATTTGGAGGTTGGAAGTTAGAGGTCGGAGGTTAGAGTTTCTCCGCCACGAGAAAGTGCGAGAGGCCAAGAATCTGTAGAGGCGTGTTCTCAAATAGATACAGCCCCCCGCGAAGCACCTTGCCCAGCGCGCCAAGCCGGGCAATGAGGTTGTCGTAGCCGCCGAAGATGACGGCGTGATGAACGATCTTCACCGGCAGACCGGCAAACAACTTTCGCAGGCCGCGCCCGGTGTAAGCGCGGACGTGCGGCGCGAGTTTATTGCGAAGCGGGTCAGGCAGATAGTTGACGAGCGGGATGTTGCCGAAGTGATAGCGTCCGCGCCAGTAAATGCCATGCGTCTCCACCGGATACCAGCGATTGGGGCAGAAGAGAACGAGCCGCCCGCCCGGTTTCCCCGACTGGGGGTCGGGACTGCGTAGAACCCGGACAATCTCGCGGATGGCGGCGGCATCGTTCTGTACGTGCTCGATCACCTCGTGAGACAGCACGGCGTCGAACGAATTGGACGCATACGGCAAGAACTCGCCCGCGCCGCACACCAGATGATTTAACCGTTGGGCCGCCTCCACGACACGTTCAAACTCTATGTCCAATCCGTGAACACAATTGGCGAACGCGCCAAGCTTCTCGACGTATGTCCCCACGCCGCAACCGTCTACCAGAACGCGGCCACCTTCAATCATCGGCGCCGCCTCGCGGATCAAGTTCAGCCGCCGCGCCTGCCCCGCCCGCCAGACGTAAGACGGCTCGCCGCGCAGGGCGGCCTTGTCCAAATTTCGAGCCATTATGCGGGAGATAATTCAAACAGGCGTTTAAGCCAGGCCACAAATGAAAGTGCTGTTGGCGAATCGTGTCTCAAGGCCTGTGCGGTAATTGCCTGTCCCATAGGCATCCCCGGCATTTCTTGCCAGGCCAACCATGTGTGAATGAGCGCTTTAGGGTGATGAACTGGCTTGTAGCGATTCAAGTTAGCTTGTTCGATCTCTTGTAAAATGGCTTCGGCCTTTGGACGGAGCGCGTCATCTGGCGGGATGAGGTGGCGAACAAAATCCTCTAACATACCGGGGAGTTGATTATCTGGCATAAGCCAGACACCAACACGGGAAAGTTCAGGTTGAGAAGAAACCCAACCCGAAGCGGGAGGCGTAGCCGGGACGTCAATATAGCCGCGAGAAGTTAAGCGAGATCTCAATGCTTGCCAACGAGCAAGGATGTCCTGATCAGCATCCACTACAACTCCTAACGCTTCTAGGCCGCGCGCATTTAATCTAACTGGCAGAACTTCTAAAAGCGCTTCTATACCTTCCCGGCTTCGGGGTGTCTCTACAGAAAATGTTTCCGGTAGTTGGTGTTGCTGGCATAAAGCCCAGATGACGTGTTGATCATTCTTGCCCTCAACCAGCAAGTATGCATTTGGCATCAACGCACCTCAACAAGTTCACGCACTGCGACCTCCAAGTCGTTGGCAGTGTATTCGCTCGATTTTATGTCCTCACCTGATTTCTCCAGTCGGAAGAGCTTGCCGACAGAAGCGGCTTGGGTTTCGGCAAGCGCCCCCTGAAAAGCCTTGACACAATCCCAGCTATGAGTCGTTGCAAATATCTGTATATTTAGGCGCTGTGCCGTCTCGATGAGTAAGCGCCACATGTCAGTTTGGGCTTCATAGTAGAGGCCAGTATCAATTTCGTCCACCAGTAAAACGCCATTTTCAGAAACAACTGCTGAAGCCACTAGAGTTAGAATTCGGCGCATGCCATCACCCATACTACTCAAGGGTATAGGCGTTCTTTGATTCTTTAGTTTGAGAAGGATGTCGTTGTTGGTATCACGGCGACTAGTAAAGCTAATACGTTGCACATCCGGCTGTATGACCTGCAATGCAGATACTATATCTTCTTCCTTTGGAGTTAAAGTGATCCTATCCCAAAGTTCAGCCAAATAATCAGTGCTTAAGCCATTGATTGATAAGAAACAATTAGGAGGGACTTCCTTTGCAACATCAGGAAATGCCGGAAATTCAATGGACTCTCTAAAAATTGCGCCTTCTTTGTTAACCGATTGCAAATCCATTTCATGATCTAGAAATGTAAAGGCAAGCTGGTTGTGCAAGGCGCCTCTTTCAGGTTCAGCTTTCTTAAATTGGATTGTAAGTCGTAAGAACTGTTCCTTATCTGAGAACACATCCAACCTTTGGCCTAGTTGAAGTTTGTGACCATAAAAGACATGACTCAC
Source organism: uncultured Anaerolineales bacterium (assembly GCA_964431175.1). GTDB lineage: Bacteria > Chloroflexota > Anaerolineae > Anaerolineales > VGOW01 > VGOW01. The sequence goes on from CAYSIV010000030.1 coordinate 18,238, forward strand.
ATAATAGCTAGTATGGGATGAAGTATATGATGATGGCGGGTGCTCAGAGATTTCGCCACGATAATAAAGTGTCTCCAGCAAATAGTTGGAATAGCCATAGCACGATAGCAAATATACAGCTTCCAAAAAGCTCGTCTTCCCCGCATTGTTCGGCCCCACGAGCAGGTTGACTCGCGCCAGGCCGTCAATGTGAAAGTCTTTGAAGCACCGATAACCTTGAATGGTGAGATCGCGTAACATCCTGCCCTCCGAAGCCTATTTTAGTTCTATTTCCTCTTTGTAGCCAAACTGCACGCTGTTGTCGATCAACCTCGCCCACTTTGGCGCAAAGCGATAGAACTCACTGCGTGAGACTTCGCCTTCGAACTCGGCGACGAATGGGAATTTAGCTTTGTACACTTCCCAGGCCTGCTCGCGGCCCGGCCCGGCAGGCACGAGATGAACCTCACCTTCCATTTGCACCCCGGCGATCTTTTCCCAACTCCACGTTTCGTTATGCACAGTCACTGCCGCCTTGCTGTCCGCGGCAATGTTCAAGCTGTGGCGGCTTTTGGGGCTGGAGACAAAGAGAAGCGAGCCGTCGTCGTCAACGGCGAAGAAGAGTGGCGCCGATTGCGGCAGACCCTCGGCGTTCACGGTGGAGAGCGCCAGCGTGGAATGGGCGGCCAGAAAGGCCCGGATGTTGTCGGGAAGAATTGTCATGGCGAATGGTTAGCGCTTGCGAAGGGCAATCATGGCGCCAGCAGTGATGGCGATAACGCCCAAGATGATGTTGCCGCCGGGAATGCTGATGCCGAGCAGTGACAGCACGCCCAACACAATGAGGACGACGCCGACGACGAGGCGAAGAGGATCGCGGGTGAGTTTCATAAGGCACTCCTTGCGAGCAGGGATTGGCACCATTTTACCCGATAGGGCGAAGCATTCGGAAGAGACGTTCGAAGTTCATCGGGGATTCTGCCCCGCGAAGCGTGCTTGGCCCTTACCCCATCCCCTTCCATTTTGGGTAAGCATCGTTGTCGATGCCCAATCGGGCCAGGGCGCGGCCTACAGTGCCATTCACGAGATCATCTATCGTTTGCGGCTTGCCGTAGAAGGCGGGCACTGGCGGAAAGATGATGGCCCCGGCTTCGGCGGCCTGGGTCATGAGCCGGAGGTGGCCGCGATGCAGAGGCGTCTCGCGCACCATGAGCAAAAGCGGGCGGCCTTCTTTGAGGCACACATCGGCGGCGCGAGACATGAGATCGTTGGAATAGGAATTGGCGACGGCGGAGAGGGTTTTGATCGAGCAGGGCGCGATGAGCATGCCCGTCGTCAGAAACGAGCCGGAGGCAATGGTCGCGCCCACGTCGCGATGATCATGTCTGACCGAAGCGAGCGTCTCAACGTCGCTCACCTTCCAATCGGTTTCCTGGGCGATGGTGGCTTTGGCCGCCAGACTAAGGATGAGGTGGGTTTCAATGTCACTGCCCTTGAGCATTTCGAGGGCGCGAATGCCATAGATGACACCGGACGCGCCGGTGAGGCCGACGATGAGGCGTTTGGGCATAGCAGTTTTGACAACGGATTTAGCGAATGCAACGGATGAAAATAAACATCATCCGTTCAATTTGTTTCATCCGTTGTCACTTGACTCCCCAATGAATTGCCATGGTGCCGAACATGAGCCGCCGGAAGTTTACATCTTTGAACCCCGCCTCGGCCATGCGCTCGGCCAGTTTTTCGGCGGGCAGGAAGTTCTCGGTGGAGTCGGGCAGGTAGGTGTAAGCGTCCGCAGCGACCCTGCCGGCGATGAGGCGGCCCAACGCAGGGATGATGACGTGCAGGTGAAAGTTGACGAAGGGCCAGAGCAAGTTTTTAGGCGGCGGAGTCGTGTCGAGGCAGACGACGCGCCCGCCGGGTTTCCCCGACACGGGGTCGGGACTTCGTAGCACCCGATACTGCTCGGCCCAGGCGCGGCGCACGTCAATCACGTTGCGCATCAGGTAGCCGGAAGTCACGGCGTCGAACGTGTTGTCGGGGAAGGGCAGGTTGAGGGCGTCGGTTCCGGCGAAGCGGATGGCCCGGCGGCCCGGGTCGGCCTTGCCAACGCGCATCATTTCCAGGGTGAAGTCGCCGCCAACGCTGGTGAGTGTCGGATCGTTTTGCAGAGCCTGGGCGGCGATGTCGCCGGTTCCGGTTCCCAGGTCGAGCAATTTTCCCCCGCGAGGGACGGCGGCCACCTGCAACAAAATTTTGCGCCAGCGGATGTCCTGCCCGCCCGTCATCAGCCGGTTCATCAAGTCGTACTTTCCGGCGATGCGGGCAAACATGGATTGAACGTAAGCGGCGCGCTCGGGGCCAGCGAGATAAGTCATGTTGAATTCAGGGAACCCGTTGGAATATGACCAGCAAGGCAACCCAGATGCTCAGCAACATGCTTGGCGTTAGTAAAAGCCAGGCGGTCAGGCGATTGCCGCGATGCAAGAAGTAAGCGGCGGCCAGATGAAACAGCAGGACGAGCAGTGCGCCTCTAAAGCCCGGCGTGGCGCTGAGATAGGCGGCGAAGGGAACGTAGATGACCGCGCTGACCAGCATCCAGCGCCACGAGCGGCGGAAGATGGCGTAGGCGGCTAAAGCAAATGAAGCAATGACAATTAACCAGAACATAGTTCCTCAGGCAACATATTGCCAACGGCACAGCCAGCGGTCGAGCCAGTCTACAGTGAAGTACATGCCCAGGCCCAACAAACTCATGGCGGCTACCCCGGCGTACATGGCCGGGTAGTCGAAGAAGGTGCTGCCGCTAATGTAGATATAGTAACCCAGGCCGAGGCGAGTGGCAAAGAGTTCGGCGATATACAGCACGGCTACGGCGGTGCCAACCGATTGCCGCAAAGCGGTGAGAATGGCGGGCAGGCTGGCCGGCAGATAAACGTAGGTGAAGAGTGCCCGCCGCCCCGCGCCGAGTGAGCGCACCGATTGAATGAGTTCGGGGCGGATCGTAGCAGCCTGGTCGCGGACGAGGACGAGAATTTGAAAGAAGAGGATGATGACGATGATGATGATTTTCGAGATGTCGCCGATGCCGAAGAAGAGCAGGATGACGGGAACCAGCACGACCTTGGGCACCGGGTAGAGCAGGTAAACGAATGGCGAGAAGATGCGATTGAGGCGTTTGCTTTGGCCAAGAACGAGTCCGGCAGGCACGGCGAGAACGACCGAGAGAATCATGCTGGCCAGTACCCGAAAGAAGCTGGCGGCGAAATGCCTGCCAAGATCGCCAGGCAGTTTACGGAAGAAGGTTTGGGCCACCGCCGTTGGCGGGGGAAGGATGGGTTTGTTCACCACCAGCGCCACGATCTCCCAGAGCAGGGTGAGAACGATGATGGCCAGGAGAATGTCACGGCGTTTCATGGGAAGGGAGAAGGGTGAATTAGGAATGGCGCGATTCTTCAAGCAATGTGCGAAGATGAGAACACATTTCAAGGTAATGCTGTGTGCCGCGGTAAACGCCGCGCGGTTCGAGGTCGGCGCCGGGATTCTCGACAATGATAGGGTCGGTGATGGGCGGGATACGCAGGACGAGAATCTTGTTCCCCAGAAAGGCGGCTTCTTCGATGGCATGGGTGACAATGATGGTTGTCAGGGCTTGTTCACCCCGGAGTTCGAGCAAAAGATTTTGTAAGCTCTCACGAGTCGGCGCGTCGAGCGAGGCAAACGGCTCGTCCATGAGCAACAGATCAGGTTCGAGGACGAGGGTGCGAGCGATGGCCGTGCGCTGGCGCTGACCGCCGGAAAGCTGGCCGGGAAATTTTTCGGCCACGGTGGCGAGGCCGAGTCGATTAAGCCAATGGTCGACCAGCGGGATGCGGTTGACCCGATCCTCAGTCGGTGCGTGCCGGCCATCCGGCCCATAAAACTGACGGAGTTTCAAGCCGAGCAGAACGTTGTCGCGCACGGTGGCCCAGGGCAAGAGGCCGTAGTCTTGCAGGATGAGGCCGGTTTGCGGGCGTGGGCGGGTGACGGATTGATTGTTGATTCGAATCTCGCCCTGGGTGGGTGGACGCAACCCCGCCAACAAATAGAGCAAGGTGGTCTTGCCACAACCCGATGGCCCGAGCACCGCCCACGTCTCCCCGGCCTTCACCGTCCAGTCGAAGCCGGAGAACACCGGCTGACCGGAGAGGTAGGTGAAGTGGAGATTGTGAGCCGTGATCATTGTGAAGCCAGGAGTGGAGGCGAAGAGCGCGAATAGGCTTCACGCTCTTCGCCTTTCATTTTACCGGTTACGGCAAGAAGCTCGCATCGACCGACGAAACATAAGTGACCTCAGAGGTCAAGATGCCTTTGTCTTTCGCCCAGGCTAACACATCGTTGAATTGATCTTCGCTGGGCACGCCACCGGCCGGGAAGTCGGGCAAGGTGTAACTGCCTTGCAGGGGTTGAGGCAGAAGGGCCTGATCGGCCAGTAGCCCAGCCCACTGAGACTTGTCGGCGTTGATCTCAGCGACGGCCTGATAGACGGCGGCCAGGAAGCCTTTAACCGCATCGGGATGATCGGCGATAAATTTGGCGCTGAAAGAATACAGGCTGTAGCCGTATTCAGGATGTTTGGTGTCATCGGTGATCACCACCGCGCCGCCGGCAATTGCCAGCGAAGCCAGTGGGTCGGGGAGGGTAGCGGCTTTGAGTTCGCCCGAGCCGAGCAAAACCAGCCGATCCGGAATCCTGGGCACAGCCACGGTCTTGATGTCGTCGGGAGTCAAACCTTCGGCCTGCAAGAGCCGGTCGGTGGTGTAAGCAATGACCGATCCTTCCGAGATGCCGATTTCCACGCCTTTGAGTCCCTCAGCAGTGGTGATGCCGCTATTGGCCGAGGCCAGGATGCGATACTGCGGATAAGTGGCCGAGGCGGTGCGGGCAAAGCCAACGGTCACTACCTGCACTTGCTCTTTGTTGTAGAGCAAAGTGGAAACCATGTCGTTAATCATGCCATCAATCTCGCCAGCCTGGAGCAATTGATCGCGCTCGGCGGCAGAGGCCACCGGCACCAATTCCACTTTGAGGCCATTAGCCTCGAAGTAGCCTTTGTTCTGAGCGACGAACATTGGCAGGGCATCAATGATCGGCAGGACGCCGATCCTCATCGCCACCGGTTCGGGCGTGGCCGTGGGGGCTTCGGTGGGAACAGCGGTTGGAACCTCGGCGGGGACTTCGGTGGCCACCGGGGCCTGAGTCGGCAGAGGGGCCGACGTGGCGGTGGGCGGCGGAACTGCCGACCCGGCGCAGGCAGTCAACAGCAGAGTGGCGGCGACCACAAAGCTGATGACGGCCCAAAGTGAGTGTTTTCGTTTCGACATTTTTCTTCTCCTTGAGTTTTTTCTCTCAGCCCGGCCTCTCTCCCAATAAGATAAGAGAATGGGTGAGGGCAAAGTGATGGGCTATAAACCAAACAGATGCAAACTACGAAGTACAATATCGCCGATCAGGCCGAGCAGGAAGAGCAGGCCGAAGCGGCGGTTGTGGACAAATGAACTGCCGACAAAGAACAGAGGCCACACCCCGGGCGGTAAATTGGCGGGTGCCTCGGCCGGTTTAGGATGCCGGTAAACCTGGTAGGCGGTCCACCAGAAATTGAGCGCCAGGAATACCACCAACACCACTGGCGTAAAGAAACCCGTGACAACGAGATAAGCC
>CAYSIV010000030.1:23926-30155 GCA_964431175.1 uncultured Anaerolineales bacterium
ATCACCGGCAAGGTGTGAATGCCTTTGACTTTGTCCTTGTCGTATTTGTCAATATGCTTGCCGAAAATAATCGACGTTGCGCCGAGCGCGTACGGCAAACCCGCGATCACCACATTCCAGTCCCACTGGCCGGTGATCACGTAGTAGCCGCCGCCAATCATCAGCGGCCCCCACACAATGACGACGGCAATCTCGCCCAGGCCAATATATTTGAGGGGCCAGGTATAAAACAGGACGAAGAACACGCCAGCGCCGAGCAAGGCCCAGGCCACCGGGCCGCGCAAATAAACCAAATAGCCGCCGAAGAGCAGAGCCAGCAGGCCGCTCACCCCGGCATATGTCAGCAGTTGCGGCATCGTCAAAAAGCCGTGCGTCAACGTTTGGGGGCCGTATTGGGCGCGATAGTAGTTGTCGGTATCCACGCCTTTGACAAAGTCGGTGGCATCGTTGAGCAAATTGTTAGTAGCATGGGCAAACAGCAGGCCCAGGGTGAGCAGTAGCCACAAGCCCAAATCAAAATGTCCGGCGCGATAGGCAAACAACCCGGCCAACCCGGCCGAGATGAAGGTGATGATCAGCACCCCGGATCGGGAGGCGATCAAAAACCTCGAGACGATGTCCAATCCATTCCATTCTTCTTTGCTGATTCGCGGAATGGTGCGAAGGGCTTTGCCCCACATTGCGATGTTCATATTGAAACTCCTTTTGACTCCTGAAGCATCCAACGACAAACGACGACGATCTCGTTTGTCGCTTGACGTTTCATCGCCAGACTGCAAGCATTGTCGCCACAAATATCGTCAAACTGATGTAGCCGTTGACGTTGAAAAATGCCATGTTCACTTTTGAAAGATCGTCCGGCCGAACGAGCGAGTGTTCCCAGATGAACAACCCGGCAATGGCCGCCAACCCAACCCAGAACGGCCAGCTCAGCCCGAACCAGGCCCCGACCGCGCCGAGCAAAATGACCGTGAGCGCATGACAGACTTGCGCCAACCGAAGCGCGAATGCGATGCCAAACTGAACCGGAATCGAGCGCAGACCTTCGCGCTTGTCAAACTCCACATCCTGGCCGGCGTAGATCAAATCGAAGCCGCCGATCCAGACGGTGAGCGCGGCCAATAACAGCCACACTGGAATGTCCGAGGCCAGCCAGAACGTGCCGGTGATAGCCACCCACGCCCCCGCCGGGGCCAGTCCGTCGGTGAAGCCGAGGATGAAGTGCGAGAGCCAGGTGAAGCGTTTGGCGTACGCATAGCCGACCAGAAAGATGAGCGCGCCCGGAAAGAGAAAGAACGCCACCGGGTTCAATAGCCACGCGGCCAGGGCAAGAACGATCAATGAAATCACTGCCCCGAACGCCGTCGCCCGCGCCGAAAGTCGACCCGATTGGATCGGGCGGTTCGCCGTGCGTGGGTTGCGGGCGTCAATCTGGCGGTCAATCAGCCGGTTGAGGCTCATACCTGCCGTGCGCCCGGCCCCCATCGCCACCGTGATCCAGATGAACTTCCACCAGCCCGGCCAGCCGCCTGCCGCGAGCAACATGCCCAAATACGCAAACGGCAGAGCGAAGATCGTGTGCTCGAACTTGATCATTTCGAGGAAGGTGCGGGTGCGAGAGATCATCACAATTCTGCCGCCTTCTTGATCCCCCGCAACATCTCAACCCGAATCCAGCCGCTGAAGAAGCCAATGAGCGCCCAGTAAAACCGGAACAGCCTTCGGCTATTGGGATCGGGCACGCGTACGCGAGTTTCGGTGCTCAGGCGCGTTCCGCCGTTTTCATTTGAGGCCAGGCGGAAGTTCATCGCCGCTTTGGCATAAGCCGGGTCATCGAAGAGCAAAAACGCTTCGCCGTTTGCCAGCTTCACTTGTTCTGGAACCGGCTTCCAAAACTTGCCGGCGAGGCCGACGACAATCTCCTCGTTTGGCGCTTCGGCCACTTTGACGAAACCGCCCTTGCCGAGCATCTGAATGAACGGCGGCTCTTGTTGCTGTGCCTGCCGCAAAGCCGCCCGGCCTTTGGCGGTGAGCATGGCAGGTAGTCGGCGCAAGCCAAACAGGAACCGCGTCACCGCCGCGTCGCCCAGGCGATACTCCTGCAAAGCACGATACACTCGCTCCGGCGCGGCCTGGATTACAATCGCGTGAACTTCGTTCACGTCAAACTGCGATAGAGCTTGCTCCAACAGCATCATACAGCTTTTTGATCCACGAAGGCGCACGAAGAGACACTAAAGCTTACTTCGTGTTCATTCGTGTGTCTTAGTGGATCACAACCCCAACTCCTTCCACATCTCATCCACTCTCTTCTTAGTAGCTTCGTCCATTCGCACCACTTCCGGCCAGCTACGGGTGTAACCCTCGTCCGGGCCTTTGGCGGTGGCGTCAATGCCGATCTTGCCGCCGAACGAGTGGCGGTGCGAAGCGTGGTCGAGGTGATCCACCGGCCCTTCGACGACGATGATGTCCTTGCTCCAGTCTACGTTGCCCAGCGCTTGCCAGGCCACTTCGTGCAGGTTGTGCACATCCACCCACTCGTCCACAACCACGATGGCCTTCGTCAGCATCATCAAACCCAGCCCCCAAATGCCAAACATCACCTTGCGCGCATGGCCGGGGAAGCGCTTGCGGACTTTGACGATGACCAGGTTATGGAAGACCCCGGCGGGCGGCATGTGGTAGTCCAGCACTTCGGGCAAGAAGAGTCGGAGCAAGGGCAGAAACAAGCGCTCGGTGGCCTTGCCTAAATACACATCCTCAACCGGCGGCACGCCCACAATCGTTGTCGGGTAAATCGGGTTCTTGCGGTGAGTGATGGCTGTGACGTGAAAGACCGGGAACGGTTCGGCGGGCGTGTAGTAGCCGGTGTGGTCGCCAAACGGCCCTTCGATCTCGTGTTCGTTCGGGTCCACGTAGCCCTCAATCACAATCTCGGCATTGGCCGGAACCTCCATCGGCTGGGTGGCGCACTTCACAAACTCCACCGGCTTGCCCCTAATCCAACCGGCCAGCAAGTACTCGTCGATGTTCGGCGGGAGAGGGGCCGACGCGCACCACATCGAAGCCGGATCGCCGCCGAGGACAATTGCCGCCGGGATCGTCGTGGCCGCCTCGCGCGCCTTGCGCTCGTGCTCGGCCCCGCCTTTGTGCCTCTGCCAGTGCATCGCCAGCTTGCGCTCGCCAAGCACCTGCAAGCGGTACATGCCCACGTTGCGGGCGTTGCTCACCGGATCGCGAGTGATGACTTGCATCAAGGTGATAAATTTTCCAGCATCGCCCGGCCAGCATTTCAAAATTGGAAGGGTATTCAGGTTCGGCGCGTCCTGCTCGATCACCTCCTGGGCAGGGCCACGACTCGTGATCGTCGGCCCCAGGCCAATGCTCTTGAGCACGTTCAAAAAATCCATACCCCGGTCAATCATCGGCCCCAGGCCTTGAGGCAAACGGAAGTCCACCAGCTTCGCCAGCCGGTGGTTCAGTTCTTCCAGATCGTCCACGCCGAGCGCGGTCGCCATGCGTTTGTCGGAGCCAAACAGGTTGATGGCAACCGGCATCGAAAAGCCCTGCACATTCTCGAAGAGCAGGGCCTTATTCTTGGTTGAAGGCCCCTTCATCACCCGGTCGGCAATCTCGGTAATCTCAAATTCCGGCGAAACAGGCGTCTTAATCCGAATCAACTCACCCTGCTTTTCGAGCAGGGCGACGTAGTCCTGCATATCTTTAAACGCCATGTCGCCTCCGATTGTTCAGAATATCACGAGAAATTATACCTAACTTCCTCCTAATTTTCAGGCAGTATAATCCAAAGCTATGTTTACCAAAAAATGGCTGGCGCCGATTGCTTTAGCCGTTGGGATCGGCGCGGTTGCACTTTTCAAATACGACTCGATTCGCTGGCGATTTGAGCTGGTGCGCGGCGCGATTCTCGATTTGGCCGCCCCTGCCGGGGACACGTTGCCCACCGCCCTCCCTTCGGTCGTGGCAAAGGCGGCTTCCCCGCCGCCGTCGGTGCTGGCAGAATTCGATTCCCGGCCAGTGGCGGTGACTCCGATTCCGACAATAGCGGTCACCACGTCCACCCCGATTCCAATTGTCATTCCGCCCGAGTCAGTCACTCTCAAATCGCCAAAATGGGAGAAGCAGGACATCAACAACTGCGGCCCGGCCACGCTGGCGATGTATTTGCGCTTTTACGGCTGGCAGGGCACGCAGGCTGATGTGGCGAAAATCGTTCATCCGAATCAGCGTGATAAAAACGTGCGCTGGGATGAGATGGTGTTTTACGTGAAAACGCACGCCGGCTGGCTCGACGCGCTGTTCCGCGTGGGCGGCACGGTGGACAAGTTGAAGCTGTTTCTGGCAAACGGCTACCCGGTAGTGATTGAAACGGGCTATGAGGTGGAGCAGGGCTGGGTGGGCCACTACTTGCTGATTACGGGCTACGATGATGCTCAAGGAATTTTTATCGTCCAGGATGTGACGGCCGGGCCGGATCGCAAAGTACCCTACGAGACGATTGACGGACAGTGGCAGGAGTTCAACCGGTTGTACATCGCCGTCTTTCCGCCGGCCGAGGTTGACGTGATCAATACCCTGCTCGGCCCCGACGTTGACGAAGCCGCCAACCGTCAAGCCGCGCTGGCCGCCGCCCAGACCGATACCAAAGCCGAGCCGGAGAATGCCTTCGCCTGGTTCAACCTCGGCTCGAACCTGAACTACTTTGACCGTTACGCCGAAGCCGCCGAAGCCTTCGACAAGGCGCGCGAGCTTGGTCTGCCCAAGCGCATGTTGTTCTACCAGTTCGGGCCGTATCGCGCCTACTTCAATTTGGGGCGCTATCAGGACGTGATTGACCTGAGCACCTTCACCCTCGACTACCGCCCTGACCTCGAAGAGTCGTACTTCTGGCGGGCGTGGGCTGAATACATGCTGGGCGATAAGAATGCGTCAGTCAAAGACTTTCGCAATGCACTAGAGGTGAACCCGACGTTTAGTGACGCGAAGGTGGCGCTGGAGTCGATTGGTGTCAAGCCGTGAGGAGACAACGGATTTGGGGAATGGGGCGGATCAATCCGTATAATTCCCAAAATCCGTTGTCCACACTACCATGACCGAACTCCTCCACAAATCTCTTACCGGCTCTATCCTTCGCATCTACTATGATGTTTATAATGGCACCGGCCGGACATACCCAGAACGATTTTATGATCGGGCGATGGTGTATGACCTGAATGAAATGAAGATACGGTGCGTTCAGCAACCGGAATGGCAAATTGTTTACCGGGACAAGATCGTCGGCAAGCAAATTCTGGATATCCTCATTGCTGGGGAAGTCGTGGTCGAAAACAAAGTCGCGCCCAGCCTCACCCGCCTGCATAAAGCACAATTGATCTCCTATCTTAAAGTGACGGGCAAGCAGGTTGGGCTATTGCTCAACTTCGGCGGCCCAAAGCCAGAGTTTCAGCGGGTATACTTTACGTCGCGTGAGCCGAGAGGGGATAAAGCAGGCACCGAGCGAGCAGCAGAAAACCTTGAGTCTTCCAATTTGGTTGCCCCGGAGTTGGTCTACGACATTGTCGGCGGACTATTTGCCGTTCATGCCGCGCTGGGGCCTGGGTTCATGGGCCGTATCTACGCCAACGCTTGTTACCACGAACTCAAACTGCGCGGATTACCGGTGAAGGCTCTCAAAGTGATTCAGGCATTTTACCGCGGCAAGTCTCTTGGCGAACTCAAGTTCGGCCATCTTCGCACCAATGACTCGGTCATGGTTTTTCCAACTGCAACCCAAAGCATAGCCGACTTCGAACTCGACAACTTCCGCGAGTGGTTGCGCGTCCAACAGGCCTCGCTGGGCATCCTTGCCAACTTCCATGACACCGAACTCAAGCCGCTCTTTCTGAAGCCCAAATCCGTCTAATTCCCAAAATCCGTTGTCTAAAATGCGCCTCCCCCGCCCCCTCCTCCTCACCCTCGCCGTCGCTTTCGGCCTCGCCCTCTGCCTCCTCGTCGCGGGCGCAATCTACAACATCCCTGCCATCAACGACCGGCTATACCCGCGCATTGACCGCTTCCTCAGCAATTTCCGCTCGGTTGAGGCTGAAACCCTGCCCACGCTTTCTGTCACCGTGGCCGCCCTGCCGACGTTTGCGGTGGAAACGCCGACCCCACTCCCACCTACACCGACGCTCGCCCCAACCGATCCGGCATTTACTGCCACTCCGGA
>CAYSIV010000031.1:0-2712 GCA_964431175.1 uncultured Anaerolineales bacterium
ACCAACATTCGTTTTCTCCGCTCCTTGAAAGTAACGTTTGATTACGGTAATATTAGTGAAAATAATCTTCAATATCTAGTCCAGCCTGTTAACTCAGCCTGCTAGTAGAGGTGAATTTGGAAGTTAACCGTAGTGAACAAAAGGGGTTGTGCGGATTGAAGGGGGAAACTTCCTTCAAACCCGTTTCCACCGACTCGCATGGCGAGAATGAAGCGCTCGAAGCGATTACCCACGCCCGGCGTGAATATTTGGCCGAAATCTACCGCTTACAGCAATCGACGGATGAGCCGGTGACGACGACGGCGCTGGCTGATCGGCTGGAAGTATCACCGCCGGCAGTGGTGCGCATGATGCGCCGCCTGGCGCTGGAGGGCTACTTGCGCCGCCAGCCCTACAAAGGCGTGAGCCTGACTCCCGACGGCGAACGCGAAGCGTTGAAATCAATCCGCCGCCACCGTTTGCTCGAAGCGTTTTTAGTGACCGTGATGAAGTTCGGCTGGGACGAAGTGCACGAGCACGCCCACGGATTGGAAGGCGCGATCAATGATCTGTTCGAAGATCGCATGGACGAGTTGGCCGGCTTCCCCAAACGTTGCCCGCACGGCGACCCCATCCCCACTAAAGATGGGCGGATGCCGAAGCTAAACGAGGCCAGCCTGCTGAACTTTGATGTTGGCACTCAGGGAACGATCAGCCGCATCCGCAACCACACGCCAGACAAACTGCGCTACCTGGCCGAGCACAGGCTGATACCCGGTACAGCCGTCACTCTGATGGGCCGCGCTCCCTTCAACGGCCCGGTTCGACTCAAAACCCCGGCCGGCGAGCATGTGCTTGGCTCCGAAATGGCAGGCGACATTTATATTGAGGCCGCATGACCACTAACAAGAATTGGTTCTGGATTCTGCCGGGGATTGTTTTGCTGGCAACGGGAATAGGATGCACGACCGTCAGCCAGTTGTTTGGGCCGTCCACTCCGACTCCGGCCCCGGCGCCCACTCCGGCTCCCACCGCCACCCCGGCCGCCGTCGAGTACACCGTCCCTGACGAAGGCAAGTCTCATCTTAACCTGGGTGACACGGGCCAGTATCAGCACTATCCGCCTTCTTCCGGCCCCCACTATGGCCAACCGATTGAGTGGGGAGTCTATCAAGATGAAGTGCCGCCCGAATACTACGTTCACAATCTGGAGCACGGCGGCGTTGTCATTCTCTACAACTGCCCGGAAGCCTGCCCCGACACCGAAGACGCGCTCTTGCAACTCTTCAATCATGCTCCGGCTGAAGCGGAGTTCAACGAAGTGAAGCTCGTCATCAGCCCGAACGCGAAGATCGAGTCGCCGGTGGTGGCCCTGGCCTGGGGCTGGGAACTCGATTTGCCCACTGCCAACGCCGACTTGCTGTTGGACTTCTATGAGCGGCACGTCAACCAGGGCCCGGAACTTGTGCCGTGAAATGGGTCAACGGATTTAGCGGATTGAACGGATTTGAAAAAAATAATCCGCTAAATCCGTTCAATCCGTTGACCCTGATCCTACTCGCCCGGTTTTGTTGCCCGCGGCTGGCTCTGGCGGGCCTGCAAGAAGCCGCTGGCGCTCTCCAGCGCTTCCTTGCCTTGTTGCAAAATATTGATCACCGAGTGAACCGGGCCACTGCCGGTCGCCATGACCACGCCGGTGATCAACACGTCGAACCCAACCTGCCAGGTAGACGCTCCTTTGAAAATACCCAACAGGTGCAACATTTGCACCGAGCCGACCGAGGCAATGAGAAGGCCCATCACCAGGCTGATGTAGAGGCTGGTCAGCCGCTTGGCTTGCCGGTACGTCGGCGATTTGACGGTGACGCTGGCCAACAACTCCTCCGCCCGATCCGCTCGATCTCCGACCACCCTCAGCGTCGCTTTCAACCTTTGTTCCTGCTCCAGAATTTTTGTCGGCTCGATTGCCACCAGGGCCGAGTTTAACTTGGCGGTGACGGTGATCAGTTTGGCGCGGGCCTCTTCTGCTTCCTTCTCGGCCAGGCCAATCCAGGCCTCGGTCTGGGCCAGAAACGCCACTGCCTTGCTGGCCCGAGTCTCGACCAGGTCAAAGGTCGTTTCCAGAACCCGCTCGATGGCGGCGGCGGCGGCCACCACCGGAGCCAGGATGATGGCCACGTCGGCCACATTGCTGGCCTGGGCCGTTTCGTATTTCGGTATAAACATCACATAGCCGAGCACCAGGATAATCACCACAAAAGAGCCGATGGTCACGACCCGGCGAATTGGCGTCCAGTCCGGCCCGACTGGCTCGTTGGTTGGGGTTGATTTGATGGTCATTGTCATTCCTCCTGAGAGATAGGTGATTGGGGAAATTAGGACTTACGCAATTGAACCACAGAGACACAGAGCGCGCGGAGAAAATCTGACCCTCCTGGCTCTGGCGGGAAAACCACCCTTTTGCTCCCGCTGGATTTGTAATCCAGCGGCAGGGCGGCGGATTACAAATCCGCCGTGAGCGTTTCCCGGCAAATCTGGTAGAACCGAAAATCTCTGTGAACTCTCTGTCTCTTTGGCGGATTCCTATGCGTCGCGTCTTTGCGGTGAAATTTCTTCAGGCCGCTAAAGTTATCCGTAAATATCGCTCCGGCGATCTTCGAACACCGGGATTCGTTTGCGCACCTCGTCGGCCAGCGCTTCCGTCAGTCGCAGCACTGCACTCTTCGATGCGCT
>CAYSIV010000031.1:2722-4131 GCA_964431175.1 uncultured Anaerolineales bacterium
GGCCAGCGCCAGGTCAATCTCGGCGTGCAGAAGTTCCGGCCCGTCGCCGCCTTCGGCCACTGCTTCACCCCACGGGTCAATCACCGCCGAGCGCCCGCCGAAGTGTTCGCCTTTCGAGGTGCCCACCCGGTTGACAGCTACCATGAACATCTGATTCTCAATCGCCCGCGCCCGGATCAGAGTCTGCCAGTGAGACGTGCGGCGGCTGGGCCACTCGGCGGGCAGGATGACCAGCTTGGAGCCGAACAGCGCGTACTTGCGGAACAGTTCAGTGAAGCGCAGGTCGTAGCAAATGGCGAGGCCGGTCTTGCCCCACTGTGCGTCAGTCGTCACCGCCTCTTCGCCCGGCGACAGCCACTTCTCCTCTTCCATCAACCGAAAGAGATGCAGTTTGCGATAGACGGCCTGTTGCGTGCCGTCCGGGTTGAAGAGCGCCAGCGTGTTGTAGCATTTGCCGTTTCGCGCTTCGAGGATCGATCCGGCAATGCCGATGTTGAACTCTGCCGCCAGCGCCGAAAGTTCGGCGAACATGCCTTCGCCGAGTTGCGAGGCATACTTGCGCCAGTTCTCCAAATCGTAGCCGGTGCTCCAAAGTTCAGGGAAGACGACGAGGGCCGAGCGGTTGCGGGCGGCCTCTGCTGTCCATTCGCGGACGAGGGCGAAGTTGGTTTCGGGGTCGCCTAGGGCGATGTTCATTTGGCCGAGGGAGAGGCGGAGTTTTGTCATGCGGATGTTCCTTTGGAATGATTGAGGCAACGATGAAATTTGAATCACTGAGACACTGAAAAGAATGATGGCACTGACGCGAAGCGCACTTCAGTGATTTCAGTGCAATTCAGTGGTTCAGTGGTTCAAACTCACTTCCCCTCCGGAAACCCCTCACACGTCTTGTGGTACGGCACATCCCCAAAATACTGTTTCCACTCAGCTTGTGTCAAGTTGCGGTTGGCGCGCTGGCAAGCGCGGGCGATCCACGACTCAAAGCTGACATCCCACAGAATGATGGTGTCGTCATCACTGCCCGAAGCTAAGGTCTTGCCGTCAGGGCTGAAGGAAACGCTGTTCACATACTCGGTGTGGCCGATGAGGCGCGCGCCCAGAAGTTGATGGGTCGCTACATCCCACAGAATGGTGGCGTTGTCCCAGCTTCCCGAAGCCAGTGTTTTGCCGTCGGGGCTGAAGGTGACGCTCCACACAAAATAAGTGTGATCAGTGAGCGGTGTCCCAACGGGTTGGTGGGTTGCAACATTCCATAAGATAATAGTTTTGTCAATACTTCCCGAGGCCAACATCTTGCTATTGGGGCTAAAAGCGACGCTCAATACGTCGCCAGTGTGACCAGTGAGTGGTGTGTCAATAGGTCGGCGCGTGGTCACATCCCACAAAATAACAGTGTTGTCACCACTTCC
>CAYSIV010000031.1:4231-29748 GCA_964431175.1 uncultured Anaerolineales bacterium
CGACTACCTGAAGCCAATATCTTGCCATCGGGACTGAAAGCGATGCTCAACACAGAAGAAGAGTGGCTAGAAAGGAAAGTACTGAGGCGAGGGTTGTGTTGTACCCCGTTGAACAAAACACTCCGGGCCTCAAAAATATCAGCCACTGAATGGGCCTCAGCGCTCAAGAGTAAAGCTCGGTCAAGGTGAGTATCCAGTAGGGAAGCGGCTTGTGCCGCCAGTTGACGGGCGAGGGATTGCTTTTGGGCATCATCACGCTGTTCTGCTACCTGTGTGCTGGCAGTTTCAACAGTAGCTCTCAACGCAATGGCTTCTGTAACGGCAGCTTCTGCTGTTGCTCGTTGCGCCACGGCAAACTCTTCAGCTATTAGCGCGTCTGTGCTGGCTGCCTCCGCCGTCTTTTGTTGCTGGACAGCTAAGGTGCTAGCAGCTTGGGCTTGTTGGGCAAGCATCGCGTTTTCACTTGCTGTCGTGTTGGCCTGATAACCGAGGAATACGGCGATCACCGCCATCGTGACGGCAACTATTGCCACAAAAGTGATCGCACGAAAAGAGCGGCGCAAATTGATAGCACGTTGCTGTTCGGCGTCAGCTAATTTGCGGGCGGCGTCCAATTCGCGCTGGCGGGCTGCTTCCTTCTCGGCTTCTTCCGCCGCATTCGCCGCGCGCCCCGCATTCACAAACTCCGCCTCCAGTTTGTTCAAGTCCTCGTAGCGGGCGGCTTCGTCGAGCAAAAGGCCGCGCCACAATGCCGAGGGGTCTTTGTCCAACCTCTGCCATTCTCCGGCGGCGGTGGTCAGCCGTTGGCGCTGGCGCAAGGCAGTGCGTTCCTCTTCCAGCCAGTCCACCAGCCGCGGCCAGTTGCGCACCAGCGCCTCATGTGCCACTTCCACCTGAGCATCGACCTTGGTCTCGCCCTCGGTCAGGCGCAAGAGCCGCGCCCGGAAAAATTTGTCCAGCACCCGATCAATGCGATCGGCTGCTTCGGCTTTGGTATAGAGATCGATCCGCAACGCGCGGTTGCTAGTCACTTCCAACCCTTCGCCGGGACGCACCAGCTTGAGCAGGATGCGTTTGGCCGTCACCTGCTCTTCGGGAATGAGGGCGCTGTAAAACGTGTCGGCAGTCTTGGCCAACGCCTGCCGCCCGCCGCCCAATTGCTTGTAGGTCTCCCAAGTCACCCGGTTGCGGTCGCGGCCCTCCCACAACTTCAACAACGTAAATTGCAACAGTGGCAGGGCCGCCGGTTCGCCCAGAATGTCGTTGAGCAGAGCGTCCACCACGCCCGCCTCGAACCTCAGGCCAATGCGGGCCGCGGGCGCTTCAATCGCCTGGCGCAGTTCGCCTGCCGTCAGCGGCGTCACCCGCCTCACCGCTCCCTCAAACCGCTCCTGAAATTCCGGCAGTCGGCCCACCAGCGGTTCAAAGTCCGCCCGCATCGTCAAAATGACTCGATGCCCGGCCTCGGAGTCGATCAACGCCACCAGTCCATCCACAAATGCCCGCCGCTCCTCGTCGTCGTGGCACAACGTGAACGCCTCTTCAAATTGATCCACGACGAGGACATGGGGCGAGACCCCAGCGTCCTCCAAGACCCTAAAGGTCTTAGAGACCTTTAGGGTCTTTAGCGGGTGCGAGCCAGGCACGATAGGCGGCAGATACGTCCAGCCGTCACTGCCGGGGAGGCCGCCTCTCTTCAATACCGGAATCACCCCCGCCCGCACCACCGACGATTTGCCACTGCCCGACGGCCCCAGCACGGCGAGCAAACGTTCATTCTTCAGCGTGTTTACCCATTCGGCCACCAGCCGCTCCCGCCCGAAGAAAATCTCGCTCGTGGTTTCGGTGAAGGCGTCGAGGCCCAAATAGGGGCAGAGTTCGTCGGGCAATTCGGGCGCGAGTTGAGGATTGAACTCGGCTAAGGTGACGTCGGGCGGTTCGTGCCCCAGGCGGTACAAGGCCGTCGTCCAGTAGTTGAGCAAGCTCTGGGCCACTCGCCGATCAGCCTCAGCGTCCAATAATGCGCCCGTTGCCTGCCCGCGACCGAGAAACGACTCGATGGCCGCCATCAACTCGGTCGCGTCGCCGCCCAGGGGCTCGCGCTGGCGCTGAAGCAGGTCGTTGTGGGCCGCACGCAGGGAGGCGAAAGAGGGGAAGCGAAGGGCATCGTCAAGTGTTGTCATTCAGTCATCCTCAACACAGAAGCCAGCGGTTCGCCAACTTTGCGCAGTTCGCCGCACAGCCGCTTCAAGTCCACGTCAATGCGGTAGAAAAGCTGACCGGCGCGGGTGCGGTAACTGAGAAAGCTTTTGCGGATGCGGTCGGGGTTGGCCGAGGCAATAGTTTCTTCTAGCGTAGCCGCCTCTTTCAGGAAGGCGATGGCCGGTTTGTCCGTCCGCCGACTGCACAGCGGCGCCGACATCGTTTTCAAATCCGGCCACGACATCTCCAACTCCTGAGTGTCGGCCTCCATCATGTCCTCGATCCGGTTGAGTAAAGCTTCCACCGCCTGCCAGCCGTCATGATCATCTATCAGCGCTGTCAACGTCCCGCTGATGTTGACGAGGGCATCCACGCCTCTGTGGAACTGGCTCACCTTATCGGAGTCGAGATCAGGTTGGGCACTCAAGTTGTCGCGCACTTGAGCCAGGGCCTGCACCAGCGCTGGCAGGCGCAGAGCGCGGGCGGTGGTGTTCAAGCGGGTGTTGATCTGCGAGGGCTGGATGTCCAGCGTTTGTTTGATGCGCCGCAAGACGTTGTCCAGCAGTTTCTTGTCGGTCGTGTTCAGGGCGCGGTCGAGGTCGGCGGGCAGGACGGCCAGGCGTTGAATCCATACTGTGTCTTGTCTGGCGACGAAGCCGCGCCCGTTCACTTCCTGTAGTTGGTCGGCGATGTCTTCGAGTTTGAGGTGATACTTGATCAGGCTGTCGTCTTCGTCGTCGGGGAAAGTGGCGGCGGCCCCCAATAGAACATCGTAACACTCGAACTCAAGCTGGTGCAGGAGATCGTGCAAATCTTTGTAATCGCCCAATACGTCAATTTGGCGGCTGGCTTCCTGAAATTCGGTGCGGAAGACGACGACGGCGTCGCGCACGGCAGAAGAGCGCCCAGCCAACTCGCCCAGCGCCTGCAAACCGGCCCCGGCCTGGGCGGTGGCCGCGCCGCCGATGATGATGGTGGACCCGGCGGCGGCCTGAATAATGTGACCGCCCGCCACATTCTTATCGCGTCCGGTGACATCGCCCTGCCCAACCGTGATCGAACTGCTTTCGCCCGCGATGATGCCGCCTTGCGTCATCTTGGGTGAAGGGGTCTCAGCAGGTTCGGGTTGGGCTTGGGGGTCGTTATCAGACATCAATCAAGATTGTAGGCTGATCGGACGAAAGCGCAACTGTTGATTGTCATTTCACGGCACTGCATAGCGACCAGCTTCAATCAGCGCCTGACGCTGAATAAGCCGGGCGGGATCATTCAGCCGAAGCAGAACGATAGTGGCGCGGCCAAACGGCGTCTGCCCAACGAGGCGCACGCCTTCCAATCTGAAGTGCTCCAACCAGACTTGCCCGCGAGGGTTGAAAAGCAACACGACCGCTCTGTCTGCGGGATCAATCGCCGTCAGGTCTGAGCCTTTGTAGTGATTGCACTTCAAACAGGCCAGGGCAAGGTTGCTTTCGATTGTTTGACCGCCATGCTTGAGCGGGGTGAGATGATCAACGTGATGAGTGAACGGCGTGTCATTCTGATGGATCAGGCAGTATTCACATCGCCCCCGGCCCGTTCGATAACGAGTCGACGAAGCGC
This sequence comes from uncultured Anaerolineales bacterium, assembly GCA_964431175.1. Taxonomy (GTDB): domain Bacteria; phylum Chloroflexota; class Anaerolineae; order Anaerolineales; family VGOW01; genus VGOW01. The sequence goes on from CAYSIV010000031.1 coordinate 8,033, forward strand.
CGCCGGGAGCGCGATCCGGCTCATACGCTAATTTGCAGAAAGTGAGGCGCGGGCCTTGAGCAGAATCATAATGTGGTTGATCTGCTCGTAGACCTCAAGTTCGGTGGCTTCACCGCCGGTCAAGCCGCCATCGGCGTTCTTTTCGAGTAATTCTTCCAACCGGGCCTGAGTTGCAGGAGACACTTTGAAGGCGACAATTTGTTGAGGCGTAGGGCCGCTGGCTAGAAAGTCAACCATCTCATCGAAGGCCGGGTTGAGAGCTTCTGAGGCCGGCAGAGTTAGGGGCACATCCGCCGGGAACAATTCCAACGCAATGGACAGTAGTTTCGGCAGTCGGTCGCGTAGTGGTGCGAGCCGCGCGGCCAACTCGTCGGAGACTTCAAGGGTGATGGTGGTCATTAGCGGTCGGGCCTTTCTTGCGTTTATTCTAGCACAGGCGTAACCCGCATTATAATCCTCGCCATGTACCCCTACCGCCGCCCCTCACCCCTGCCGCGCATTTTGGCGTTGACAATGGCGGGCATCGTCGTCGGGCTGGGCGCGATGGCCGCCTTCTTTGGCCTGCCCCGCGTCACGGCGTTTTCCCCCGAAGGTGACGGCGCCTCGTCGCTCGCGCCCGTCATCATCACTTTCAACCAGCCCATGACTCACGAGTCCGTCGAGAGTCGATTCAGCGTCGAGCCTGCCGCCCCGGGCGCGTTCAGTTGGGACGGGAACAGCGTTCGCTTCACGCCGAGCGGCGAATGGCCGGCGGGCACGATGCTGGTCACCCTGGCCTCGGGCGCAGTCTCCGAGCGCGGCCTGCCGCTGTGGGTCGAATCGAGTTGGGAGTTCAGCAAAGGCACGCCCGGCGTCGCTTTCCTTTTGAAGACGAACGAGGTGGCGAATGTGTGGATGATGTCGCTTGATGGAAGTGAGCCGACTCAAATTACAAAAGAGACGCTCGGGGTGGAAGATTTCGCCGTCAGCCCGGATGGGACGCAGATCGTGTATGTTGCCCGCCGCGCCGACGGCGGCGGCGATTTGCGCCTGACGAGCCGTGACGGTTCAACCGTCACCGACCTGCTGGCCTGCCCGAACGACCTGTGCGCCGCGCCTGTCTTCTCGTTCGACGGCAAACGGGTGGCCTTTGATCGCCAGCCACTGGCCGACCCGGGCAACTCGCAGGTTCAGGTGATTGACCTGGACACGGGCCAACTACTGACGCCGGGCGATGACCCGACTCACATCACTCAACCCCCGCGCTTCGCCCGCGATGGCCGGGTGAGTTATTTTGACCGGACTCTGCAAGCCATCGGGGTGTATGATTTCAACGCCAGGTTCACCACTTTTATCCCGGCCTCCTCCGGTGAAGTCGGCTCGTGGTCACCCGACGGCCAATTCGTTGTCTACCCGGAGATCAGCTTTCCGCCCGAACCCACCCCTCTGCCTAACGTGACACCCGATCCGAACGCCGAGCACACCGACATCTTCTACAGCCACTTATTGAAGGTGACGGTGGCGACGAACCAGACGCAGAACTTGTCGGGCGACGGAGTGGTGGAAGATGCGTCTCCAGTCTACTCGCCCTCTGGCAAATGGCTGGCCTTTGGCCGCAAGCGGTTGGTGCAAGATCAGTGGACGCCGGGCAGGCAGTTGTGGTTGATGAATGCCGACGGATCAAACGCCCGCGCTTTAAGCGACGAGCCGTTTTACAACCACAGCGCCTTCGTCTGGAGCCCGGACGAAGCCATGCTGGTGTACATGCGCTTCAACGTTACGGATCCGTCCACCGCGCCCGAAGTATGGGCCATGAACGCCGACGGCGCCAACCCGCGCTTATTAGCCACGGGCGGGTACTTGCCCGAGTGGTTGCCCTAGCTCTTCATTGTGCTAGAATAACCGCTGTCATGAACGAGTTCATCAATCGTCTCGCGCCCGATTTTGCCCTGCCCATTGTCGGCGGTGGTCGCATTCTGCTGGCCGACTTGCGCGGGAATGTGGTGGTTCTGCATTTCTGGTCGGCGGAATGCCCCTGGAGCCGCCGGGCCGATATTATGTTCGTCTACCGCCAGGCGGCGTGGGAGCGCAAGGGAGTGCGCGTGGTGGGCATCGCCTGTAGCAGCAGTGAGCCGGAGAGCGAAATCCGCTACGAGGCCGGCATCCGGCGGCTCAAATACCCCATTGTGCTCGACATTGATCAATATGTGTCCGGCCTCTACAGAATTCAAGTCACGCCGCACTTCTTCGTGCTGGACTCGCGGGGCGTGATTCGTTATTCCGGCGGGCTGGACGACGTGACCGACAAGCAGAAAGTGCCACACAAGATTCACCTCGACCGCGCCGTGAGCGCTCTGCTCACCAATCGCGCCCCCGACCCGGCCTACTCCCCGCCCTTCGGCTCGCCCATTGCCCGCCCGGCTCCCTCCACTGATCTTACCACGGCAAAACCTTGAAGCACGCCAGGCCCACTTGCCTTCTACTCAATCTCCAGCTTGCACCCAAACGCCTCTTCAAACAAATCTGAGTTGCGCGCCGCTTCCCACACTTCCACCCGGCCCTCGGCTTGAGACCGAGTCCTGGCGCGCAGACGCATCCGCTTGCCGTCCATCTCCAGCTTCAGACTCGTCACCGCCTGCGAGCGACTGCGGTCGAGATACTCGGCCAGCCGTAATAGCGCCGACAACCGCTTCACCCTCCGCTCGTCGCCGCCCAGAAACAAGCGCTCGTAAGCGCCAAGGCCCGGCGAGCCTTTGCGATGATACAAACACATTCGGTTGAGGCCCGGCGCATTTCGTCCCCGGCCCATGTATACTTCCGTCATGTCCCGCTTCACCCGAACCATCCTTATCTTTCCTCTGGCGCTCGGTGCGGTGTTGGCCTGGCTGGCGCTGGGCCAGCTAGGCAACACCCAACCCTTCGCCGGCTTCGTGGATCAGCTCGCCACCTTCACCACCGTCTTCCTGGGCATCTTCATCGAAGCCGCACCGTTTTTGCTGTTGGGCACGCTGGCCTCGGGCGTCGTCGAGGTGTATGTAAGCAAAGACGACTTGGCCCGTTTCGTCCCGCGCGATCCGATTCGCGGGGCGCTGGTAGGGGCGACCCTGGGCGTGTTCTTTCCGGTGTGCGAGTGCGGCGTGGTGCCGCTGACGCGCAAGCTGTTCAGCAAAGGCTTGCCGCTCTCGGCCGGCATTGCTTTTCTGCTGGCCGCGCCCGTCTTCAACCCCATCGTCATCGCCAGCACCATTGCCGCATTTGGGGTTGGCAAGATTCTATTTCTGCGGCTCGGCCTTACCCTGGCCATCGCCACCATTACCGGCCTGGTCTTCTCCGCCCAAAAACACCCCGAACAGTTGCTTTTGTCCTCCGCCTGGACGCTCGCCCATGACTCCCCTCTCCTGTCGGGTGTTCTTCCCGACGGCGCGCAAGCGGGGGGCGGGGGTGAGGGCCAAAGCCGCCACTCCCTCCGCGACGGCATCCCGCAAGTTCTCACCGTTGCCGTAGACGAGTTCTTCGAAATGGGGCGTTACCTGATCATCGGCTCATTGTTGGCGGCGCTTACGCAAACCATCATTCCGCGGTCGGCTTTTCTGACCGTCAGCGCCGGACCGGTGATCTCGGTCATCGCCCTCATTACCCTGGCGGTGGTGCTGTCGGTGTGCTCCACCGTCGATGCCTTTATTGCCCTGGCCTTTGCCGGAACATTCACCACCGGTTCGATTGCCGCCTTCCTTGTTTTCGGCCCGATGGTGGACATCAAGAGCACGATCATGTTCCTCGGCGTCTTCAAGCGCCGCGCCGTCGTCTATCTCATCCTTCTGCCGCTCGTCATGACTATCCTGGCTTCCGTCTTCATCAACCTGAACACGACTTGGTGAAAACATCAAGGCGCCAAGTCTCAAAGACACTAAGAAAACTTTGTGTCTTCGGGCCTTGGTGTCTTCGTGTTGCTAAGATATGTCCATTCGAATGTATCGCTCTCTTCAAGCCCTCATCCTGGCCGCGCTGGGCATCTTCTTCTTGCAAAAAATTTGGTCGGGCACATTGTTCTGGTACATCAACCAGCGCTTCATGGCCCTGACGTTGATCGCCGCCCTGGTCTTTCTGGCGCTGGCCCAAACCACGCTTCGCGCCGCCCGCCGCGAGAAAGCCAGGCCAGAAGAGCATCACCAGTATGACGGGCCTGAGCCTCACGAGCACAATGCCCTCCCGGCCTGGGGTCTGGTCGTCGTCGCCCTGCCCGTTCTACTCGGCGTTCTGCTCCCGGCTAAACCGCTTGGTTCCGCCGCTATTGCCAACCGGGGGGTGAACCTGGCCGCGCCCCTCACCGCCGGGGCGGCCCAACCGGCCAGGCTCGACATTGCCCCCGCCGATCGCACCATCCTCGATTGGATTCGCGCCTTCAACTATTCGTCTGATCCCAAAACTTTCGAAGGGCAATCGGCCGATGTGATCGGATTTGTCTATCATGATGGCCGACTCAAGGGCGGGCAGTTTTTAGCCGGACGGTTCACCGTCAATTGCTGTGTGGCCGACGCGATGGCGATTGGCGTGATCGTGCAATGGCCCGACTCCCCGGGGCTGGCCGACAACAGTTGGGTGCGCGTGCGCGGCTCCGTTCAGGCCTCCGAGATCGACGGGCAGCCCATTCCCCTCATCGCCGCCGAGTCCGTCGAGCCGGTTTCTCCGCCCGAACAACCTTACCTCTATCCGTAACGCAACCACGGATTAAACGGATTTACGGATCGTAATCAGTGAAATCTGTGTAATCTGTGGTTAAGCCCCTTCCATGAAATTCAGTGAGTTTGATGCCGTATTGGCGGCATAACATCTGCTACAGCCCGCTTGAAATGCACCCGTCCGGTGTTATCGCCTTGACAGACCTCAGCCCAGCATGATATTCTTCCTGTCGTACTGAAAACCGTTTTCAATTAGAGACTCTCTTATCTCACTCATGCTCACCGAAACGTCGCTCGTCGAGGCCTTCACCGCTCGCGGCCACAAGCTCACCCAGCCGCGCCGGGCCGTGCTCAAAGTGATCGCCGACTCTGGGGCCAGCCTCAGCCCGGCGGAAATTTATGCCCGGGCCAGAAAGTTATACGCCAAGACCGGGCTGGTCACGGTCTATCGCACCCTCGACGTGTTGGCCGAATGCGGCGCAGTGCGCAAAGTGCATCAGGCGGATGACTGTCACTCGTACGCGCTCGCCAGCGAAGGCCATGCCCACCACGTGATCTGTGAGAAGTGCCACGCCGTGACTGAGTTCGACAACTGCGACCTGGCCGACCTGTTCAAAGCGGTGCAGAAACGAACCGGCTTCAAAATTGAAGGCCACTGGCTGGAATTATTCGGCTTGTGCCCGGACTGCAAATAGCTGGCCCGTTACAAAACGCTCCTGCCGGATTTGCAATCCGGCAGACGAGCCGAAGCGCTCAAATTGCAGGTAGGGGTTCCTTTTTTTCAAACGCCCCAATTGCCCCGACTACGGCAGCAAATGCACGAAGCGCAAACTGGCCGCGGCCTCAATCCGGCGCGGAAAATCATCAAACCGGCTGACTCGCGAACAGGCCGAGGCCGCCATCGGCATGGCGCAAGCGCTGGGCGGCGAGGCGCTCGGCGGCAAGAGTCATGGCCAGGATCATCATGATCGCGGCAACCACGACCCAGCTTAACCCGCCATTTCAAGGAGCAGGGATGTTTCGCCAAACAACACTCTTTTTCAGCGCCCTGGCGCTTTTGTTGGCCGCGTGCGGCAGCCCGGCCACGAGCACGCCAACCGGCAATAGGCTCAGCGTCATCGCCACCTTCAGCATCCTGGGCGATCTGGTGCAAAACGTGGGCGGCGACAAGATCGAAGTACGAACGCTGGTCGGGCCAGACGCCGACACCCATACCTTTACGCCTAGTCCGGCAGACGGCGCGGCTATCACTGAGGCGAGTTTGATTTTTGAAAACGGCCTGGGGTTTGAGTCCTGGCTGAATGATTTGTATTTGGCTTCCGGTTCTAAGGCCAAACGAATCGTTGTCACCGAGGGCGTTATCCCCGGCGAAATCGCCATCGGCGACGAAGCCGGTGAAACCGACCCGCACGCCTGGCAGGATGTCACCTACGTCATCAACATGATCGCCATCATCCGCGACACGCTGGTGAATGAGGATCCGGCCAACGCCGGGACGTACCAGAACAATGCCGACTCCTACCTCAAGCAATTGAACGAGCTTGACCAATACATCAAGAATCAAGTTGCCGCCTTGCCGCCTGAGCGCCGCAAGTTGGTAACCAACCATGATGCCCTCGGCTACTTTGCCAAGCGATACGGTTTCGCGATCGTCGGCAAAGCCATCAGCTCAGTCTCCACCGAGGCCAGCGATCCTTCCGCCGCCGATATGGCTAAACTCGTAGAGGAGGTGAAGAACGCCGGCGTGCCGACCATTTTCACTGAGAACGTCGAGAACTCGAAGGTCATTGAGCAAGTGGCGAGCGAGGCCGGAGTCGTCGTCGGCCAGCCGCTCTACACCGATGCCTTGGGCCGGCCCGGCAGTGAAGGCGACTCGTACCTCAAAATGATGCGGCACAATATTGAGGCCATTGTGTCTGGCCTCAGCCGGTAGCCGCTTCACCAGCGTTATAATCCCTTATCCCATGGCTGCCCCTGCTCTGGCTCTCGCTAACATCTCCGCCGATTACGGCAACGGCAAGCGCGCCCTTGAAGGCGTATCATTTTCCGTCCCTGAAGGCGAACGCGCCGCTATCGTCGGCCCCAACGGCGCCGGCAAGTCCACTCTTTTCAAAGTCATCGTCGGGCTCATGCCCCACCTCACCGGCGATGTCCTGGTGCACGGCCACTCGCACCATGCCGGCGACTGCCCGTCCATCGGCTATGTGCCGCAACGCGAAGCCGTGGATTGGAACTTCCCGGTGACGGTGATGGATGTGGTGCTAATGGGCCGGGTGAAAGAGATCGGCTGGTTGCGCCGGCCGGGCCGCGCTGATCACGCCGCCGCCCAGCAGGCGCTCCAACAAGTGAGCCTGAGCGATCTGGCCTCACGCCACATCGGTGATCTCTCCGGCGGTCAGCAACGGCGTGTCTTCATCGCCCGCGCTCTGGCCCAGCGCGCCGATGTGCTTCTGCTCGACGAACCCTTCAGCGGCGTGGACGTGGAAGCGCAGAATGCCATCTTCAGCATCCTCGACGGCTTGCGCGAGCAGGGCGTCACGGTCCTGCTTTCGACTCACGATCTTGAAACGGCTACCACCCGGTTCGACCGCCTCTTGCTCCTCAACCGCCGCCTGCTGGCTAACGGCCCCGCCGAATCCGTTCTCACGCCCGAACGATTGGCCGCCGCCTATGGTGGCCGCCTCACCTTCTGGCAAAACGGCCAGCCGGTGACAGTTACGGCGGATGATTGTTGCCCGTGATTGCCTTTCTCCTCGAACCTCTCAAATATTCTTTCATGCTTCGCGGCCTCACCGCCGCGCTTATGGTCGGTTTGGTTTGCGCCGTCGTCGGCTCGTTTGTGGTCTTGCGTGGCATGGCGTTTTTTGGCGACGCCCTGGCGCACGCCATCCTGCCCGGTGTGGCCGTGGCCTATTTGATTGGCGGCGCGGGCGGCCCGCTGTTTTTGGGCGCGATGGTGGCGGCGATTCTCACCGCCCTCGGCATCGGCGTCATCACCCGGGGAGGCCGCCTGCGGGAAGATACGGCCATCGGCGTGATCTTCGCCGGGGTCTTTGCTCTGGGCATTGCCCTCATGAGCACTATCCGCAGTTACAGCGTTGATCTGACTCACATCCTCTTCGGCAACATTCTGGCAATTACTAATTACGATTTACTCCTCATCGCCCTCTTCGGCGGCCTGGTCATCCTCGCCATCGCCGCCTTCTACAAAGAACTGGTCATCATCTCGTTCGACCCCACCCACGCCGCCAGCCTGCGCCTGCCCGCCGAACCGCTTCGTTATCTTTTGCTGGTGCTGGTCGCCGTCACCGTCGTCGTCTCTCTACAAACCATCGGCGCGGGCCTGATGACGGCCATGCTCCTCACCCCGGCCGCCGCCGGGTCTCTGCTGTCCAAGCGCCTCTCGCGCATGATGCTCATCGCCGCCATCATCGGCGGCGGGTCGGGCCTGGTCGGGTTGTATTTGTCATACTACGTTTCGATTGCCTCGGGTGCCGCCATCGTCCTGGTGGCGACGGCTTGCTTTGGCTTTGCCTGGATCGTGAGTCGAGCGCGCAAAAGCTAATCGTTGCTGTTTCCTCCAAACCCTTGACAATCAATATTACTCGGCATAATATACAAAAGTATGAATAATCGTTCATGCAACTGACTTTATGCGCAAAAACCTTCTCGCCTTATATCATGTGCAGCGTGGCTAACCTGCGTCTCTGTTATTCCACAACCCGCTGGTTGATCATGCTCTGCATGGCAATCGCCGTCTTCGGGCTGACCCTGCACTTGATTGCCGACGCCGCCAGGGTGCCACCAGAAGCGGGCAATATCCGCCAATGTAATCCCAGCCTAACTTCTACGAGTAGTGAACGAACTGCGACATGCAGTATCCATGCAGGCTTCGTGTTGCCGGAAATAATGGTCCCGGCCAGCCCATTGGCTTTGATTCTGGCCCTTGCTCTTGTGATTCCCGCTTTACCCCCTCAACTCGTCCCTTCACCGGTTCGTCCCCCAAAATTCCCCTAGCCACATAGCTTGCCAGTTTGACCTGTAGCCGTTATCAGCTCAGGTTTCTGGGTTGCTTTGTATTTTGCCTGCTCCGGCGCGCCTCTCTGCCAGGCGGCTAATGCTGTTTTGCTATTCTGGAATAGATGATGACCGAAAAAACTATTGAACTCGAAATTCCGTTGTTGTTGCCCGGCATTGAAAATGACGACGATGACTGCCTGGCCCGGCTGGAAAGTGCGCTCAAAAATCAGAAGGGCTTGCAACGCGCTCATCTTGAGCGTGACAAGCGCCCGGCAGTGCTTTGCCTGCACTATGACTCAAACACCATCTTACTGGCCGACGTGAAACGCCTGGCCGAACGTGCCGGGGCCAGCATCGTCAACCGCTACCATCACGAACTCATCACGATTGAGGGCATGGACTGCTCCGATTGCATAAAGGTCATTGAGCACGGCGTTGGGCGGATGGAGGGCATGCTGACCGTGAGCGTCAACTACGCTTCACAGAGAATGCGTGTGGAGTATGACAACCATTTTATCAACCGGAGCGCGATTGAAAAGCGCGTGCGTGGGCTGGGTTACACCATTCCGGCTACTGGCCTCCGTAGTTGGTATCAGGAAAACCGCGAACTGCTGTTTAGCCTGATCTCCGGTTTGCTCCTCCTCGTCGGTTGGGGTGGTGAGACATTCTTCGGCCTGTCCCCGTTCGTGGCTACTGGCATTTACCTCGTCGCCTACGTATTCGGCGGCTGGGATATTTCGCAACACGCCTGGCACGCTCTTCGAGAGAAACACTTTGATACTGACCTGCTCATGGTGATGGCCGCGTTGGGTGCGGCAGTATTGGGCGCGTTGGCCGAAGGCGCATTGTTATTATTCTTGTTCAGTTTGGGCCACGCACTGGAAGAACGCGCGCTTGATCGCGCCCGGGCCGCTGTTCGCGCATTGGCCGACCTCACCCCCAAAACGGCGCTGGTCAAACGTGATGGCAAAGAAACGGAAATGCCTGTTGAGCAGTTGCAGTTGGAAGATGTTGTCATCATCCGCCCCGGCGCGCGTGTGCCGGTGGATGGTGTGGTGCTGGCAGGGCAGTCGGGGGTAGACCAAGCGCCAGTCACGGGCGAGTCCGTGCCGGTGGACAAAACGCCGGGCGACAAAGTGTTTGCCGGATCGGTCAACGGTGAAGGCGCTTTGGAAGTGAAGGTCACGCGGTTGGCGAAGGACAGCACCCTCTCGCGGGTGATGAAGATGGTCGAGGAAGCACAGACGCAAAAATCACCCACCCAACAGACGGTAGAGAAGTTTGAGCGTGTGTTTGTGCCGGGTGTGCTGATCGTGACGGCGCTCGTCATCACCGTGCCGCCGTTGTTCGGCCTGCCGTTCAAGGAGTCATTTTTGCGGGCGATGACTCTGCTCGTGGCTGCCTCGCCGTGCGCGCTGGCGCTCGGCACGCCCGCGTCCATCTTGGCCGGGGTCGCGCAAGCGGCCCGCAACGGCGTGTTGGTCAAAGGCGGCGCTCATCTGGAAAACCTGGGGCGGCTCAAAGCTATCGCCTTCGACAAGACCGGCACGATCACCCATGGGCAGCCGGAAGTGACCGACATTGTGAAATTCCCAAATCCCAATGACCAAATCTCAAGCGCTTATGAACTGTTGGCAGTGGCGGCAGCGATAGAGAGTCGGTCAGGTCATCCGCTGGCGCAAGCAGTGGTGCGGGCGGCGCAGGCGAAAGGGCTGGCGCTTCTAACAGTGGGTAATGTTGAGTCAGCCACTGGTCGGGGTCTGCTCTCGACGTTGAACGGCCAGGCAATTTGTATCGGCAATCTGAAACTGATGACCGAAGCCAACGTGTCAATTTCTGATGGGGCGCGGCAACAAATCGAGTCGCTACAATCGAGCGGCAAGACCATCATGCTGGTAGCAGTAGACAAGCAACTTGTTGGTGTATTGGCTTTAGCAGACACTTTACGCCCTGACGCCGCGCCGACAATGAAGGCCCTCAAACAAATCGGCGTGCAGGAGACGGTCATGCTGACTGGCGACAATGCGCGGGTAGCGGCGGCCATCGCCAGGCAAGTCGGTCTCACCGACTTCCGCGCCGACTTAATGCCTGAAGACAAGGTGGCAACCATTCGCGAATTGAAACAGAAATACGGCGAAACGGCGATGGTGGGCGATGGCGTGAACGACGCCCCGGCGCTGGCAAACGCAACAGTGGGTATTGCCATGGGTGGGGCCGGCACTGACGTGGCGCTGGAGACGGCAGACGTGGCGCTGATGGGCGACGACCTGTCCAAGTTGCCTTTTGCCGTCGGGCTGGGTCGCGCCACCCGCGCCATCATCCAGCAGAACCTTGCAATTGCGCTAGGGGTGATTGCCTTCCTTGTCATCGCTTCACTCACCGGCCTGGCCAGCATAGGCATTGCCATTCTCTTCCACGAAGGCAGCACGATTGTGGTGGTGCTAAATGCACTACGGCTGTTGGGGTATCGGCATATCGGCAAGCGCGAACATCATCTTCCTGACAAGAACCTTTCAGGCTAAAGTCGAGGGCGCCAAAATGACAATGAGAAGATTGCGAAAAGCACGGTGGAACTGTCTCTGGTGGTCAATATTACTGCTTCTGACCACCTCCCTGCCTGTTCTGGCACATGCAGAGTTGATTCGCTCCATTCCGGCAGTGGATGAGCGGCTGGCCGAATCTCCGCCCCAGGTCACACTATGGTTCAGCGACGAACTCGTCACGCGCGAAAGCACCCTCAAGGTCTTTAACGAAGATGGGCAACAGGTTGATTCAGGCGATGGCTACGTTGATCTCAACGATCCCGACCATGCTTCGATGATTGTCATATTGCCGCCATTACCGGAAGGAGTATACACGGTTCGATGGCGCGCAGTGTCCATTGACGACGGCGACGTTGCCGAAGACGAGTTCGATTTCATCATCGGCAACGCGACGCCCCGCCTCAACTCCACTCCGACGATAGCGCCGCCCGTGGAAAGCACGACGCCACCCACTACATCACTAACACCGGAGACCTCACCGATACCGACCGCCTCCAACATTGAAGAATCAACTCCAAGCTGGTTGCCCATCGGCGTAGTGGCTGGAGTTGCAATTGTCGTGATCCTCGTGGCTCTTGGCTGGATGTGGTCTAGGAGGCAACCCCGATGAGCACAAACTCCACCTTCCGTCGTTTGTTCAGTGCCATACTGTTGACGTTGATACTAATCGGTTTGACGACTACGAGTGCGGCCTCGGCCCACGCGCGGCTTTTCCGCTCCAACCCCGAGGACGGCGCGGTGCTGGTCGAAGCGCCGCAAGAAGTTTATCTGTGGTTCGACGAGCCGGTCATAGTCGAATTCGTTTCGGTCGAACTTCTGGACGCCAATGTCCAGTCCGCCGGAGAGGTGAAATTGCGCAGTGAGGCCTCTGACCCGACGTTGATCATTGCCTCTATGCCCACTCTCCAAACCGGGGTCTATAGCTTGACGTGGAAAGTCCTATCCAACGCAGACAATCACGTCACGCGGGGCACACTGGTATTTGGCATCGGCCAAACGGCAGGGGCGCCGACGCGCCCAACTGCTCAGACCGCAGCTTCAGTACCTGTGGTCGAAGTTGCTTTACGCGTGGCGAACTACGTAGCCCTGTCTATGTTGATCGGCAGTCTGGCAATTGCCGGCCTGGTGTTGCGCCCCAAAGGTTTCGATCCTTCGGCGCATGATGCGGTCAACGCCGCGCGGCGGCGCATCTGGATGCTCGCAGTCGGCGCGGCGGTTCTCGCGCTGGCCATCGGTTTCGGCTGGCTAGCCTGGCAATCGGTGGCAGCAGAGCGGAGCGCATTTGACTTGCTGAGAACACGTTTCGGGGTATTGTGGCTCGCGCGCCAATGTTCTCTGCTGGCCCTTCTGATTGTTTTGGCTACCGCTCGCCGTGAACGATTATTGGGTTGGCTCATGGCTTTATGGAGCGTTTTGGCCCTGGCAAGCATCGAGGCGCTGAACAGTCACGCAGCAGGATTATCCAAGCAAATGGTCCTAAGCGTTGCGGTGGATACAGTGCACCTGCTGGCCGCCGGAACATGGGTCGGGTCCCTCTTTGCCTTGTTAGTCGGGCTATTGCCACTACTTAGGTCACACCAAGAAGATTGGCGAGCAGTAGCGCTCGGCGGCTGGCGGAGGTTCGGCGCGGTAGCTGCGTTGAGCGTTGGGGCGTTGACCGCCACCGGCCTCTATAACATGGCCCAGCAAGTCGCGTCCATTGATGCCTGGATTGCGACCCTCTACGGCCAGGTGCTCACAGCGAAAATCGGGGTGTTTCTCGTGATTGGGCTGGCGGGCCTGAGCAACTCCATGCTTCTTCATCCGCGACTGGCGGCGATGATCGGATCAGTTCTGCGCCGCCCGGCCGGATGGAGGCCGTTTCACCCCAATCGGCTTCCAATCCTGTTACTAATAGAGGCTGGGCTGGCTGTCCTGGTCTTTGTGCTCACCAGCGTGCTCACCGCCGCTCCGCCCGCACGCGGGTCGGAATTTGAGCCACCCAACCCGGCGGACAAACCGCCTTCCTCCTTGTCACAGATGGCCGACGACTTGCTGGTGATTACAAGCATCCGCCCCAACAAGCCGGGCCTCAATATCATTTCGGTTAACCCCGCAAACACGCGCCGCCCGCCGCCCGCCGAAATTTTACGCGTGCTGGTCAGGCTGACATATGTCGAACGGGACCTCGGGATACAAACATTGACTCTTGAACTGGCAGACGACAATACTTATCGCCTGAGTTCCAGTGCGCTAAGTTTGCCGGGAGCATGGCGCGCTCAGGTCGTCGTCCGCCGCAAAGGGATGGAAGACAGTGTGGCTGATTTCGACTGGCGCGTAGAGGCTCTGGCTCCGGCGGCTCCGCCGCGCCCTGTCATCCTCTCCAATGCACCCATCGGGTCGGCGCTTATTCTGCTGGCTGTTGGCCTGGCCATCGCCACCGGATTAGCGGCCATTGCATTCACGTTGGCGCGCGAAGCACGTGAAGGTTAACGGTGTGGGTCATGAATGTCACACGAGAGGAGTTTATCCATGGAACCCCGGCAGACATTATCTTTAATACTTGGCCCGTACGTAGTTGTCCTGGCAATCGCGATGTTTTTGGCGCAGCCACGTAATGGCGGCGCACTTGGGAGAGGCGTGCGAATTCTCGCGGCTGGCTTCCTGATGATAGGCTTTGCGTTTTTCAGCGAAACCGGGCTGTTCATCATATCCCGCATCAGCACCCAAGCCAATGAAATTGTCCACCGCCTGCTGATTGGGCTGGGGTTGGTGTTGATTATTTGGGGTTTTTACTTGATGTGGCGCGCCTTTCCATAGGAAGCGATAATTGCCGGCACAGAAAGGACTATAAATGTCTCAGCCAACTCAACCACAACGTCGGCCATTTTGGCCCCTCATCATAATCGGCCTCGGCCTGGTGCTAGTGTCTGTCGCGATTCTGGTGAGCCTGAATATCTCGCAAACACCCGCAACCGCGACGGCCCCCCCGGCTGATATTGCCGAAGACACTTTCCCAGAAGTCCAGCGTGTCAGTCTGGCTGACGCCAAGACCGCCTTTGACACCAAAACCGCCGTGTTCGTAGATGTGCGCGATGTTGACTCGTATGCCGACAGCCATATTCCAGGAGCGTTGTCCATCCCGCTGGCCGAACTGAATGAACGCCTGGATGAACTCAATCGCTCAGACTGGATCATCACTTACTGCACCTGACCGGCAGAGGAGTCGAGCGCCCGTGCGGCGCGCACCCTGCTCGATAATGGCTTTCCCAACGTCACACCGATCCTGGGCGGCTTCCGAGCCTGGGTCAACACCGGTTATCCGGTCGAGCCGTGAACCATCTGTATAGCAGATTGGATACTCTGAGTCACACAAGCGGTATAATTCCGCTTATGCCCCGCCCGGTGTTGATCCTCCTTGCCCTGCTCATCGGCCTCACCGCCTTTGCCCCGCCCGGTCTCTGCCCGTGCTGGCTGATGATGGATATTCGGGCCTACCACCCGCATCCAAGCGGACACCCTGAAGCCAGCCATAACCACGACTACCTCAACGACCTGTTCAGCACGGGGCTGGCCGCTGTGGCCTCCCTGGCCTTGATTCCGGCCCATGCCCTTATCGCGCTTCTCACTACGCCGCAACTGTGGCGGCACATCATCCACGATTTCACTTTCGCTCACGGCTGGATACCATCCCTAGATCCGCCGCCGCCGCGACTCACCGCCTCCTTCACTTCCTAAGTTCACCGTTCTTCAAACCTTTACTACTCTGAAGGAGGATTCCTGTTTATGTCCCGTTTTATTTTGCGCGTTCTTCGCGCACTCACACTCTTAGCATTGCTCATCGTGCCCCTGGCCGCCCTGGCCCACGAAGAGACCACGATAGGCGACTACGTCATCGAATACGGCTGGCTCAATGAACCGCCTGTCGCCGGTCAGCCTAACAGCCTTATCATTTACATCAGCGGCCAAGCCGAAGGCATCGACAGCCAGGCCGAAGGTATCAACGTGGATGTGTCCGGCTTGAAAGTCGAAGTGGTCTACGGCGGCGAAAGCAAAGTGCTCTTGCTCCAACCGCTGGCCGACGGCGCACCAGGCCAGTTCGTGGCCCCGTTCATACCCACCCGCGCCGGGCAGTATACGGTGCGCCTCACTGGCAAACTCACTGGTGGCATGGGCGACGCCGACGCTAACCTGGAAGTTCAGCCCGAAGAAGTAGAAACCGCCGACGCATATCAATTCCCGTTGGCGGCCCAACAACAAAGCGGCCTGGGTCTCACCGACTGGCTGGGCATCGGCGGCCTCGTCGCCGGTCTGCTCGGCTTAGTCTTGAGCATCGTCGCCCTTACTCGAAAGAAGTAGTCAACAATTCAGTCAACGGATTGAACGGATTTAGCGAATGGGTCTTCAAATCCGTTCAATCCGTTGACCCTTTTTATGAAACTCCGTCTCGTTGCTCTCACTCTAACTCTAACGCTGGCTCTAACTCTCGCCGCCCCCGTCTTCGCCCACGCCGAGTTGGTGCGTTCCTCGCCCGAAGCCAATGCTACGCTCGACCGCTCCCCGGCGGAGATCGAAATGATCTTCAGCGAGGCGCTCGAACCGTCGTTCAGCGAAATTCAAGTGCTGGACTCGAACGGTATCCGGGTGGACAACGCCGACTCGCGCGTAAGCCCCGGCGACCCCACCCGTCTCACCGCCTCCCTCCACTCCCTACCCGACGGCGTCTACACCGTCTCCTGGAAAGTGCTCTCGGCAGTGGACGGCCACGTGACCGTAGGCGCGTTTCCGTTTGCTGTCGGAAACGTGGACGCGGCGGCGCTCTCGGCGGCAGAACAAGCCAGCAGGCAAATCAAAATTTCTATCGGCGAAATCATCGCCAGGTGGCTGTTGTATCTCTCGGCCACGGCGCTCACAGGCGGTACGCTCTTCGTCCTCGTTGTCTGGAAGCCGGCCTATCAGGCCATCAACCCCGGCAAGCCCGATCCGCATCAACCGCTTTGGCGCAAGTTCTCCACTATTTCTATTACCGTCGTTCTTATTGCCAACATCATCGGTTTGTTGGTGCAGGCCGGGCAAGCCTCCGGCGCTGAGATTGCGGCCCCGTGGAATACTGCCGTCAATAGCGTGTTGTTCACCACCCGCTTTGGCGTGTTGTGGATCGCCCGCTCGGCCCTGGCCCTGGCCATCGCCGGACTGTTACCCACAGCCCGGACCAGCCGCGATCGTTGGATTGCATTCGCCGTTTCGCTTCTATTCTTACTCACTATCAGTTTTGACAGTCATGCCGCCGCCGACGCCGACCCGCTTCTGCCCATCATCGCCGACTGGGTGCATCTGGTGGCGGCTTCAGCATGGGTTGGCGGCCTCACCCATTTTGTCGGTGGCATGTGGGCGTCGCGTTCGCTCGATCCAAAATTACGCACCCGTCTCACCGCCCGCCTCATCCCGCGCTTCTCGGCAGTGGCGCTGATCAGCGTGAGCGTGCTTGCTCTCACCGGCTTGTACGCCAGCATCCTGCGCGTCGGCTCGTTTGAAGCGCTCAACAACACACTCTATGGCCGGGTGTTGATCGTCAAACTCATCCTCATCCTGCCCATGATCGCCATCGGCGCGGTGAATCTGCTGGGCATCACCCCAGCCATGAAACTGGCGGCTGGAGACCAGACCGGTCGTGATCGCTCCTCTTCATCGCCGAAAGCTTCAAGGGACCTGTCAGGTGTGGTCGATCGCTTCCAGCGCATCATTACCAGCGAGATTACACTGGGGGTATTGCTGTTCCTGAGTGTGGCCTTGCTCACCTCATCGCCCCCCGCCCAAACGGCGGCGGCAGCCTCCGGCTTCAACGCCTCGGCCAAAGCTGACGATCTTAGTATCGCCCTCACCGTCGATCCGGCCCGGGTCGGAGTCAACAACTTTTCGCTGACAGTGAAGGCCGACGGCCAACCGGTCAACGACGCCAAGGAAGTTCTGCTCCGTTTCACTCCGGTTTCGGGCAAGCTGCCGCCCAGCGACGCCCAGCTAACGCTCAAAGGTGACGGCCAATATGCCCTGCGTGGTTCATACCTGAACCTGCCGGATCAATGGCAGGTTCAAGCGATTGTGCGGCGTGAAAACAAATTCGACGCTTATGCCAACTTCGACTTGGACATGCGCCCGGCCGCCGCCATACAATCGTATCCCTGGAATCGGATAGCGGCTGGATTATTGTTGGGCGCGGCCCTGGCTTATATTTTTGCCTTCAGCGGCTTGCCGGGCCGGCGCACCCAATACATCTGGCTCGGCATCGTGCCGGGGGTGGCGCTGGCGCTGGCCAGCGTGGCTGTGTTCTATCGCCCGGCTCCGGCCGAGTCAGTGGGGCGCATTAATCCCATCCCGGCCAACGCCGACTCGGTTGCGCAGGGCAAAGAGTATTACACAACCTTATGTGTGCCGTGCCACGGTGAAACCGGCAAAGGCGATGGCCCGGTTGGCATCACCCTCAACCCGCGCCCGGCCGATCTTTCGCTTCACGCCGTGCCCGGCGTGCACACCGACGGCCAGCTTTTCGAGTGGGTGAGCAACGGCTACCCCGGTTCGGTAATGCCAGCGTTCGGAAAATCTCTCACCGCTGAACAACTCTGGCACATTATTAACTACGTTAGGACATTAGCCCGATGATGTACTCTCCACAGCTTCCGCACGGCGCAATCGGCTTTTGGGACGAGGTCGTTTATATTGTTGGCTTCGTTGTCTCCATCATTCTATTTATTGCTCTGGCTCTGGGCGACCGGAAGCGCAAAGGAAAAGAAGAAGGCAAAGATGAAGATGAAAGTGATTAGCATTTTGCTGGCTGTGATCCTCACCGCCTGCTCCATTCAAATTTCAGACGCGACTCCGGTGGCAACCGCCCCTGTTCAAGTGGCGGCCACCCCAGCCTCCACGCTTCCCCAGGCGGCATCGGCTGGCCCGGCCTGGGCGGACCTCAATCTCAACGGCCAGCTTTTATTTACGCAAGGCTTGCAAGGCATTGCGCGAGTCAATCTGGCCAGCGGCGAACAGGCCACGCTCTTCAAGCCGCCGGATAACGCCTGGCTCACCGCCGCCGCCATATCGCCTGATGAGAAACTGATCGTGGCCGCCTATGCGCCGCCGCCGCCCGACGGCCAGATTCAGTTCGGCTATACCGGTCTCTATCTGATGCCCGCCGATGGTTCGGCTCCGCCTGTGTCGCTACTCGAACGCGTCGACCCGCAAGAGTCATACTTCACCCCTTCCTGGTCGCCCGACGGCAAATACATTTATTACGCCCACTTCATTCCCGTCAAGAGCGACAGCGGCAATACCTTTCGCTACACGGTTGAACGGCTGGCGATAGGCGGCTCGTCCGAAGCGCTGATCGAAAACGCCATCTGGCCGCGCCTCTCGCCCGATGGCTCGAAGCTCGCCTATCTTTCGTTTGACTCGCAAACATTCAACAACGATCTGTTCGTGGCCGATCCGGATGGCAAAAATTCCCGGCCTCTGCTCCTGCCTGGATCGTTTCAGGCAGTGGACGCGCACCTGTGGACACCCGACAGCAGTGCTATTATTTTTAGCGCGGTGGGCGAAGGCCCGGCCTACCAGTCAACGCCTGCTCCCGCCCTCTCGTGGTTCGACCATCTGCTCGGCGTGCAAGCCGCCGACGCGCACAACGTTCCCTCCGACTGGTGGCGTGTCTCGCTCGACGCCACTGGCCTCACCCGGCTGACCAAAATCTATGACACCGGCATGTACGGCAGTTTTGCGCCCGACGGCTCACGCCTGGCCTTCATCGCCGCCAGCGGCATCTACGTAATGAACCCGGACGGGAGCGGCCTGACGCCAATGATTCCGGTGGACACGCTGGGGACGTTGGAGTGGATCAAGTGATGAGTGATGAGGACTGAGTGAAACGTCAAACGACAAACGTCATGTGTCACGTTTTGCGTTTGTCGTTTGATGCTTGTTGACAATTGATATGGACGTGAAACCTCTCCACTTCATCGAGGAACCTATCGAGGCTCGTTTTGATCAAGAACCGGCGCTGGAGAAAAAGCCGCCTTGCCCGAATGGGTTTACGTGGCACGGGGAGAACTACCGGGTTGTCGAGATGCTGGCCGAGTGGTACGACTTCAAGCGGCGAGGCCGGATGGCGCGCAATACCCGAAGGGAACCGGCCCACGCCGCTCGTGCCACCCTTCGCGGCTCGTGGGGCGTGGGCCGCGATTACTTCCGGGTGCGCGTTGAGGGCGGGCGCCTCTTCGAGTTGTACTACGACCGCGAGCCGAAGGATGCCGACCAGCGAAAGGGCGGGTGGTTTTTGGCGAGGGAGGTGGAAGAAAGCTAAACTACAACGAATTGGGGGAAGGAGCGAATTCGTTCCATCAGGAGTTTTTGGACGAGGCCTTGAAGCAGAGGAGCAATCAGTAGACTGGTATTGAGTCGCCAGCCGCGCTCACGAGGACGCAGGCGAACATTCAGAACAGGGAACCCGCTCTCCCCAGGAAGGAGAGAGCGGGTTTCTCTTTTGCAAGGTCAACTCAGCGCGCCAGCATTATGGCGCATTGCCTCCGCCAAAGTCGTCGAAGTAGGCCTTCGAAGCATCGATGAACCACAGCCCGATTCGGCCACCCTTGTTGTTGAAGAAGTTCTGGTCGGCAGTGTTCAATTTCACTTTGCCCACCAACTCGCAGTTGCGGTAGATCCACACTTCGCCGTTGGCGAGCACGCGCGCTCCAAGTCGGTCGCCATTCCGGAACTTGGCCGAGAGGTTGGCATAGATCGACCATCGCCCCTGATTCGGGCGGTAAGTTTCTACGCGCACCGCGCCGGCCCTGGCGTCGTAGAGCACTTCAATCGCGCCCTTCGTCCAGCTTGGGCTGTTGCCGCCTTGCACTTTGATCAGCAGGTCTTGTTCGCGGCCTTTCGGATCAACGGTCGTCAGCGTGACAAAGGCTGCCTGCGACGCGCCGAACGGGTTGCCAGCCTTCCAGTAGAGTGCGCCGCCATCGCGAACGTCAACCTGATGATTCGCGATTCGATAGCGATCTGACTCGGTGACGCCGAGCCAGTTGGAGCCAAGCGAACCATTGGCGCGGTTGAAGTTGTCTAACACTGGCGATGACGGGCAAGTAGCCACGACATTGACCGTCCAGGTGTAGGAAGCCGGCGTCGCGTCCAAGTTGCCCGCCGCGTCTTTGGCTCGCACCTGGAACGTGTGGGAGCCGTTCGCCAGGCCGCTGTAAGTCTTCGGGCTGGCGCAAGCCGCCCAAGCGTTGGTGTCCAGCTTGCACTCAAACGTCAGGCCGCCAGAGGGCGTGACGTTGTCTGAGCCGGTGAAAGCGAAGCTGGCCGAGTTGGCGCTATCGGGATTGGGCGGGAACGAGGTGAGGGTTGTGTTGGGCGCCGTCGCATCCACAAACGTGGCTGTGACCGTCTTATTTCCGGTGATGGTGACACTGGCCGGGTTAGTCGTCCCGCTCAGAGCACCGCTCCAACCTGCGAACGACCAGCCCGAGGCGGGCATCGCCGTCAACGTAACGACGTCACCGTAGTGATAGGTGGTCTGGCTGGGGTTCTTCGTCACCGAGCCACTTCCAACTGTGTTCACCGTCAGGGTGTATTCAATTTGAGCATAGGTGACGCTAGCTGAATGCGCACTGGCAGGCATGGTAACTGTGTTGGTGCTGGAGGCGCTGGCGTTGTTGTTCGTCCCGGTCCAACTGGCGATCTGCCAGCCGGAGGTGGGTACTGCGCCGCTCAGGCTGATGGATGCACCGGCAATGTATTGACCAGTGGCACAACCACTTGAGTTGGCGGGAGAAGCAACGGGGTTGCTGCCCTGGCCGGTATGGCTAAGCGTCAGTGCATAACAGGTCGGTGGGATCACGGTGTAGCTGACACTGGCCGTATGCGCGCTGGCGGGCATGGTGACCGTGTTGGTGCTGGCGGTGCTGGCGTTGTTGTTCGTCCCGGTCCAACTGGCGATCTGCCAGCCGGAGGTGGGTATTGCGCCGCTCAGACTGATGGATGCACCGGCAACATATTCACCAGACGAGCAACCTGTCGAGTTGGCAGGGGTTGCTACTGGATCACTACCCTGGCCGGTATGGCTAAGTATCAACACATAACAAGTCGGGGAAACCTGTGTAACAGTGATCGAGACGGTGGCTATATTACTATCGAGGTTGCCATCATTGACCTTGAAGGTGAAGCTGTCTGAGCCGTTGTAGTTGGCAGTAGGTGTATAGGTTACATTCGGAGCAGTGCCACTGAGCGAGCCATGCGTCGGCCCCGTCACGATGGCGTAGATCAACGTGCTGCCTTCCGCATCCGTGCCAGTCAGGGCGATGGCTTTGGCCGTGTCTTCATTGGTTGTAATGGATTGAGCGTTGGCCACTGGCGCATCATTGACCGCTGTCACCGTGATGCTGACCGTGGCCGGTGCGCTGTCCACCGTGCCATCATTGACCTTGAAGGTGAAGCTGTCCGGCCCGTTGTAGTTGGCGGCCGGTGTGTA